>JAYVLG010000198.1:0-53808 GCA_043759595.1 Sulfurirhabdus sp. | reverse complement strand
TCCTGCCCATGCCGCTTCGCCATCTGGAGTCCCTCCGAAAAAGAACCAAGATTGCACGGGTTTAGTGGAAAACTACAGGTGGAGCGGCTGGCCGCTTACAATTTTTAACCAGAAATAGCTCCATCATTAGTGAAGGTCAGAAATCGACACACTTCGAGAATTGCTTTCTGCTAACAGCCCGCCGCAAAGCCGTCATTCATCTCCAACTGAATTCTGGCGGTAATGACCGACAGCTTAGGCCGGTTAACGGACTAATGCACCAGCTGTCCTACCCCCAGCTTAGTGCCGCTTTGTGACATTCGTATCGAGACCTCGGGAACTACTTTAGCTTGAGGCTGAACTCTATAAACTGGACTTATCATAGTGCGCTAATCGGATATCGTCGCAAATTGCCATAAAATCTTTGTAATTCGCCCCCTTAAAATAGTGCGTAGCATTGTATAAGCTCAAGGGCGATCCACAATGTTTAGAGTCGGTTCACATCAGCAAGCTTTCAAGGTCTGTCATTTATCATGGCTCAATCGTTATTTCTTCAGCTTGTCCAAACTGCACAACTAGCGTTAGTGGGTGAATTTTGAGTGGGAAAAAGATCACTTTGAAAGGTGAAGGGGCCGACAGTTTTGAGAGGGCAGAAATATTCCGCAAGCGGTGGTTGACACCTGGTGTTTCCGGATAGGCGACAACTGCACGGCCTAATTGATAACCAAGCCATTCCATACCCAATGCAGCGCCAGCCAAATATTTTGCCTGTTTGTGTATGGCTGGACCAGATTTCCTGCTACGTTCAACCTCTAGCCATATCCAGTCCTGTCCAGGCGGCTTGGCCAAACCATCGGGAATTTTCATACCGGAACGAGTTCTGCGATGCAGCTCGCGCCCAGTGACAATTTGGAAACCCTTGTTTTTCCACTTTGCGAGAATTTGATGGGCAATCAGGTCGTGGATCCAAGTGGAAGAAATGGTGATGTCTTTTGAAGTCCATGCATCAATCCCACGCACCTCCCAAAGGCGGTCTGCGCCTGCTTGGCCAAGTAGATAGGCCCGTGCATGTTTGCTGTCATTCTCTCCTTGTAATGGACGAAAAAATATCTGGCGTTTTTCTACAAGGCGTCTTAGTAGCCGCTCTGCCAGCGTTCTGGATTGATTCGAAGACGAGTACAATAAAATCCCGACTTCCCTTGCGCGAAGCCAGCCAAAGCGGTGGAGAAGATGTAGGGCATCCAGCTCAAGTCGCTGGCCTTGTATCCTGGGAGGCGTGTGAAAATCATCAAGCGAAGTGTCTAGTTGTATATCCATGTTGGTATGCTCAGGTATGTGCTCTGCATATATTCTGCCTGAGCAGGGGGTAGCAATTGCAAGGTGAAATCGAAGAATTCGGCATCGTCGTGGTGCTGCGCATCCGAGCTGAACGCTCGGAAGCCACGACTGGAGCCGCTGAACGCTGCTCCTGCCTCATGCAAATATTTTTGCGCCGCCCCGCCTCTCCGCCTTCGGCTCCGTCCCCTTCGGGGCGCACTGCGTGCGGACGGGCAATCAGCTTCGCCGACTACTGCTACCCTTCCGCAAATGCTCCAGGGTTGCATTGCCCCTACGGGGTCGTTGCTGGACGCACCGATCTGGAACCTGATTGCCCGTCCGCACCATGGCGGGCGGGGCGGCGGGGCGATGCCCCCACCACCTAACGCGCGCTGGGGCGCGCTGTCTCACTGTCGCTCGCCTACGGTGGTGGCTCCCCCGGCAATAAATAAGCTGCGCTAGGGCGCAACTCATTTATTGGGCTGCGGTTGAATACCTTGCCCCACCGCAAAAGCGGTGGCTCCTGAGTGCGGTGGTTTTGGTTACCTATGCGTTCTGTACTAATGTTCTTTGCTATCGTTATCAATAATGTAGTGTGCTGGGTTGGTCACCACTCCTTGCTCGCTATAGATTAAGTATTAGCCAATTTTATCCTGCACTGATTGCAATTAATTATTCAGATTTGCGTGTTCAAATTTAGATATCTGAATCGGAATTCAAAAACAGATGTCATCTTCTGAATACGAATTCAGATTCATGATCTGTTAGGCAAATTGCCACATAATTGACGACCCATGGGGAGCACACCTGAATAAACTCCTCTATAGATGACCAATTGTTAAATGACATCAAACCGACATGTTTAAAACTTATAGATATCACCCGAAACCAATACCTCCGCATCAAAGAACTGATGTTTTGCGATCACCAGATAAAACCAGTCTGGCAGTTTTGAAGAAAGGGTTTTAAAGTAATCTTTCGCAATAAATGGATAATTTTCAAATCCATAACTTTGTGGCATATCTAGATTTGTACTATATTTATGAAACCAGAATTTTGAGACAGGACTACACATTGTCCAAATTGGATCACCTGGCTTTATTACGTTACTTTTAACAGAAACCCAGTCCGGAACAGTGGATTCTCCAATTTGGAGGTTTGCCGCACGGGGAGTAAATATGTAACAGCCTCTCCGGCAATCATTACCATCGAGTGAAATGTTCGGATATTTCTTGGCCAGCACATATTCCGCATCTGAATCGGGTTTAGATAATTTCCCGGTATAATCTGCCGGTAACGCATCAACCAATCCTTTTTCAAATACTTTCAAAAACTGATCTGCTGCATTTGAGGCACTACTGGCCATCGATTTAGGCATCATTGCGCAGATATGATTGTAACCAGCATCCGTCCGTACGGTTTTGACTTCCAAATCCTTATTAATATTGGTTGCGCCGTACGCGATGGCCGCTAACCCGGTAACTATGCCGGGCAATCCAGGCGTACCCGTGGCCAAGACGCTACCGCTCGCAGCGCCTGTCAGTAATGCGGAACCAGGCGAGTTGCCAAGTGATTTGGTGGATTTTATCGTCTTTCCATGATTATCATAGCCTTCAGTAAAACCACCGTATTCAACCACACACCAAGCCAGAGAATTATGTTCTGCGCATCCGTTATTTACTTTATTTTCAGTAAATTTGAATTGCTGTGTAGAAGCGCACCCCGCTATTACAAACACCAGTAGAGCTATAATCATTTTCAACTTTTCTTCCCCTTAAATCAGTCTGTGTATTGTCCTGAAAAAAAGCCATCATGCGATCGTGCTGTTTTTCCCTTGTTTTCTATGATTGGTTTTTTTGGCGGTATAAATTGTAAAAGCCAGCACACACAATCCAAACATGATAAATATGCCCATCGCGATTAGCACACCATTCGGTAACATCATCATCTCCTATTTAAATTAAAGTAGTCTTCAACGCCAAACAAATTAAATTGTTATGAACATAAATTGCTCAACAATTATTTATTCCGCTAACTTTGAAGAATGGTCTGTAATTATGATGCGTCAGGCAATTTCGCCTTCCTGATTCACTTCAGACCCTCATCCCATTTGATCCAGTGCAAGCTCTAACAAAAGATTCGCCTCTCCTGTTGGCAGATCTGCTGATACATGGAAACGTTCTGGTATGATCAGCGTGTGTCTGATATCCATGTTAACTTGGTAAAGTCCACGCTCGTTCTGACCTGTAGTCAGGGTGCCGTAGACACCCTTGCCATTAATGCCTTTTACTTTCCAGCACCAGATTCCCGTATTCTCTGATACGTTACCTATTCGGTAGGTCATAGACACTCCACATGGTTAACGTAATAATCGTTATCTTGGACGCTCACGTCTTTCCCAATTATTAATGTTACGATACTCACGCATTTCTTCAAGCATTTCTTCTTGCAGCGCATTTTGACGTTTAAGTTCATCACGCACATGAAATGGAATGAAATACCTCCTCGCCCAAATCGATGCAAACAGGATCCAAGCGAAAAATAGTATTTTTCCAATATTTCCGGAAATGATATCGACAACAAAGAAGAAACTTCCGATTGCGTAAAAAGCTGTCACTAAAACCGTCCTCGATTTTACCTTGATGACACCAATCTCAGCGATATATGCCATCAGGAAAGCGGCAGCAAAATAAGTTAGCAACCAGCCAAACTGGGAATCTTGTTGGGGATCAGGAATGGTGAGTCTAGGGTGGGCAATGAAATCTAATGCCCAATATAACAAGTAACAAACTACAGCAAGGTAAATCAAGCCAAAGAACGTCATTGCTTTTTCTGGTTTTTTAATCCAATTCATGTTATTTCCTTCACGGAATAGGCGGCTAATCATCAATTCATTTTTTGATGAGTGATGCTACCCATTGTTCGCTTCCGCTGAGCAATAGTATTTGCTCCGGAAGTAACGACTAGCGCTTTGATCTCAATGAGAGAATAAGCCACAAGTCGCGGCGCGCTCCCTTTTTCATCTCTTTGATTGCATGAAAGAGGGGTAGGTTGGAATAGTGATTATTCCTCCACTAAATGCTACTTATAGTCTGTAGATTCAAAGTCGTCAAGATCGGCATGCTGATACCCTATGAAAAAAGGGAAAAAAACGATCTCAGCTCGGCAGCGATTTGCCATGAACCTGCGCAAGGCACGCCTAGCCAGAGATATATCGCAGGAAGAACTTGCAGAACTAGCGGAATTGCATCGGACTTATGTAGGATCAGTGGAGAGGGGGGAAAGAAATATAAGTATCGACAACATGGAGCGCCTTGCCACGGCGCTCCAGTTAGATGTTATCGAATTGTTGCAAGGCATTTAGATCCGAAAAAATATTCCGTTACGGATGCTGGATAGTTTTTTAACCCAGATGTTGAAAGGGAGGGTGATTATGATAAAAGGGCTAAGTTTAAGCAAATTTAGCTCGATTATTTTGGCGCCTTCAAGCTGAAAGAGCTTTTTAAGTGCAAGGCTACTCTTATCTGCATGAACCCACCATGTAAGTTCACCCTGTTCAGCACCAACCGTTGACGCCCACTTTTGTAAGATAGGCTTTGCTTCTCGCTTATATTCTCCTTTTTTGGGTTGAGACCAAAGGGATACGCTCCCAGTTTTGTATTTTCGCACCCATAAAATGGCACCTGGAATTTCAATTTTAGCCACAATGGCTTTGATTGATCGCCGTGATTTTAGCTTCTCTTTGTAACTGTTCATAAAACCTCCTTTTGAAGTGAACAGTGTTAATTGGCTGAACATGGATTAATAAAACAGCGCGTATCGAATTAGTTGTTCCCATTAATGGTTTACATTATGTATAATAAATTTTGTTTTTGTAAACTTCGCTGATTTAGGAGGGAACTATGTTTAGCCAGCGATTATTTCGCGCGCGCAAAGCTGCCGGGTTATCTCTACGAGCATTAGGCGATGCAATTGGTCTTTCTCATGCTTCTATCAAGAAATACGAAGATGGTGTGGCAATGCCATCCTCGGAGATATTGATTAAGCTTTCTCGGGCGCTCAATGTGCGGACTGAATATTTTTTTCGTCCAGAAACTGTTGCGCTGGATGGGATTGAGTATCGAAAGCGCAGTTCTCTACCCAAGAAACAGCTTAATGCTATTACGCATGGGGTGATCGACCAGATCGAACGGCGAATTGAGCTAGAGAGCCTGTTTCCCACCCCGCCTGTAATTCCATTCGCGCCTGTCGAAGGTCTGCCTGACGCTATTGTAGACGTCTCGCAGATCGAGGGGGTGGCTGAGACCGTTCGCCAGGCGTGGAAGCTGGGCTTTGATCCCATACCAGACCTGATTGATGTCCTTGAGACGCACGGCATTCGTGTCTTTATTGTAGATACAAATACCGACCGGAAATTTGATGGTTTAGCCGCTAAAGTTAACCAGATGCCGATTGTCGTTGTGGGAAGTAATTGGCCTGGTGACCGGCAACGTTTTACCTTGGCTCATGAGTTGGGGCACCTGATGTTGGCTGGTCGCCTAGCGGCTGACATCGATGAAGAGAAGGCGTGCAATCGATTTGCAGGAGCATTTTTGATTCCTCGGCAGTCAGTGCTTCAGGAACTTGGCCAGCACCGAAATTATATTGAGCCCAAAGAACTGGCCCTCCTTAAGGAGGAATTTGGCCTAAGCATGGCCGGTATTCTCTATCGGGCAAGCGACCTTGGAATTGTTACGCATGCTTACCGTGGCGATCAGGCCCGATTGTTCCGAATTAAAGGGTGGCATGTAACTGAACCATGTATACCATACCCCGCGGAGAAGGCTCATGTGTTTGAGCAGCTGGTTTTTCATGCACTCGCAGAGGATTACATCGGGGAGTCAAAGGCAGCAGAGCTGATGAAGATGTCTCTGACCGCCTTCCAAACCGTGCGCGCTTTGGAGGGCAGTAATGCTGCTGTTCATCAGTGATGCCAATATTCTGATCGATATTGAGATTGGTGGTCTCGTTGCTCCAATGTTCAGTCTCAGTTATCAGTTTGCTGTCCCTGACGTATTGTTTTACGAAGAACTCGATGAGCAACATGGGTATCTATTGGGAATGGGTTTGGAGTCTAGGTCATTGAATGACAATATGGTGACTCGGGTTGAACAGCTTGCTCAAAAATACCCGCGTCCAGGCCGTATGGACCTATTCGCGCTGGTGTTGGCGGAACACGAGAAGTGCCCATTATTAACAGGTGACAGTGCCTTGAGAGCGGTGGCTGATCAGGAAAATATTCAGGTTCACGGAACACTTTGGCTGGTTGAGGAAATGGTGAAAACAGGGAAGATATCAGTTCAGGTTGCTCGAAATGCCTATCTGCAGATGCAGGTGCATGGCCGTAGATTGCCTTGGCACCTTGCCGAGCAGCGGCTGCATGCAATAGAAGAAGGGTTGCAGCCTTGAGCGCAAATGAAATCACGCTCAACCAGATTGAATCCCATCTCTGGGAGTCCGCCAATATCCTGCGTGGTCCGGTGGATGCGGCTGACTTCAAAACCTACATCTTCCCGCTGCTATTCTTCAAGCGTATTTGCGATGTCTGGGACGATGAATACGCCGAGATTGTTGCGGACACTGGCGATGCTGAACTTGCGTTATTCCCGGAATCTCACCGCTTCCAGATCCCGGATGACTGTCACTGGAACAATGTGCGTGCCGTGGCCACCAATGTGGGCAACGCACTGCAACGGGCCATGCGCGAGATAGAGAAGGCCAATCCTGATACCCTCTATGGCGTATTTGGAGATGCCCAATGGACCAACAAGGACCGCCTATCCGATCCGCTCCTGAAAGATCTCATCGAGCACTTTTCCAGGCTGCCCCTGGGCAACCACAATGTCACCTCGGACCTACTTGGCGACGCCTACGAATACCTGATCAAGAAATTTGCCGACGCCACCAACAAGAAGGCCGGCGAGTTCTATACTCCGCGCAGCGTGGTTCGACTGATGATTGAGATGCTCGATCCCCGGGAGGGCGAGACTATCTACGACCCGGCTTGCGGCACTGGCGGCATGCTACTCGCCGCCGTCCAGCACGTGAAGGACATGCACGGTGATGTGAAGCGCCTGTGGGGCAAGCTCTACGGCCAGGAAAAAAACCTGACTACCTCGTCCATTGCCCGCATGAACCTTTTCCTGCACGGCATCGAGGATTTCCAGATTGTGCGCGGCGACACCCTGCGTAACCCAGCCTTCTTCGATGGTGACCGCCTCGCAAACTTCGACTGCGTCATCGCCAATCCGCCGTTCTCACTGGAAAAGTGGGGCGAGGAACAGTGGATCAATGACCCATTCGGCCGCAACTTCGCCGGCCTGCCGCCTTCAAGTTTGGGTGATTTTGCCTGGGTGCAGCACATGGTCAAGTCGATGGCCGAGGTCAAAGGACGCATGGCCGTGGTGTTGCCGCAGGGCGCGTTATTCCGCAAAGGGGCCGAGGGTGCGATTCGTCAGAAATTGCTGGAGATGGATCTGGTTGAAGCTGTTATAGGCCTGGCACCAAACCTGTTTTATGGGACTGGTCTGGCCGCTTGCATTCTGGTGCTGCGCAAGAAGAAACCAGCCCAACGGTGCAAGAAGGTCATGATTGCCGACGCGTCCCGCCTATTCAGGCGTGGACGGGCACAGAACTACCTGGAGCCCGAACACGCTCTTGAAATTCAGCGCTGGTTCGAAAACTTCGAGGACGTGCAGGACGCTGTGCGCATCGTCAGCCTCGACGACATCAAGGCCGAGGATTGGACGCTCAATATTTCCCGCTACGTGCTGCCACCCTTGCAGGAGGATATCCCGCCACTGCCGGAAGCCATTGCCTCATTCAAGGATGCACTCACCCGCTGCCGCGAAGCCGAGGATCGCCTCGCCAAAGTAATGACTGAGGGAGGCTGGCTGCAATGAGCGCCCGAATCACCCAACAAGAATTGGAAAGTTATCTCTGGGGCGCAGCTGTCCTGCTGCGCGGCTTGATCGACGCAGGTGACTACAAGCAGTTCATCTTCCCGCTGCTGTTTTTCAAGCGCATCTCGGATATCTGGGAAGAGGAATACCAAGCCGCATTGGCTGATTCTGGTAGCGATCTCTCTTACGCTGAGTTTGCCGAGAACCACCGCTTCCAAATCCCCGAAGGCGCGCACTGGAAGGATGTACGTCAGTCGCCGAAAAACGTCGGCATGGCCATCCAAACCGCCCTGCGCCAATTGGAAGCCGCCAACCCTGACTTGCTCGCCGGCATCTTCGGCGACGCGCCGTGGACCAACCGAGAGCGCCTGCCCGACGAAACCCTCAAGAATCTGATCGAGCACTTCTCCACCCAAACGCTTTCGGTCGCCAACGTGCCCGAGGACGAACTTGGCAACGCTTACGAATTTCTCATCAAGAAATTCGCCGACGACTCCGGTCACACTGCAGCCGAGTTCTACACCAACCGCACTGTCGTTCACCTGATGACGCAACTACTTGCGCCCCAGGCCGGCGAGTCGATCTACGACCCTACCTGCGGCACCGGTGGCATGCTGATTTCGGCGCTGACCGAGGTCAAGCGCAGCGGCGGAGAATATCGCACGTTGAAGCTCTACGGTCAGGAGCGCAATCTCATTACCTCCGGCATTGCACGGATGAACCTTTTTTTGCATGGCGTTGAGGATTTTCAGATATTTCGTGGCGACACTCTGGCCGACCCCAAGCACATTGAGGGTGACCGCCTGCGCAAGTTCGACGTGATTCTGGCCAATCCGCCGTATTCCATCAAGCAGTGGGATCGCACGGCGTGGGAGAAGGATAAATGGGGCCGCAACTTCCTCGGCACCCCACCCCAGGGCCGAGCCGACTATGCCTTTCAGCAGCATATCCTGGCCAGTCTTAGTGACAAAGGCCGCTGCGCCGTTCTCTGGCCCCATGGCGTGCTGTTCCGTAACGAGGAACAATCCATGCGCGCCAAGATGGTCGAGCTGGATTGGGTCGAAGCGGTGATTGGCCTCGGGCCGAACTTGTTCTATAACTCGCCGATGGAATCCTGCATCGTCGTCTGCAACCGCCGCAAACTAGCTGCTCGCAAGGGCAAGGTGCTGTTCATCGACGCGTTGAGTGAGGTCACGCGTGAACGGGCGCAGAGCTTCCTTAAGCCGGAGCACCAGCAGCGTATTATTAATGCCTATCAAGCTTTCCAAGATGAGTCAGGGTTTGCAAAAGTAGCAACTATCGACTCAATCTCTGCTAACAAAGACAACCTGTCGATCCCGCTCTACGTCAAACGCCAAGCTTCAGTCATTAGCGTTAATGGTCAATCTCAACAGCCAGAAACACTAGAAGCAGCATGGGAGCAATGGCAAACATCTGGGCGTGATTTTTGGCTGCAGATGGATAACCTGGTAGAAACACTGGATGGATTAGTTACCGACCGGCCTCAATAGAAATTGTGGCGAGTGCAATTAAATTATTTACCTATTAGGTAAAGTTATATAGAATGGCGAGGTTCTCTTGGAGATACACTTCAAGGACAAAAAGATTCGAGAGTTATGTGAAAAGCAGGCTGTTGCTGAGAAAAAACTTGGTGCTGCTTGCGCACGTAAATTAAGAACACGGCTTGATGACTTAGATGCAGCAGGCCGGGTAACTGATTTAACTGCGGGCAATCCCCATCCACTCAAGGGTGATCGTTCGGGCCAGATTGCTCTCGATTTGGCAGGAGGTTGGAGGCTCGTATTTGCTTCCGGTCAAGACCCTTGCCCCATTCGTGATGATCTGTCCATTGACTGGTCACAGGTCACAATCATCTGCATCGAATTTATTGGAGACTACCATGAATGATTTGGCAGCCCCATTCGCACCAGACTGGGTTTCTCCACCAGGGGACACTCTTCTCGACATCATCGAAGAACGTGACTGGACTCAGGCCGAATTGGCGCAACGATTGGGCTATACCACCAAGCACGTTAACCAGCTCATCAAGGGCAAGGTTCCGCTTACTGAAGATGCCGCCATTCGACTGGAACGTGTAGTGGGTAGCACCGTTGGCTTCTGGCTGGCACGTGAAGCGAAGTACCGTGAGCGTTGTGCTCGTCTCGAAGCAGCAGAGAAATTTGCCGGTTGGATAGACTGGCTCGACCAGTTGCCAATCAAAGAATTGATGAATGCAGGTGCCATCGAGAAACGCCGGGTAGACGTGAAGTCTAAACCTGGCTTGGTGGAATCGTGCCTGCGTTTTTTTGGTGTTGCTTCTCCTGAAGAGTGGCAGAGCCATTATGGTCAAATGCAGGCTGCATTTCGCCGTAGCAGAGAGGAGCAAAGCGATGTCGGCGCTATCTCTGCCTGGTTGCGTATGGGAGAGCAGGAAGCTGAAAAGCAAGATGGTCCGAAATATGACCGAGCTCGCTTTGAGGCGGCACTGGCCGAGATACGTACGCTGACTAACCTTGATCTAGAGGAATTTCAGCCCCATTTGCACACCTTGTTCCGCCAGGCAGGCGTAGCTTTCGTGCTGGTTCCGGGCATCCCCAAAGCACACGTCAGTGGTGTTGCGCGGTGGCTTAACCTCCATCGCCCACTTATTCAACTCTCCCTGTATGGCAAAACTAACGACAAGTTCTGGTTTACCCTGTTTCACGAAGCAGCTCACGTACTGCTGCATGCAAAAGAGAAAAAATCGGTTTATCTGGATGACCCAACTAAATCGGGAGCGGATTCTGTGGAAGAACGTGAAGCCAATGACTGGGCTGGAAATTTCTTGATCCCTGATCGCTTTGCACCTCAATTGACAGGGCTGCGGACTAAAGCAGCCGTATGTGATTTCGCCGGAAAAATTGGCGTTCACCCGGGTATCGTGGTCGGCCGTCTCCAGCATGATGGCCTGATTGACCCATCTTGGATGAATGATTTGCGTGTGAGTTTTCGTTTCATAGCAGCCGAGTAGCATGTCTAAGGCTAATTGGCGTAAGGTTAAATTCGGAGAAGTGGTGCGCCTCTCCAAGGCACGCTGCCAAGATCCGCTGGCCGAAGGCGTTGAGCGTTTTGTCGGGCTGGAGCATCTGGAGCCGGGTGATCTGCGGATTCGTAGTTGGGGTAACGTAGCGGACGGTGTCACCTTCACCAGCGTGTTCAAACCGGGACAGGTTTTGTTCGGCAAACGCCGCGCTTACCAGCGCAAGGTGGCGGTAGCCAATTTCACCGGCGTGTGCTCTGGCGATATCTACGTGTTGGAAACTCTGGATGCGAACGTCCTGCTGCCCAAGTTGCTGCCCTTCATCTGCCAGACCGATGCCTTTTTCGATCACGCGGTGGGCACCTCGGCGGGGAGCCTCAGCCCGCGCACCAACTGGACGAGTCTGGCGGATTTTGAGTTTTCACTTGCTCCACTATCGGAGCAAACAAGAATTGTTGAACTTCTGAAGGCCATTGAATACGCCAGTGCAGCGCATCAGAGCATTGGGGCCTCAGCAGATCGGCTGATCCGTGCCTTGCTGAGTGATGTACTTAATCGCGAATGGCCAATTGTTGAACTTGGCTCGGTAGTGCATGGGACCCAATATGGTCTTTCAATCAACGCCGGATCGGATGGGCGATATCCGATGCTGCGGATGATGAACCTCGAAGAGGGCCTCTGCGTTGAGAATGACATCAAATATGTGGATCTCAATGACAAGGATTTCGAATCTTATCGTCTTGTCCGTGGGGATGTGCTCTTCAATCGAACCAATAGCTACGAATTGGTCGGTAGGACTGGAGTGTACGAGCTCGAAGGCGATCACGTCTTCGCATCTTACTTGGTTCGAATCAAGACACTTCCTGAGAAACTCGAGCCACAGTTTCTCACGCTTTACTTGAACTCTGATTTCGGACGTCGACAAGTTCTTGCATATGCGACGAAGGCCGTGAGTCAGGCAAACGTCAACGCTAGCAATTTGCTTCGTGTTCAGTTACCGCTGCCGCCGCTAGATGAGCAACAACGGTTGCTGAACGAGATCGAGAAAGCAAAGTCGGCAGAAAAGGCTGCGCTTGCGCGGCGCTCCTCTTCTGAGGGAATGAAGAAACTACTGCTCGCAGAAATTGCAGGGAGGGATATGTGAGTTCTTTCAACGAATCCAACACCGTCGAAGCCTACATCCACGACCTGCTCGCTGGCCCATCCAAGTCTGTTGCGGTTAACGTCATCCAGGAACCGGAGAGCAATTACGGCCGAGCCCACAAGGGCCTTGGTTGGCGCCGTATCGCCAGCGCCGACATACCGCGCCAGCCGCAGGAAGTGTTGGTTGAATTATGGGTGCGCGAGGCGTTGATCCGCCTCAACCCAGAAATCGCCGCCGTGCCAGACCGGGCCGACGAGGTGCTCTACAAACTGCGCGCCATCATCCTATCAGTGCGCTCCGACGGCCTGATTCGCGCCAATGAGGAAATGACCGCCTGGCTGCGCGGCGAGCGTTCCATGCCCTTCGGCCAGAACAACGAGCATGTGCCGGTGCGGCTGATCGACTTCGACAACCTCGACCAGAACCAGTACATCGTCACCCAGCAGTTCGTCTACCGTGCCGGCAGCGCCGAACGCCGGGCCGATCTGGTATTGCTGGTCAATGGTCTGCCACTGGTGCTGATCGAGGCGAAGACGCCAACGCGCTCGGCCGTAAGCTGGGTCGATGGCGCGGTACAGGTGCATGACGACTACGAGAAGTACGTGCCGGAATTGTTTGTCTGCAACGTGTTCTCGGTGGCCACCGAGGGCAAGGAATATCACTACGGTTCGCTCGGCCTGCCGGTCAAGGATTGGGGGCCATGGAATCTGGATGCGGATGGCGGTGACTCACAACGGCATCCTTTGCATGGTCTGAAGCTCGCCGCAGAAAGCATGCTGCGGCCTCATGTGGTGCTGGACATCCTTTCCAGTTTCACCCTGTTCGCCACGGACAAGAAGCAGCGCCGCATCAAGATCATCTGCCGTTACCAGCAATATGAAGCAGCGAACAAGATCGTCGAGCGGGTACTGGCCGGCTATCCCAAGAAAGGTTTGATCTGGCATTTCCAGGGTTCTGGCAAATCGCTGCTGATGGTGTTCGCGGCGCAAAAACTGCGCCTGCATCCCCACCTGAAAAATCCGACGGTGCTGATCGTGGTGGATCGCATCGACCTCGATACCCAGATTACCGGCACATTCACCGGGGCCGACATCCCCAATCTGGAAAAGGCCGAGACGCGCGACAAACTGCAGCAACTGCTGGCGCAGGACGTGCGCAAGATCATTATCACGACGATCTTCAAGTTCGGCGAGGCCGATGGTGCACTCAACGAGCGCAGCAACATCATTGCCCTGGTGGACGAGGCGCATCGCACTCAGGAAGGCGACCTTGGCCGCAAGATGCGCGATGCCCTGCCCAATGCCTTTCTCTTCGGCCTGACCGGTACGCCAATCAACCGTTTCGACAAGAACACTTTCTACGCCTTCGGTGCCGATGAGGATACCAAGGGCTACATGAGCCGCTACGGCTTCGAGGAGTCCATCCGCGACGGGGCAACATTGAAGCTGTACTTCGAGCCGCGCCTGGTGGATTTGCATATCGACAAGGCCGCCATTGATGCGGCTTTCAAGGAGATGACTGGCGGCCTCTCCGACCTAGACAAGGACAACCTCGGCAAGACCGCTGCCAAGATGGCTGTGCTGGTCAAGACGCCGGAGCGTATCCGGTACGTGTGTGAGGACATCGTCCGGCACTTCCAGAGCAAGGTGGAGCCGAATGGATTCAAGGGGCAGATCGTTACCTTCGATCGGGAATCATGCCTGCTCTACAAGACCGAACTCGACAAGCTGCTGCCGCCCGAGGCATCCGATATCGTGATGACGGTGAATGCGAACGAGCCCCAATATAAGGCATTCTCACGTAGCCGGGATGAAGACGAACGGCTGCTCGACCGCTTCCGCGATCCCAACGACCCGTTGAAACTACTGATCGTCACGTCCAAGTTACTTACCGGCTTCGATGCGCCTATTTTGCAGGCCATGTATCTCGACAAGCCACTGCGCGACCACACGCTGTTGCAGGCCATCTGCCGGGTGAACCGAACCTACTCCGAACAGAAGACTCATGGCCTGATCGTGGACTACCTTGGCATCTTCGATGACGTGGCCAAGGCGCTGGAGTTTGATGATAAATCTATACTATCCGTAGTCAGCAACATCCAGGAACTCATGGACCGGTTGCCGGAGGCAATGCAGAAATGTCTGGCCTTCTTCGCTGGCGTGGATCGCACGGTTGAAGGCTACGAGGGCCTGATTGCCGCCCAGCAATGCCTGCCTAACAACACGGTGCGCGATAACTTCGCCGGTGAATACAGCGTGCTCGGTAAGCTTTGGGAGGCGATTTCGCCTGATCCAATCCTCGGTCAGTACGAGAAGGACTACAAGTGGCTGTCGCAGGTGTATCAGTCGGTACAGCCTTCCAGCGGTCACGGCAAGCTAATCTGGCATTCCCTCGGCGCGAAGACCATTGAGCTGATTCACCAGAATGTGCATGTGGATGCCGTGCGCGACGATCTTGATACGCTAGTACTGGATGCTGATCTGCTGGAAGCTGTGCTGTCCAACCCTGACCCGAGCAAGGCCAAGGAAATCGAAATCAAGGTAGCACGACGGCTGCGCAAGCATCTCGGTAACCCGAAATTCAAGGCGTTATCGGAACGGCTGGATGCGCTGAGGGATAGGTTTGAGTCGGGGCAGGTCAACAGCGTCGAATTTCTGAAAGCTTTGCTCCAGATCGCCAAGGAGGTGTTGCAGGCTGAGAAAGAGATTCCACCTGAGGAGGACGAGGACCGTGGTAAGGCGGCGCTGACCGCGCTCTTTAACGAGGTGAAAACCGCCGAGACGCCGATCATGGTCGAGCGTGTGGTGACGGACATCGATGAGATTGTTCGCTTGGTTCGCTTTCCCGGCTGGCAGGATACCTTGGCCGGCGAGCGGGAAATCAAGAAAGCGCTGCGTAAAGCACTATTCAAATACAAGTTACACGCGGACGAGGAATTGTTCGAGAAGGCGTATAGCTATATCCGGCAATATTACTAATTTAGTACATATGCCAATCATAGCGAGCTACACATTGAACTCATTTTAATGAGTCAGCCAAACATGACCCACTGCACTGCCGCACATATTGATCCATCTCGGAAAAGGATAATTTCGCAGTCGAGGCGCGATCTAGAGTTTATCTGCAAGCAGATTCTTAGATTCTTAAAAATGCCGCACAAGGAGCTATTTGCGCATTATCAGAAGAATCGTCATGACGCTTTTTGCACTATCCCACACCCAGATGGAAAAGGGCAACTTCAATGCGGTTCACTTGCGTGGGAAAAGTTTGGCAAACTTGCAGGACGTGTTTTTGAATTCGAACCAACGCTGGCACAGCGAGTCAGCGAAGAGCGCGTAATGCAAGAAGTTATTGATGTTTTTGTGCAGCGAGTGCTGAAAGATCATCAAGAAATTGACCAAAAAACAGCAGAACAAATTCTGGTTGATGTCGCAGAAAAATCAACGCAATCACTCCAAATCACGGAACACTACCTCCCTTGTATACTGTTTCTCCATGGAAAACCTGATGAATTCAGTATTGGCCCAGTTACTTTTGTCAGAAGGAAGAAATTTTTTCAGAATAAAAAGCAAGTTCACAGAAGAAGTGTAGAAGCGGAGATTGCCGCTCATATAGAGCACGTAGATAAGCGTGTTGAACAAGGTTTCCCGTGCGAGCGGGCGGCCACAGTTGAACAGTCAAAATATCTAGTGAGAGGGCTTCATGCATGCGCAATCAAGACGTATCGTGGCTACCCTTGGATAGCTGTAGTGCGGATTATCAATTGCGACCATGAAGTTTCAGAAAAGCTTGCAGCAAAAGCTATAGAGACCGCACTTAATGTTATTCGTATCCTACTTGGGGCGGATCGTACCAGGCGACTGAGGTTGGCATGGTCGCGAGGAGATGCTTTACGGACAGCCGGTTTGTGGGCCGATGCACGGGGCGTGATTCATGCCCAAATCGGGTCGAGCAGTATCGGGCCTGTTGGGTTTGAGAACTGGTACGAAGCGTTGACTCAAGGAGGTGGGCATGAGCTACAAGTATTGGGATCAGCGCTAGCGCCACTTGTGGACCCTCATGAAATTACTCACTTACATGAGCGGTTCATTGATGCGATCAATTGGTTTGGAGATGCCGCTACTGACACAGAATCCACGGCTAGCGTGGTTAAGTATGTTTCTGCAATAGAGCGGCTACTTTTTGGGAAGTTTGACAGGGATCACAAGACTGAATTTGCGAGCCGCATAAAAATATTATGTAATTTATTTGGCTATGAAGATGGCGGGCAGGCATATGAAGACGCACTGCAAGTCTACAACGCACGCTCGGCACTGCTGCATGGAGATTCTTCCCCGAGAGATAAAAAGTCGCCAGAAATAGCCTTTCTGGCTGAAGAGCTGAGTCGACGTTGTATCTTATGTGCTGCCCAGCTATATCCAATGATGTTAATGGCATACAAAAATCCGGGTCCTGACCAACTGGAGGATGTTGTCAAAAGGATTGAGCAGGAAGGGCTTGATTGGCTTGCAAAGGCAGCTAATTATACAAAGGCCCCCCGATCTGCAGATCGGGGGGAATAGCATAGGGCTACTCTTAAGTATGTCCAAGCTGGCGTAGAGCTTGCTGAATCGTAGCTTTAGTCGTTCCTGCCCCAAGCGTGCGGCCAGCGATAGTTGATATTACGCAATCCCTGACCTTGTTGTTAATTGAGGCTAGCCCTATTCCTTGAGCTATGTTGGTAAGTTCCATAAGCTGATTTTGATTGGCTTGTTCCAGCCAAGACGAGCAAGATTTATTAAAAATTTCTTGTTTCTCTGCTTCTAGTGTTTTTTTCTCATGCTCATTTTTACGAGATAAGTCTGAATCATTTTTTTGTCGAAGTTTTTCGTTTTCCTCAACTTTTAAACGTGCAAATTTTTCAACCCGTGAAAGGAACCTGATTTCTGGATTGTCGATAATCTTTTGAAGGTCATCGGGCTCTAAACGACCATCCTCAAGGAGACGCATAATTGATGCAACACGGCGTATATCCCATTCCTGATTGTCTTTTTCGCCTCGACCGACCAGGGTTTCAAGTTTTAATTTGATGTTGGAGAGAGCGTTTCCTCCCTCTCTCTCTTTTCTATTTTCTCTATATATAGGTAGATGTGCTGACTTACCTATGATTGAGTCAGTATTATTCCGCGCTTCGATTTGTGTGCTTTCACTCTTTCGTGGGGTAGGAGTAGATGGTCTCGGCAAAATCAATGAGTTATCGAGACCATTGGAAATAAATTGGTGAAAATTACTGAAATTAATGGAGTAATAGTTAGCACGGTTCCATTTTTTCTTCCCAAGTTGCTCGACCAGAATTAGGCCGTTATTCCTCAATTGAGAAATAACGCGGGTATGGACAGAAAGGCTTCGTCCTAGTGGGATATCCTTTAACATGCCATCTTGAGTCCAGGAGACCCAACGATACCCACGTTCTTCAATGACATGCCATTTGCCAGCATGGTCATCGTGGTTTGCATATATACGAAAGTTGAGTTGCTGAAGAAAAACAGCTTCTGGTAGGCCCAATAACCTGCAAAGCGTTGGGGAAATGGCGATTGGTGGTTCATCCAGAAGAAGTTTTATGGCTGGAGTGTGATCAACATTATTATTCATCTGAAAGACACTCGCATATCCGATTTAATGGTTGAGCCATTTTTTTTGGACGGCCGCGACGTTTCTTTTGTGGTTGTCTCAAACTATCCAAATATTTTGCAAAGTCTTCAATATGAACTCGACAAAGTTTCCCATGTTTTATCACGGGGAAAGGCAATTGTTTATTCGAGTGCAAATTATATATGTGGCGCTCTGTTACGTTAATTTCTGTTGAGCAATCACTAAATTTCAATAAAATGGTTTTGTATTTTGAATAAAGAAGTTCTTTCGTTGTAGTCATAACGACCTCGTCTTTTTCGGCATTAAATGCCGAATTGGCGAGAATTGGAGTCATTGAGATTGTTAAAATCTAATGAACGTACCCTGATGAGATAGGTGCTCTCATGCCTTCTTCTCAGCGCGCGTATTAAAGTGCATCGGGCGTCTCGCGCGCACCATAAGTATCTCCATTTCGTTTTTTCACCAATGGCTTATGCACTCTCTTGAAAATTTATTCAAGGTAAATGTTCATCATACAGATTTGAATTTAGCAAATTCAAGGGAAAACAAAAAATTCTTTGAAATGAATTTTTGTGGGACAATTTGGGAAAATTTAGGAGGGAAATTTTGTGAAATGCAGTGATGAACAGACATCATTAAATTTCAAAAAACTGTTGATTCTATTGGTGCCGGGAGGGGGAATCGAACCCCCATGACCTCACAGTCGCGGGATTTTGAGTCCCGTGCGTCTACCAATTCCGCCATCCCGGCTTGCTACAAGCGTGGCATTATCCCTTAAACCTTACAGGCATGCAAGCGCTGGTTTTTAAATTCCTATCCACGATCTTCACATTTGTTTAACAGACGTAGCGGGGGCCTTAGCAAGAATAAGAACTATGGAATACTCTGGTTTGTAAATCTGTATTCAACCTAGAAACCTTGGTTGGATGGGTTGGAGTGTGCTGTTTTTGGGGCGCAGGGCAAGGCGCAATGACGCAGAATGGTCATTCCATTTCAAGGAATTGCAACGCCGCCCTGAGCTGCGAAAACTGTGCAATCCAACCCATAGCGGTCTCACCAGCCGTGTGAACCTGGGAATCATTAAAATGCTATTAGAATTATTTAGTTAAATGTAAGGTTAGCGGTTAACTGAGGTTTCTAGGTTCAAGCCAGTGTGTGAGTCAATTTATGAAACACCGTTTTTGGACTAAGCGTTATAATGCGGGGTTAATTCATAAGTTTGGGTTCATTTATTTCGTGCGTACCAGTGATTTTGATTTTGATTTGCCAAATGAGTTGATTGCCCAGTTTCCTGCAGAGAAGCGGGTACAAAGCCGCATGCTTTGGTTGAATGGTGCTGGCGGTGAGCTGCGCGATATGAATTTTGGCGAACTCACGCAAATTTTGCGCACGGGTGATGTGCTGGTCATGAATGATACCCGGGTGATTAAGGCACGTTTGTATGGCAAAAAGGAAAGTGGCGGGCGAATAGAAATTCTGGTGGAGCGCATACTCGATGAACATCATGTGCTGGCCCACATGCGCGCAGGCCATTCGCCTAAACCAGGCGCTAAATTACTGCTGGATGGCAATGTGGGCGTGACTGTGATTGGGCGTCAGGATGAGTTTTATCATTTGCGGTTTGACGTTGAAAATACAGTTTTGGAAATTTTGGATGAGCATGGCAGTCTGCCACTGCCACCTTATATCACCAGGGTGCCTGAATTTCCCGATGAAGAACGCTATCAGACAGTGTATGCACGTGAGCCGGGCGCTGTTGCTGCGCCCACGGCCGGGCTGCATTTCGATGAGGCTATGTTGTCCCGAATTAAAGAGATGGGTGTGACAATTGCGTATGTCACCTTGCATGTGGGTGCCGGCACGTTTCAGCCAGTTCGTGCAGAAAGTGTTGCCGAACATAAAATGCATAGCGAGCTATACCACGTGCCAGAAGAAACAATCGCAGCCATTCGGCAGGCAAAACAATCAGGTGGCAGAGTGATGGCCGTGGGGACGACCAGCCTGCGTGCATTGGAATCAGCCGCTGCGGGCGGTGAATTAAGAGCAGGCCAGGGTGATACCAATATTTTCATTATCCCAGGTTATCGTTTCAGGGTGGTTGAGCGTTTGCTCACCAATTTTCATTTGCCGAAATCAACCTTAATGATGCTTGTGTCAGCATTTGGGGGTTTGGAGAATATCCGTCAGGCTTATCGTCATGCTATTGCGCAACGATACCGGTTTTTTAGTTATGGCGATGCAATGCTTATAGAAAGACAAACAGAAGGGCAAAATGAAATTTGAAATTCATGCGCAAGACGGGCTTTCTCGTCGCGGCACACTACATTTAGCGCATGGAAAGGTGGAAACACCCGCCTTTATGCCAGTTGGCACCTATGGCACTGTTAAAGCCATGAGCCCTGTGGAATTGAATGATATCGGTGCACACATCGTGCTGGGTAACACTTTTCATTTATGGCTGCGGCCTGGTATGGAGGTGATTGAAGCGCATGGGGGGTTGCATGGATTTATGGGGTGGGATAAACCCATTTTGACCGATTCCGGAGGGTTCCAGGTGTTCAGTCTTGGTGATCTGCGTAAAATTACTGAAGAAGGTGTCAAATTTCGTTCTCCGGTCAATGGTGATCCGTGTTTTCTGACGCCAGAAGAGTCCATACGCATCCAGCGCGTGCTGAATTCAGATATTGTCATGGTATTTGATGAATGCACGCCGCATCCGGCAGATTTGCAGCAGGCAGAGGAATCCAT
Organism: Sulfurirhabdus sp.; assembly: GCA_043759595.1. Lineage (GTDB taxonomy): Bacteria > Pseudomonadota > Gammaproteobacteria > Burkholderiales > SMCO01 > Sulfurirhabdus. The sequence continues at coordinate 33,029 of JAYVLG010000198.1, read as the reverse complement.
GCAACTTTCCCTGCGCTGGGCCGCCCGCTCAAAACGTGCTCATGAAGGCAATACCAATGCGTTGTTTGGGATTGTGCAAGGAGGAATGTATGAATCGTTACGGGATGTTTCCCTGCAGGGGTTGATGGATATCGGTTTTGATGGCTATGCCATTGGTGGACTTTCAGTAGGGGAGCCTAAGGAAGATATGCTGCGTATTCTTGCCCATACCGCACCAAGACTGCCACAGGAAAAGCCGCGTTATCTGATGGGCGTGGGCACGCCAGAAGATCTGGTAGATGCGGTGTTGCAAGGGGTGGATATGTTTGATTGCGTGATGCCCACACGCAATGCACGAAATGGCTGGCTGTTTACCCGGAATGGAACGGTAAAGATCCGTAATGCTCAGTACCGATTGGATACCGCGCCGCTGGATGAAAAGTGCACTTGTTACACTTGCCAAAATTTTACTCGCGCATATTTGCATCATCTCTACCGCCTGGGCGAAATCCTGGGGGCACGGTTAAATACGATCCATAACCTGCATTATTATCAGGAATTGATGCAAGGCCTGCGGCAAGCCATCGAAGCAGGAAAGTTAACAGATTTTGTGGTGGAGTTTAGGCAGGCACGTGCCGCAACGTGCTAGAATGCATTTTTTTATGCGCTTTAATTAGAAATATTAGCAACGTTTGGAGGAATACCTGTGTTGATTAGTGAAGCCTTTGCTGCCGGTGCTGCACCTGCGAGCCCGGATTTAATGGGATTTGTACCGCTTATCGTTATTTTTGCCTTGTTTTACTTCATGATGATTCGCCCACAGATGAAGCGGGCCAAAGAAGTGCGCACTATGTTGTCTGCCTTGCAAAAAGGTGACGAAGTGGTAACGACAGGTGGCGAGTTGGGTAAAGTAGTCAAAGTGACCGATAATTACGTCAGTCTGGAAATTGCCGACAATGTGGTCGTGCATGTTCAAAAACAGGCAATTCAAACCCTGCTCCCCAAGGGCACCATTAAAAGTATCTGATGAAAGCGAAGCCTGACTTGTTTGCTCTCTCTGCGTTTCAAATCTCACGCCTCTCGGAGTTTTGTGCATGAACCGTTATCCTCTCTGGAAATACATCCTTATTGCCGTAACCCTGGTGCTCGGTCTTATTTATACCTTGCCCAACTTTTATGGTGAATCACCGGCGATTCAAGTTTCGCCCTTACGCACTACAGCCAAAGCAGATACAGGATTAATGCAGCAGGTAGAAGAGTCGCTCAAGGCAAACAAAATCAGCTATCAGGGGGTATTCCTGGATCAGGCGAGTGTCAAAGTGCGATTCGCAGATACCGACACCCAGTTGAAAGCCAAAGATATTGTTCAGGCAAAATTGGGCGCAGGTTATGTGGTTGCGCTGAACCTCCTGCCGAGTTCTCCGAAATGGCTGACTAGTATTGGTGCGTTGCCCATGTATCTGGGACTGGATTTGCGTGGTGGTGTGCACTTTCTGCTGCAAGTGGATATGAAGGCCGCTTTGGATAAAGCAGTGGAACGCTATACCGGGGATATTCGAACCACTTTACGCGATAAAAAAATCTATTACGTTGGAATCAGTCGTACAGGGCAATCTGTTGAAGTAAAGTTTCGTGATGCGGATAGCCGTGCCAAGGCAGAGAAGGAAATCAGTAATGCATACGGTGATCTGCTGCTGAAAGAGCAAAATGTAGAGGGTGAGTTTAAATTAATCGCTACTCTCAAGGTCGAAGCGCAGAAACGCCTGCAGGAACTGGCGTTGCAGCAAAATATAACCACTTTGCGTAACCGGGTAAATGAACTGGGTGTGGCAGAACCGATTATCCAGCAACAGGGCATAGACCGCGTCGTGGTTCAGCTGCCTGGCGTGCAGGATACAGCGAAAGCCAAAGATATACTGGGCCGTACAGCAACACTGGAAGTGCGTCTGGTGGATGAGGAGCATAGCGATCCAGCCACACTTCAAGCGGCAATGGCGGGCCAGGTGCCATTTGGTTCGGAACTGTATACAGAACGTGATGGCCGTCCGGTTCTGGTGAAAAAGAATGTGGTGCTTACCGGTGAATACATTAACGATGCTTCACCGGGTTTTGACTCTCAATCCAGTCAGGCTGCCGTACACGTCAACCTGGATGGCAGAGGTGCACGGATATTCAAAAACGTTACCCGTGAAAATGTGGGCAAACGCATGGCCATTCTACTGGTGGAAAAAGGTCACGCAGAAGTGATTACTGCCCCTGTCATCCGTGAAGAAATTGGCGGTGGCCGTGTGCAGATAACCGGCATGCAAGATGCTGTAGAAGCCAATGATGTGGCGCTGCTGTTACGTGCCGGTGCGCTTGCCGCACCAATGGAAATCGTTGAAGAGCGAACGGTTGGCCCAAGTCTGGGGGCAGAAAATATTGCTAAAGGATTTAACTCCAATATCTACGGGTTTGCCGCAATTGCCGTGTTCATGATGATGTATTACCGGATGTTTGGGGTGATTTCTACTTTCGCTTTGGCAGTGAATGTGTTGTTCCTGTTATCGATACTTTCCCTGCTTCAAGCTACTCTGACATTGCCAGGTATGGCAGGTATTGCCTTGACTGTGGGTATGGCGATTGACGCCAACGTGCTGATAAATGAACGTATTCGGGAAGAGTTGCGATCCGGCATGTCACCGCAAGCAGCGATTTATGCAGGGTATGAACGTGCATTCGGCACCATTCTGGATTCTAACATTACCACTTTGATTGCAGGTATTGCTTTGTTCTGGCTGGGTTCCGGACCAGTCAAAGGCTTTGCAGTTGTATTGTGTTTGGGTATTTTGACATCCATGTTCAGTGCCGTGATGGTATCGCGTGGCATTGTGAACCTGGTTTATGGAAGACAGGCAAGACTTTCCAAAGTCTCCATCTAAATAACGCTGGCTCGCTAGGAAGCAATTATGGAATTTTTCAGAATTAAAAGTGATATACCTTTCATGCGCTATGCGCGGGTTACCACCATCATATCGCTGGTTACCTTTATTCTTGCAGTGGGAGCATTGGCCACAAAAGGGCTGAATCTTGGTGTGGATTTCACCGGTGGTACGGTGATGGAAATCAATTATCCTCAAGCAGCTGATATCCCCCAGATTCGTGACACGCTAGCCAAGAACGGATTTGCGGATGCCGCTGTGCAAAATTTTGGTACTTCCCATGATGTTATGGTGCGCTTGCCCGTTAAAGCGGGAGTGACCAGCGCCAAATTAAGCGAGCAAATATTCGCGATGCTGCAGAAAACAGAGAATGGCGCAAAACTGCAGCGGGTAGAGTTTGTAGGGCCGCAGGTAGGAAAAGAGTTGTACGAAAATGGCGCTCTGGCATTGCTTGTAGTGGTCATCGGTATCATGGCTTATTTGGCCGTGCGTTTTGAATGGCGCTTCTCGGTCGCCGCGATTGTCGCCAACATGCACGACGTGGTGATTATTCTGGGCTGTTTTGCCTTTTTTCAGTGGGAATTTTCACTGACCGTTTTAGCTGGTATTCTGGCTATTCTGGGTTATTCGGTGAATGAATCTGTAGTGGTGTTTGACCGGATTCGTGAAAACTTTCGCAATATGCGCAAAGCCGGTGTTCCGGAAATTATTGATAATGCCATTACGCGTACTATGTCCCGTACCATCATTACTCACTCCATGACCCAGTTGATGGTTCTGGCCATGTTGTTTTTTGGGGGCGAGGCCTTGCATTATTTTGCACTGGCCCTAACCATTGGTATTATCTTTGGTATTTATTCATCCGTGCTGGTCGCAAGCCCCATCGTGTTGTGGTTAGGTGTGTCGCGTGAGGACTTCCTTAAACCGGAGAAAGTGCCGGTTGATAACCTGCCATAACAGGTAATCTTTAGTACTAATACCAGGTAAACCTTGTGGAATATATAAGTTTATTTATTGATATCGTTTTGCATCTGGATCAACATCTCAGTGTGATCATCCAGAATTACGGTTCTTGGGTTTACCTGATTTTATTTCTGATTATTTTTTGTGAAACCGGGTTGGTGGTTACACCATTTTTGCCAGGTGACTCTTTGCTGTTTGTTGCAGGCACGCTTGCTGCAGCGGGCGGGATGGAAATTCAGACGTTGTTTCCCTTGCTGGTGGCAGCGGCATTCCTTGGCGATAACACGAACTACTGGATCGGACGTTTCATCGGGCCGAAAGTTTTTTCGAAACAGCAGTCGCGCTTTTTAAACCGTGCATATTTGGAAAAGACGCGCGCTTTCTATGAAAAACACGGCGGTAAAACCATCATTTTTGCCCGATTTTTGCCCATTGTACGAACCTTTGCTCCCTTTGTAGCAGGTATTGGTCGTATGTACTATGTGCACTTTGCACTGTTCAGTTTTTTCGGCAGTATTTTCTGGATCAGCTTTTTTGTTCTCATTGGCTATTATTTCGGTAATATACCTGTCGTCAAACAAAACCTGACGCTGGTCATGCTGGGTATCATTTTTGTCTCCATTCTGCCGGGGATAATCAAATATGTGCAGCACCGTCGTTTAAGAACGTAACGCTAAGAGGAAGTTGTAACAAAATTCCGCGATGAGATCTGTCGCTTAAATAGTCATTGTCGTTTTTTCTGGTTACGGAGAGCAAGTGCTATGGAAGGAAAAAAATTTCGTCTGGTTACGCGTAGCGATTTTGATGGTCTGGTATGTGCAGTATTATTGAAGCACCTCGATATCCTTGAAGACATCAAATTTGTTCATCCCAAGGATATGCAGGATGGCAAGATTGAAATCGGGCCTAATGATATCACCACTAATTTACCCTATGTGCCTGGCGCACACCTTGTATTTGATCACCATTTGTCTGAAACCATCCGCAATACCGGTGAACGCACTAACCATGTAATAGACCCGGAAGCCCCCTCGGCCGCGCGGGTAGTGTATGACTATTACGGTGGAAAAAAGGCTTTCCCTGTAGAATGGGATGACATGATGGCGGCAGTGGATAAGGGCGATGCCGCGCAATTTTCTCGCGATGAAATATTGAATCCTGAAGGCTGGGTATTGTTGAACTATTTGATGGATGCTCGCACTGGGTTGGGACGGTTTCGTGACTTTCGCATCTCAAATTACAATCTGATGATGGATTTGATTGATTATTGCAGAAATCACAATATCACCGAGATTATGCAGTTGCCGGATGTGAAGGAACGCTCGGATATGTATTTCGAGCATGATACCAAGTTCAAGGAGCAGATTAAGCGTTGCTCAAAGGTTTATGGCAATCTGGTTGTGCTCGATCTGCGTCAAGAGGAAACCATTTACGCCGGTAATCGATTCGTGATTTATGCGCTTTACCCTGAATGCACTATTTCAATCCATGTGTTATGGGGGCTGAAGCAGCAGAATACCGTTTTTGCCACAGGTAAATCCATTCTTGATCGTGGTTCAAAAACAAACGTGGGTGAACTGATGCTGCAGTATGGCGGCGGTGGCCATTTGAATGCAGGTACCTGTCAGGTGGAAAATGACAAGGCTGCATCTGTACTGCAGGAATTAATCACCAGGATCAATGCAGACGGCTAAATATTCAGGCTGGTGAATAACTCATTGCAAAGACACATAAATCAAGCCTCTGTATTGTTAAAACCTTTCCTGATTAGCAATAAAGATTGGCTGCTTAGTTCTCATCCGGAAACGCAGTAACTCCCTCTCCTCTTGTGGGAGAGGGCAGGGGAGAGGGGTTAAATTTCAAGGTATTACCACCCTCCCTAGCCCTCCCTCATCAAGGGGGAGGGGAAAACAGATGTTTCCGGATGATAACTAGATAGATCTTATTTATTTTGGAATCACAGCAAATCCAGATTACACAGCTTTTACCGCAGAGGCGCGGAGAAACACCGTGCTTTGTGAGAGTGAATAGTGTCGCCTTATAACAAAGCATCACAAGTTTAATATTTACGGTGCATCAACTCCGCGCCTCTGCGGTTAATATGCAAAGCTACGTAAACCGCTTGGTAAAGGTGCCAACGTGTTGTTTACTTTTTGGCAGCACGCTTGCTGTGTTTATCCAGGTTTCTGGTCAGTTCGGAAATGATTTCAGAAGCTGCATTGATTATCTGGGCTGAACCAAATCCGGATTTGGCCATTTCCCGATAAAAAGATTTTGCTACGATTTTAGCCATTTTATCAGGGTCTTGTGCAGCGTTGATCATCACATTTTCAACAGATTTTCCTGCATTATCCACCAGTGCCATTTGTGCAAAGCGAGAGCGCAAAACGCTTTGCAATTGATTGACCTGGATGGATTTTCCGATGAAAAGCGCCACAATATCCAGCAGATTCAAGTCATCCAGATTAAAAGGGCGCTTCTGTTTCTGTCCATTCACGTTAATCACGCCAATAATCTTGCGGTTTATCAGAATGGGTGAAGAGAGTACACTTTTGTTAGGGTCTTGAGAGTGTCTGGCCCATTTTGAAAATTCCGAGTTGTCGATGTTTTCGATAAGCAGTGACTTTCCTGTGGCAATGACATGACCTGAAATGCCTTCGCCCTTTTTCATGGTTTCTTTATAGGCTTTGGCAGGCAGATCACCATGATTCGCGCATACACGCAAACTCAGTTCCTCAAATTCCCCTTCACTCAACAGCATGATGGAACAATTCTCGGCGTTAAGGATTTTTGCTGACATGGCCGCGAGTTGCTGCAGATTGTCGTCAATGCTACCTTCTGACTCAAGGAAATCTGTGAGAACGTGAAGGCCGGTGAGTAGATTTTCTGCGTCGCCCATGTTTTCCTAACAACGTGGATTTACCGGTTGATTGTAAATCTTTCAATGTGAACAGCGTTCGTACTTCAAGAAATTAAAATGGCTGTTTATAGGATTATAGGTTATGCAAGCGGAATAGTTAATATATCAGTGCAGTGCGCTTGCCATTAAACGTCGATATTTGCTGACTATTTCCCCGTGTCCACCCAACAGGTTAAATATGGATAGCATGGTTTTGCGACCCGCTTCTGCACTAAATGCATGATCTCGTTTGATAATTTCCAATAATTGATCCAGCGCAGTTTCATACTGCTGTTTGGATACCATCAGGTTGGCCAGTTGCAGGCGCGCATCCAGATCATTCTCATTGGCAGTAATGCGTCTTTCCAGTTCAATTGCATCAGGCAAGCCTTTGCTTTTGTCTGCAAATTCAAGGCGCGCGAGCATGGCAATGACGCGCGATTCTCCCAGGAAGGCAGGAGGTAAATTGGAAAGTAATCTTTTGGCTTCATCAACTTCATCAATATCCAGCATGATTTCAGCCGCATCGATGTGGATTTGTTCGTTTTTCGGGTCAAGTTTTGCAGCAGAGGCCAGCATTTTTAGTGCTTCTGCGGCTTTCCCTACTCGATAAACTTCCATAGCTTGTTGGCGTAATTCATCACCGGGCGAAGGGATCAGTTTGTCGATAAACTCGCGTACTGCTCCTTCAGGTAATGCACCGGAAAACTCATCTACTATTTCACCATTTACAAAGGCCTTAACACTGGGAATGCCTCTGACGCCATATTGGGTGGCAAGTTGTTGGTGATCATCAGAATTGACTTTGGCCAGAATAAACTTGCCTTGATATTCCGCTGCCAGTTTTTCCAAAATCGGCTTGAGTGATTTACATGGCCCGCACCAGGGCGCCCAAAAATCCACAATAACCGGTGTTTTGCTGGAACCGGCAATAACAGTATCCTGAAAATTCTCTGTAGTGACGTCAAGTGAGTATTCTGACATGTTGCTAGCCTCGGAGAATAAAAGTGCTGGCTATTATAGTAGCTGTTTTGGGTGTGAAAATTAAACAAAACTGAATGGTCGTGGGCAAAAGTGCTCACGACCAGCATTTCTACATGCGTTTGGCTAATTCAATTGCATTGCCAATATAGTTCCATGGTGTCATTTGCAGTAAGCGCTGCTTTTCATTCTCGGGTATGGCAAGGTTTTGAATGAAGCTGTGTAGCGTTTCTTTATTGATGCCACCTTTGCCACGGGTTAGTTCTTTGAGTTGCTCGTAAGGATTGGCAATTGCATAGCGACGCATGACGGTCTGAATGGGTTCGGCCAGCACTTCCCAATTGTGATCGAGATCATCGTGCAAGCGGGCTGGATTGGCTTCCAGCTTGTTCAGTCCTTTCAGGCAGGAATCATAACCCAGCAAGGTGTAACCTAAAGCAACACCCATATTGCGCAACACGGTGGAATCGGTCAGATCACGTTGCCAGCGGGAAACTGGCAACTTTTCACTGAGATGGCGCAGCAGGGCATTAGCCAGCCCCATGTTGCCCTCAGAGTTTTCGAAATCAATCGGGTTGACCTTGTGTGGCATGGTAGAAGAGCCTACTTCACCAGCTTTTACTTTCTGTTTGAAGTAACCCATGGAGATATATCCCCAGATATCGCGATTAAAATCAATAAAAATAGTGTTAGCGCGGCCAAAGGCATCAAACAGTTCAGCCATGTAGTCATGGGGCTCAATCTGAATGGTATAGGGATTAAAGTGCAGGCCCAGGCTTTCTACAAATTTCCTGGCAAACGATTCCCAGTCAAATTCAGGGTAGGCCGATAAGTGAGCGTTGTAATTGCCCACTGCACCATTAGCTTTCCCTAGAATGGCAACGGATGCAATACGCGCTTGAGCATGCTGCAAACGGTAAGCGACGTTGGCCATTTCTTTGCCGACGGTGGTAGGGGAGGCTGGCTGGCCGTGTGTATGAGCCAGCATCGGTAACTCTGCCAGATCATGCGACAATTTTACGAGTGTTGAAATGATATTGTTCAACGCGGGCAACATCACCGCTTCTCGGGCGGATGTCAGCATCATGCCATGAGACAGATTGTTGATGTCCTCAGATGTGCAGGCGAAATGAATGAATTCGCTCACTTTCATCACTTCCGTATTTTCTGCCAGACTTTGTTTCATCCAGTATTCCACAGCCTTGACGTCATGATTGGTGACTTTCTCGATGTTTTTGACTGCTTGAGCATCTGTTTCGGAAAAATTGTTCGCCAGTGCGTCCAGTTGCGCGATGGTGGCGGCAGAAAATGCAGGTACTTCAGCGATGGCTGGTTCACGGCTTAAAGCTTTGAGCCATTCAATTTCTACTTTTACGCGGTGTTTGATCAGGGCGAATTCACTGAAATAAGGACGAAGGTCGGCTACCTTGCCGGCGTAACGGCCGTCAAGAGGGGAAATGGCGGTGAGGGAAGACAGATTCATGGTTTCACTTTGCTAAAGAAATGATGGGCTTAGGTGAGTAAAAGAGCAATATTATACCTGAAGCAGGCAGGGTAGACGAGGATAAGGTGCAGGCGCTAGAGCTGGTCAATCCAGTTGTTAAGCTCGGCGACTTCTGCGCGGAGGAAGCTTGCATCTGCATAGGCGTTACTGATTACACTCACCCCTTGTCCCTTTGCCAGCAGGCGTAAGGCCAAAAAACGAGCATCCGTTTTATGGCCCAGTGCTTCAAACTGCGGGATGAGCCAATTCAAAAAGACATCGAACATGTCCTTGGCCTTGGATTGCATGGCTTGCTGCGTTTTGCTGAGTTCAACAGCCAGCGAACCAATTGGGCAGCCATAGCGCACCAGATCAGCCTCGCTGTTTAATAACATAGCGAGAAATCGATGTAATCTGTCCTTGGGATTGGCGTATTGAGTATCCCATTCTGACAGCATGGCACGCATGCGCTGAATACGGTCTTCAATCACCGCAGCCAGAATGTCATCTTTTGATTTGAAATAGTAGTAAAAATTCCCACGCGGAATGTGCGCCTGATCCGCAATTTCAGAAAACGATGTCTGATTAAACCCCTGCCGGTAGAACAGCATGTTAGCTGCTTCAATGATGTGTTGTCGGTTGTCCAGGCCTTTGGCTTTCATGGGGGTGATGAGGATAGCGCGTAGAAAATGCTATTTTACTCGTTTAGTGATGGTGATAGCAAAATGTGTCTTGAGAGCACGTTCAAACTGATTTGGGAAATATATAACAAGTTGGAATAAATTGGTTATGTGAAAATTTTTGAAGCTTCTATTTGATCTGACTAACTGGATCAGTTTTCATTGATCTGAAACTGCCAATTAATTAGAGGAATGCACAGCTCATTTGTGATGGCGGTACGTTGTCGAACATTTTTACGTATCTGGACAGTAGGTGTTTATTGGCATTACAGTGAAAAACTATCAAAGAATGGTGTTCCAGGGAGGAGTTTTGGGGATGTTTTGTCGGGTAATATTACAAATACGACTGCTGTATACCTAAACTAATTTGTGAGAAGCTACTATTTATAGGAGCTTTCGGTGAATTTTATACTAATGGTATATTTCTTGCCTATTCAAAAAGCATTGTCAAATCAGATGCGTTATTTTTAGCGCACACAATCAACTTCCAGAAAAGTTCACTGTTTATCATCTGGTTGGGGTGGCGGATTAAATATATACCACACAGGATGACCATCTATACCCTTTGATGGCATTTATAAAGGGGTTTTGTGCTTAAAAATTTTATGAATATTTAATAATTCAACTGGAGATAAAGATGAAAATTATCAGAAAAACCCTGCTCAGCGCCACTGTCCTGTTAACGATTACCGGTGCCGCCCAAGCTGCCTTGTTGGATCGTGGTGGTGGCTTGATTTACGATACCGCCCTCAACGTTACCTGGCTGCAAGATGCCGACTACGCCAGAACCTCTGGCTACGTTTCCCCCGAAGGTCCTATCAATGCCAATGGATCGATGACCTATTACCAAGCCGATACCTGGGCTCTCGATCTCAATTACTACGACAGTGTGCGTAACGTAACCTACTCCGACTGGCGCCTGCCTATAGTGAAACCCCTTGAAGGTAGCGCGGTATTCAATTCCTCTTCAAATTACAACTATAGTAACAATGGCAGTACCAACGTTGGCTTAAATATCAGCGAGCAAGGCACGGCCTATGCGGGCAGTACCGTCAGCGAGATGGCGCACCTGTTCTATAATTCGCTCAACAACAAAAGTAGTTGTGATCCAGTAGCATCTACGGCCAGTTCCTGTGTCTCGCAGACTGGTTATGGTCTGACCAACACCGGTCCATTTATCAATCTTCAGTCTGGTGAATACTGGACCAATACGGATTATAAGCCGGGTTTTGCCACCAGCTGGGTGTTTGACTTTGGCTACGGCTCTCAGGGATACGGTTCTACGGACAACTTTCTATTCGCTGTGGCTGTTCGCTCCGGCGATGTTGCCTCAGTCCCAGTACCTGCGGCGGTGTGGTTGCTGGGCTCTGGACTGCTGGGATTTTTCGGTGTTGCGCGACGCAAAGCAGCCTAATTCGTCTTATCTCTCACGTTAACGGCGGCCATTTGGTCGCTTTTTCGCATCTGGATTTGTTTGAAGTGTTGCTCGCTTCTTGGAAGCTAAACAATTGCTTATAGGGCGATTGGTTCGTTTATCTCATCGATATCGATAATGACTTTTCATTCATCGCAATATCTCCGGTAGTGGTCTAGACATCCTCATGTTGCCTTTTCCCCTAGTTTGCATTTCCTTGAGCTGCTTGCGAATGGCATTTTTCCAATGCACTCTCGGTTGATAGCCAAGTCGTGTTTTGGCGGTATGGTTTGAAACCCCAGTTTCTTCCAGTAAATGAATAATGGATCGGGTAACCAGAGGCTCCCAGAGTACGACAGGGTCTAGTTTTTCCATTAGCCATGCAAAGGCGTAGGCGATGGGAAAAGGTACGCTGAAGTGGGGTTCTGGATAACCGTATTCTGTATGCAAGAAATGTATGACTTGATTTGTGGTTGGGATTTCAGGCCCCACAATATTAAAGCTTTCATAGCCTTTGAGGGTTGGACTGATGGCGGCTAATGCAAATGCCAGGCCGATATCCTCTCCATCTATGATGGGCATGCCAGTGCTGCCACCTGACACCCACGGTACTAGATGGGTTTTGAGTCTGGGTAGCAAAATAGGGAATAATCCCAGCCCATAGTGTTCTCCGGCAAATAGCCCACAGCGCAGATTGATCATGGTGGTTGGTCCGTTCGCGTTCTGACGCATGGCATTTTCTATAGCGATGACTGAGTTGAGGTGCGGCCAGAATGCGCGAGGTTTTCCCGGTGAATTGGCATCGCGTGAATCATCAGGCGCAGCGGCACTGGTAGTGCTGATGAATATAAAACGCGATATTCCCTGCTCGACACAGGCGTTCAAAAGAGCAAGTGACGGTTTGAGATATAAATTTTTTGAATGTTCTGCGTGCCCCCACAATGAGGTCCATGCGGCAGCATGGCAGACTGTACCCACATCTTGTAGCAACGATTGTATATAAGCAGGATTACGTAAATCCCCCGTGCGCACTTCGCCGGTAAACCATGACGGTATTTTGTTTTTGTCACGGCAGGCTGCAATCACTTCTACATTGTGTTGTTGCAGTGCAGCGAGAATATGACTGCCTACAAAACCGTTAGCACCGGTTACCAGTATTTTGTTCATGCTTCATTCCTGTTGTGATAAATAACTCCCGGACATATGTGTGGGAGTATGGGTAGGGTTTAGATAAACAGACTGACGTCAGACGTCTGGGCAATGGGCAGGAATGAGGCGGCACCGATGTAATCTTTTACTTCGGGGATAAATACATCTTGATCATAGCCAAAAAGATCGACTGTCATTTGGCATGCCACCATTTTGACATCGGCCTCCAGGCAAAACTGCCGTAACTCTTCGACATCTGCGACGCCTACGTTTTTGATGGTTTTTTTCATCAGGCTGGTGGCGAGGTTTTCATAGCCAGGTATGGCTGCCTGAACCAGATTGGGTATGTTCCATTCAATGCCTCTGAACCATTGTGGCCCAACTGGCATTTTCATGGGCATGGCGGGGTTGCCCAGAGGGCTGATTTTCAGTGAGGAAAGGTCGCGTTTGAGTAATTCCAGCCCATAAAACGTAAAAAACAGCGAAACTTCCCATCCCAGTGCTGCGGCAGTGGATGCCAGAATAAATGGCGGATAGGCCCAGTCCAGCGTACCTTTTGTCACGATAATGGCCATGCTGGGCGTTTTGTTAGCAGCAATTTCCGCCAATTTCTGAGGCAACAACGCGTCTAGTCTGGCATTGATTATGTCATCCAGTTGATGTTGGGCGATTTCATTCTGGATTGGCATTTGCAGGACAGGTGCATTCATGATGTTTCTCCTTGTTGGGTGGGGTGAAAGTCTGATTGTCAGGTTGGTGAATGAGTGCTGCGGATTGGGGAAGCCGATTGCTCCATTAGCGCTTTCTGGTGTTTCATGTGAATGACTCCGGCGAGATGATAATTCAGAATAATACATACGTATGACTTTTTCAAGAAATAATATTGATTTGTGAATAAATGGCGTTTAAGCAGACATAAAAATTCTTATAGGCGTCCGATAAGCAAATCCTGTTTGTCATGATGCTATAATCGACGTTTTCGAATAATTTGAGATTTCAACATGCTAGAAGCTTACCGTGCCCATGTTGCCGAACGCGCTGCTCTGGGGCTGCCACCCTTGCCACTAAACGCAGAACAAACCGCTGCGCTGGTTGAACTCGTCAAGAATCCTCCTACGGGGGAAGGTGATTTCCTGCTTGATTTGCTGGAAAACAGAGTGCCGCCAGGAGTGGATCAGGCTGCCTACGTGAAAGCAGCGTTTCTGGTGGATATCGCTAAAGGTAATGCGGAATCTCCCCTGGTGTGCAAGCAGCATGCAGTTGAAGTGCTGGGTACGATGCTGGGTGGCTACAACGTGGCAACGCTGGTTGAGTTGCTGGATGATGCTACGCTGGCGCCAGATGCGGTTCAGGCACTTTCCCATACCGCATTGGTATTTGACGCATTTCATGATGTAGATGAAAAAATGAAGGCGGGTAATGTTCACGCAAGGGAGCTCATACAATCCTGGGCTGACGCGGAATGGTTTACCCGTAAACCAGCTCTGGCAGAATCTATCCAAACCGTGGTTTTCAAAGTTCCTGGTGAAACCAATACTGATGACCTTTCACCTGCACAGGAAGCCTGGTCAAGGCCAGATATTCCCCTGCATGCTAAAGCCATGCTGGTCAGCAAAATACCTGATGGCTTGCAGACCATAGAAAAGCTGAAGGAAAAGGGATTGCCTTTAGCTTATGTAGGGGATGTGGTTGGTACTGGCTCTTCACGCAAATCAGCCATTAACTCGGTGCAGTGGTATATGGGGCAGGATATTCCTCATGTTCCGGGCAAGCGAACCGGCGGAATTGTGCTGGGTACCAAAATTGCTCCTATATTTTTTAACACGGCTGAAGATTCCGGCGCTTTGCCTATTCAGTGTGATGTATCTGCCATGAATACCGGGGATGTGGTGACCATTTATCCATTCAAGGGTGAAGTCCATGATGCAACTGGCAAGGTAATCAGTACATTCAAGATGGAGCCTGAGACGCTGCCGGACGAAATCCGTGCAGGTGGGCGTATTCCTCTTATAATCGGTCGAGGCCTGACAGCAAGAGCGCGCGAAGCGTTGGGTATGCCGGTTTCTGATTTGTTTATTCAGCCGGCCATGCCTAAAGATACGGGGAAAGGTTTTACGCTGGCGCAGAAAATGGTCGGACGTGCTTGCGGAGTCCAGGGAGTGCGCCCAGGCACTTACTGTGAGCCAAAAATGGCAACAGTGGGATCGCAAGACACAACGGGTGCCATGACGCGGGATGAGTTGAAAGAGCTGGCTTGTCTGGGTTTTTCTGCTGATCTGGTCATGCAGAGTTTTTGCCATACCGCTGCGTATCCTAAACCGGTAGATATCAAACTGCAGCACGAATTGCCGGACTTTATTTCTTCTCGTGGTGGCGTATCGCTAAAACCGGGTGACGGCGTGATTCATTCCTGGCTGAATCGCATGCTTTTGCCAGATACCGTCGGAACCGGTGGCGATTCTCATACCCGTTTTCCGATTGGTATTTCTTTTCCTGCAGGATCCGGACTGGTGGCATTTGCCGCAGCAATGGGCGTGATGCCGCTGGATATGGCTGAATCTGTTCTGGTGCGCTTCAAAGGTGAGATGCAACCTGGTATTACGCTGCGTGATCTGGTTAACGCCATTCCTTATGCAGCAATTCAGAAAGGCGAGCTGACTACAGGAAAGCAGGGTAAAAAGAATGTATTCAATGGCCGCATACTTGAAATCGAAGGCTTGCCAAATCTGAAGGTTGAACAGGCATTCGAGTTTTCTGATGCATCCGCTGAGCGCTCTGCAAACGGCTGTACCGTGCGTTTAAACAAAGAGCCGATTATCGAGTACTTGAATTCCAATATCGTGCTGCTGGAACATCTGATCGACAAAGGCTACGCAGATTCACGCACATTGCAGCGGCGTATTGATGCCATGAAAGCCTGGCTGGATAAACCGGACTTGCTGGAGCCGGATGCCGATGCGGAATACGCCTACGTGCTGGAAATTGATTTGAACGAAATCAAAGAGCCGCTGGTTGCCTGCCCAAATGATCCGGATGATATCAAGCCACTTTCAGCCGTAGTGGGTGACAAGATTGATGAAGTCTTTATAGGCAGTTGTATGACCAATATCGGTCATTACCGTGCAGCCGGTAAAGTGCTGGAAGATGCCGGTTTGATTCCCACACGGCTATGGATTGCGCCGCCTACCCGGATGGATGAGGCAGAGCTGCGGGAAGAGGGTGTCTACTCCATTTTTGGTCGTGCTGGTGCACGTACAGAAGTGCCCGGATGCTCGCTGTGTATGGGTAACCAGGCTCGGGTTGAAGATGGCGCGACAGTGTTTTCCACCAGTACACGTAATTTCGATAATCGTATGGGTAAGAATGCACGAGTATATCTGGGCTCAGCAGAACTTGCTGCGGTGTGCGCCAAGTTAGGGCGTATTCCACATCATGAAGAGTATCTGGAAATCGTGCAGGACAAAATTGCGCCTTTGGCGGATAATATCTATCGTTATCTGAATTTTGACCGAATGGGGCAGTATATCCGGATGGGTAAAGTGATTTCGGTCGTGCAGGCTTGATTTTACTGCAATAAATTCATGCGGGCTTGCAGTGTATATGATATTGTCTTGCCCTCGTGAGTAAACTTTCTTAAATTGAGTTAGAGAAACACTATGAAATTAATCGGCTCCCTTACCAGCCCGTTTGTACGTAAAGTCCGTATTGTATTGGCTGAGAAGCGTATTGATTGCGAGTTGATGGTCGACATTCCATGGACACCGGAAACCCAGGTGCCTGAATTTAACCCCTTGGGCAAAGTGCCGGTACTGGTAATGGACGATGGATCAACTTTATTTGATTCGCGCGTCATCGTGGAATATCTGGATACACTGACACCTGTAAGTCGTCTGATTCCGGAAGACGCTCGTCCACGTACCAGCGTGAAGCGCTGGGAAGCGCTTGCCGATGGTATTTGTGATGCTGCTGCGACTATTTTCCTGGAAAAAAAACGGCCGGAAATACAGCAAAATGCTGACTGGCTAGTACGGCAAGAACAGAAGATTTTTCGCGGTCTGGAAGCGCTGTCAGAAGAACTGGGTGAAAAGAACTGGTGTTTCGGGGAATTTTACTCTCTCGCAGATGTGGTTGTTGGATGCGCGTTAGGTTATCTGGATTTCAGATTCCCTGATATTAAGTGGCGCGAAGCCCATCCCAATCTGGAGAAGCTGGCAGACAAACTGGCCGGAAAACCCGCTTTTAAAGATACCTTGCCAGTAGCTTAAGGCAGTTAAAGTGCAGGATTAAACTTGAGCAATGTGCTGTACATGAGTTTAGTCCTGACTTGTTACAGAATGATCCCGCCTCCCAAACATACTTCACTTTCGTAGAGTACCACCGATTGTCCGGGTGTTACCGCCCATTGCGGTTGTGCAAATTCCATGTCGCAGGTTGTACTGTCCACCTGGGTTATACAACAAGGTGCATCTGCCTGACGATAACGGGTTTTAGCGCCATATACCCATTTGGGGTGTGGCAACTTTCCGCTAATCCAGTTTAAATCCTGCGCTTTAAGCGTACTTTTATAAAGCATAGGGTGATCATGCCCCTGAACTACAATGAGTATGTTGCGGGCCATGTCTTTACCACCAACGAACCAGGGTTCGCCTTGACCGCCAATGCCTAAACCCTGCCTTTGGCCGATGGTGTAATACATCAAACCCTCATGCGTGCCCACGACCTTGCCTTCAGGCGTCTGCATTTCTCCCGGTTCTTTCGGCAAATACTGGCTCAGGAACTCCCGAAATGGTCGTTCGCCAATGAAGCAGATTCCAGTGCTGTCTTTTTTTGCAAAGTTGGGGAGACCAGCCTGTTCTGCAATCACACGTACGTCACGCTTGTAGATATTTCCAAGCGGAAACAGTGATTTGGAGAGCTGGGTCTGATTGAGGCGGTACAAAAAATAGCTCTGATCTTTTGTGCCGTCCTCCGCTTTGAGAAGCTGAAACAAACCATTTTTTTCCTGTACGCGCGCGTAGTGGCCAGTGGCTATGCAGTCGGCACCCAGACCGATCGCATGCTCCAGAAAAGCCTTGAATTTGATCTCGGAGTTGCAAAGAACGTCTGGATTGGGGGTGCGACCCGCCTGATATTCACTTAAAAAATAACTGAAAACACGGTCTTTGTATTCTTTAGCAAAATTAACTGCTTCAACTTCAATGCCGATTTTTTCCGAGACGGCCAGCACATCCATGAAATCCTGCTTTACTGGGCAGTATTCATCGGTATCGTCGTCCTCCCAGTTTTTCATGAACAGCCCGATTACATCATGCCCTTGTTGCTTCAGCAGCAAGGCAGCAACAGCTGAATCTACACCACCAGACATGCCGACAACGATGCGTTTTTTAGACATTGGGTGATGCTCCCTGCATCCAGTCGTTAAGGTCGAAAATTGCCGCAGGCTGGCCATTATCAAAAAACCAGGAATCGACTACAAATTTATGTTGATCTTTTTTTTCTTCAATCTGCGCGGCCCAATGTTCATTCACGAGCCATGGCGCGCGTTTGACAGGGGAGAGTACTTGATGAAATTTCAATAATCCGATTTTTTGCATTAATAGCAGGTAACTGGTTGTATTGGTTGAATGATCAATGCAATCCATTCTGCCGTCAACGCCATCATCATTTATATTGCCGCCTTTATCCTGAAATGTAGGGGTTTGCTCCCCTGAAAAACTTTCCAGCAGTCCAATGGCTTTGCCAATAGCGTTTCTTTCTGACTGTGCATCAGATATTTTAGCGAAAAGTGCTTTAAGGTGAGTCAGTTGTGATTTTGAGAATGAAACTTTTTCCTGAACAGCACAACTGTAGTTATAACAAATATAAATATCTTCGGCCACAACTGGCGTGCTAAAGAAGAAAACGAACAGAAAAATGAAAGGCAAACGCATGAAATTATTCGTAATGAGTCAATATGTCCAGCGGGTAGCGTTTTCCGGCTAAGTAATCTTCAATGCAATTAAGCACCAATGGGCTGCGAAATTGCGCTTCCATGCCCCGGATTTCATCCAGAGACAGCCAGGCTGCGCGGATTATTCCCTTGTCCAGTACTCTATCAGCTTCATGCTGGGTAACGCTGCCGATAAATGCAAAGCGAAGGTAAGTGACCCCTTTGCGTGGGTGTGTCCAGCGATAGATGCCTAACAGGGATTCCGGTTTGAAATGGTAGGCTGTCTCTTCAAGGGTTTCTCGAGCTACAGCATTTAACAGGGATTCATTTGGTTCTAAATGGCCAGCTGGCTGGTTGAACTGAACCCCTTCTGACGTGTTCTCTTCTACTAGTAGAAACTTGCCCTCATGCTCAATGACGGCGGCAACTGTGACGTTCGGCTTCCAGATCATAATGCTTTTCTAGTGAAAAAGCGCATTGTACAGGCTAGATCAATTTTGGGAAAAGTTCTCCCAGGCCTTTTGCAATAAATTCAACTGCCATCGCGGCCAGTATCAGTCCCATCAAACGGGTGACAATATTTATGCCTGTTGTACCGAATTTATTGGTGATTCGCACTGATAGCAGGAAAATTCCCCACACTACCAGTGAGATTAACAAAATGGGGAGAATTAATTTAGTGTGGCCAATAAAACCACTTTTAACGTGATGTGCCGCAATAATGACACTACTGATAGCGCCTGGTCCTGCCAGCAATGGTATCCCAAGAGGCACCACGCCGACTGCCTGCCTTTCTGCAGCTTCTTCCGCTTCTTCAGGGGTTTGCCTGATCAGACTGTCTTTTGCTTGCAACATTGAAATGGCTAACAGTAATATCAGAATACCGCCACCCACCAGAAATGAAGATATGCTGATGCTGAAAAAATCCAGTATGCGTTCGCCCAGAAAAAGGGAAACAAATAGAACGCTGAAAACTGTGATGGAAACTGTTCTGGCCGTTCTTGCGCGTTCCTGAATTGTCCAGCCACGGGTGGCGCTAATAAAAATGGGAATACCGCCAATCGGGTTGACTATGGCTAGTAAGCCAATGGTCGTTTTAAAGAGGTCGCTCCATTCATGCATAATTGGTAATTATTTAAGATGTGGGCCGTAAAGAGGGTATTGTACTGCTGACTGGGAGATGCAGGTAAATTATGCTGGAACAGGGGGAATAAAAAAAGCAGGACTAAGTCCTGCTTTTTTATGCAACTAAAGCAAGTATTACTTGGCAGCAGGTGCAGCTTCAGCAGCTGGAGCATCGGCAGTAGGAGCGGCTGCTTTCTTAGCGTGTTTTTTAGCTTTCTTGTGTTTTTTAGCTTTCTTGGCTGGCTTGGCAGCAGGAGCAGCAGCGTCAGCAGAAGCAGCAGCTGGTTCAGCAGCAGGAGCCATAGCATCAGCAGCAACAGCGGAGAAAGTAACAGCAGCAAAAGCTGCAGCGATCAAAGCGGATAGTAATTTGCTCATTTTAATTCCTTAAATAAAAATTGAATTGTCTCAAACATCCAGACACAATTTTGTCGTGTCGGTTCGAATAACGCGCGATTGTTATGTGCGGTTGACATTAATTTGTAAATTATTTTTATCGTAAATTAAAAATATGGGTTGTTTTTGGTTAATATCATGAAATAAATAAAAAAAATGCCAGGCTGAGATTTGCCTGGCCAAAGGGGAGATAGCTAATCTTTCAATTTTTTAATACCCAGTGCGCTTAATACGTATTTTTCATACAAGGGTTCTGTGGTGCCTTTTTTCATTTTTCGAATGAAATATTTTTCAAATGCAATCTTTGCCAGATGAACCCATTTCCCCTCTTTGAACCAATTGACATTGCGCGGCGGGATTTGCGGTAATGCCACGAATGCTGCCCCTGTATCGCCAAAATCAGCAAGGCAGATCGCATTCCATGTGGCTTTTTGCTCTGGTTCTTTGCAATCTAGCACTGACCTGATATTTAGTGCCGTGGCGTGCACCATGGTTTCAATCATGTAACCGGTTTTGGGTGCGCCGGTCGGTACTATAGTCACTTCTACTGGAGGGATCGCGACGCATACGCCTACTGCGTAGATGTTTTGGTATTTCGGATTGCGTTGGTAGGGATCAATCAGGATGAATCCACGCGGATTGGTGAGGCCATCAATCCCGAATACCGCATCGATGCCCTTGAAAGCGGGGAGCATCATGCCATAGTTAAAGGGGATTTCGTGTTGTTTCTTTTCATTTCCGATATCATCGAATTCCGTCACGAACATTTTTCCGGCTTCGATTTTGGTTGTCTTGGCATTGGTAATCCATTTAATGTGCCTATCGCGCATGGCGGCTTCAAGTAAGCCTTTTGAATCGCCAACTCCACCCAGTCCCAAGTGACCAATATAGGGTTCAGCTGTAATGAAGGTCATCGGGGCTTTGTCGCGGATCTTGCGCCTGCGTAAATCGGTATCCATGATGAAGGCAAATTCGTAAGCGGGTCCGTAACAAGAGGCGCCTTGTACTGCGCCGACCACGATGGGACCTGGTGTTTTAATAAACTCATTCCATGCTGCCCCTGCTTTTACAGCATGATTTACATGGCAAATGGATTGGGTGTTGCCATCCGGGCCGAGACCTTCAACTTCATCAAATGCCAATTTTGGGCCGGTAGCAATGATAAGGAAGTCGTAGCTTATTTTTTCTCCCGTTGCCAGCTCGACCTGATTGTTTTCGGGGTGTACACGTTTTGCTGCCATAGGTACAAATTTAATATTTTTTTTGTTGTAGTAGGGGGCGATTGGGAATTCAATATCCTCTCTTGTTCGCCAATTTACGCCCACCCATGGATTGGAAGGGACAAAATGAAAATTCGGGTTATCCGAAATGACGGTGACAGTGTCTTCGGTACGAAGCTGTTCTTTCATTTCATAAGCCATGGGCATGCCACCGATGCCTGCGCCCATAATGACGATATGTGCCATTTAGTAGTTCCTCTTGTAGTTGAAAGGATTGAACTGGTTAAAATAAATATAGCTTTTATAAATGCCTATTTTTCTTGAATTAAGTACATGCCCAGTTTGGCCAATGAATTTTTTACGCGTTGTGAAATGCGGTTATAGTCTTTCTGAAGCAGAACTTCAGCCTCAGGAATATTTCCTTCGTCACATTTTTGTACGATATCGGCAGCGCATTGGTGAAATGCTGCGTGGTTATTTTTCATTTCTGAAAAATTGGGCAGATCCTCGTATGTTTTTCCTTCACCATATATCCACTTGCCCAGCATGCACTGGTTATCCTGGCAGATAATAGTTGGATTAAGGTTTTCTGATCTGTCACCGCTCACATATTTTTCCAGACGAACCTTCCAGGCCACATGTGCCTTGATTGCTTCCATTAAATCCATAATGCCCCCTTTTTTTGTTCGTTGGATGGGTAACAAAATACCTTTAAACATGTATAAGCAATAATCTTGCCATTAAGTGTAATTGATTGATTATACGTAAATTAGTAAAATTTCTACTTGATTTAACTAGAGTTTTAAGTCTTTTTATGCCATGATGACATGACGAATTGGCATTTTCTTGTTAGTTTGAAAAGAGGCATTTTTGATGAGGAGATTATTTTTCAACTAATTGAAAAATAATGATAAATATTAATTTTTAAACTTTCTTTAGGTGGTTTTTATAGTTTATTTTTACTTGTGACATGACAAATTGACAGGTTGCTAAATGACTGACGGGAAAAAAATTACGATTGAATTGCAGTCGCTGATTGACGTGCAAGAGCATCCTTTTGTGCTGATTGATGCGGATTATCAAATTGTTGCGGCTAACCAGGCTTATAGTATGGCTTATGGTCTGACGCCTGAGGAGTCAGTTGGCCGATTTTGTCATGAAGTCTCCCATCATTCGGATGTGCCTTGCCATAAAAATGGTGAGCATTGTCCACATCAGCAAGTATTTGCTACTGGTCAGCCCTGTCAGGCTGTTCACGTCCATTTTGACCAGATGAACCGCCCAGAACGCGTGAGGCTTAAGGGTTACCCGGTCAGGAGTGCTGACGGAACTTTATATCTGGGTGAAACCGTTTTTCCGCTGGATTGTTCGGAGGCGGTGGATTGCGAAGAAATGCGCATGATTGGTCGCTCTCCTGCTTTTCTGAACTGTGTAGATAATCTGACGAGTGCAGCTGAGTCAGAAGCATCTGTATTGCTGTTCGGGGAGAGCGGAGTAGGGAAAGAACTTGCTGCGCAGTACGTACACAAACGTTCTTCGCGAAATGGCAGGGCTTTTCTGGCCGTTGATTGCGCCGCTATTACGGAATCTTTGTTTGAGAGTGAATTGTTTGGTCATGAACGTGGTGCGTTTACCGGTTGTATAGGTCGCAAGCAAGGGTTGTTTGAATTGGCAGACAGGGGAACGCTGTTTCTTGATGAAATCGGGGAGGTACCCCTGACAATGCAGGCAAAGCTGCTGAGAGTGCTGGAAACTGGCGAATTCAGGCGTGTAGGTGGGAGAGAGTCGCTCAAGGCAGATGTGAGGATTGTATCGGCCACCAACCGTAATTTACTTGAAATGGTGGATATGGGGCGCTTCCGGCTGGATCTTTATTACCGGATTTCAGGGATCGATATTCATTTACCGTCATTACGCGAGCGCAAGTCTGACATTCCTGCCTTGGCTGACACACTACTCTCCCGAATTGTGGGTGCGGGTATGCGTTATAGGCTGACTGCTGAAGCGATAACACTTCTCCAGGCATATAGTTACCCGGGGAATATACGCGAGCTGAGAAACATCTTGTTGAAGGCCGCAGCGCTAAGTGCGAACGGTATTATTGGCGCAGAGCAAATTTTGCTTAAAGAGTTTAATATTGTGCATAAGGATCAACGTCAGACAGACGTGCTTTCTTACTCCAAGGCAAGTGAAGCTTCGCCTTCCATGACGCAACTTGAGGCGCAATATATTGCAGATTTGCTGGTGCAGCATAATGGTCGCAGGCGAACCGTGGCAGATATTTTAGGAATCAGTGAGCGGACGCTCTATAGAAAATTGAATTTGTACCAGCTAAGCTGAATATAAAAGTGTGTAATCGGTTAATTAATTCAAAAAGGAGTGGTTGTATGAAAGTGAATGTCGGAAGTCTGGATAAAGTACTCAGAATTATTGTCGGTCTTGGTTTGCTGAGTCTGATTTTTATTCTGGAAGGAAACCAGCGCTGGTTTGGTTTGATTGGGATTATTCCTCTTGTAACCGCCTTGATAGGTTGGTGTCCTCTTTACGTGATTTTAGGAATAAACTCCTGTCCTGCTCGTAAAAATTAGAAAATGCCTGGCAGCCGTTTTTTTGACGTACTGCCAGACAATGCCTGATCAGGCTATTTCTTCGGTTTCTTCGTCGAAGATGAGTTTTACTTTATCATCATCACCCATATCGACAGTAACGTTCCCACCGTTGGATAAACGACCAAACAGCAGTTCATCGGCCAGAGCGCGTCTAATGGTATCTTGAATCAAACGTGCCATAGGGCGCGCACCCATCAATGGATCAAAACCGTTTTTGCCCAAATAGGCTTTGAGCGCATCCGTAAATGTGACTTCCACTTTTTTCTCATGTAATTGTTCTTCCAGCTGCATGAGGAATTTATCCACTACTTGTAGAATTACATCACTATCCAGCGAGGCGAAAGAGATGATAGCGTCGAGTCGATTACGGAACTCAGGGGTGAACATGCGCTTGATATCGGCGAGCTCATCACCGGCTTTTTTCACCTCAGTGAAGCCGATACCTGCCTTGTTTAAGGACTCCGCACCAGCATTAGTCGTCATGATAATAATCACATTGCGAAAATCCGCTTTTCGGCCATTATTATCAGTCAACGTGCCATGATCCATTACTTGTAAAAGCACATTGTAGATATCCGGATGCGCTTTCTCTATTTCATCGAGTAACAGCACGGCATAGGGATGCTTGGTGATGGCTTCGGTGAGAAGTCCGCCCTGATCAAATCCAACATAGCCAGGTGGGGCGCCAATCATGCGGGAAACAGCATGGCGTTCCATATACTCGGACATGTCAAAACGAATCAGCTCGATTCCGAGTGCATAGGCAAGTTGTCTGGCTACTTCGGTTTTACCTACACCGGTTGGGCCGGAGAAGAGGAATGAGCCGATCGGTTTTTGTGGATTACCCAACCCGCTACGGGACATTTTGATGGCAGATGAGAGTGCATCTATGGATTTATCCTGGCCAAAAACGACAGCTTTAAGATCGCGGTCCAGATTTTTCAGCGCATCACGGTCATCGCTGGAAACATTTTTGGGTGGGATGCGCGCAATTTTTGCGACGATCTCTTCAATTTCGTGCTTTGAAATGATTTTACGTTGTTTGGATTTTGGCAGAATGCGTTGTGCCGCACCCGCTTCGTCGATTACGTCGATCGCTTTATCTGGCAGATGGCGATCATTGATGTAGCGGGCAGACAGTTCCGCAGCGGTAGTGAGCGCAGAAGCCGTATATTTTACATTGTGATGGGCTTCAAAGCGTGATTTAAGGCCGCGAAGAATCGCAATGGTTTCCTGAATGCTAGGTTCTGGTACATCAATTTTCTGGAAGCGACGTGACAACGCATGATCTTTTTCGAAAATGCCTCTGTATTCCTGATAGGTGGTTGCACCAATGCATTTGAGCAGGCCGGATGAAAGCGCCGGCTTAAGCAAATTGGACGCATCCAGCGTTCCGCCAGAGGCCGCACCAGCACCAATCAATGTGTGAATTTCATCAATAAACAAAATTGCATTGGGGTTGTCGTATAGCTGTTTCAAAACCGCTTTCAGGCGTTGCTCAAAATCGCCACGGTACTTTGTGCCTGCAAGCAGGGCGCCCATATCCAAAGCGTATACAACACTACCTTTTAATATTTCAGGCACATCATCTTCAACAATACGTCTTGCCAGTCCTTCGGCAATGGCTGTTTTACCAACACCTGCCTCACCCACAAGCAACGGATTATTTTTGCGGCGGCGACAGAGTGTCTGTACGACACGTTCCAACTCATGAGCGCGACCAATCAACGGGTCAATTTTCCCCGCCAGCGCCTGGGTATTGAGGTTCATGGTGTAGTTTTCAAGCGCGGTGGCGGGTGGTGCCTCCTGCTCTACTTCCTGCTCTGAATCGGGGCGTGCTGTCGGGCCTTGGGGAACTTTGCTGACACCATGAGAAATAAAGTTCACGACATCCAGTCGCGCAATGCCTTGCTGTTGCAGGAAGTAAACTGCGTGGGAGTCTTTTTCACCAAAAATGGCTACCAGCACATTTGCGCCAGTCACCTCTTTTTTGCCGGAGGACTGCACGTGCAATATGGCGCGCTGGATAACACGCTGAAAACCAAGGGTCGGTTGCGTGTCTACTTCATCTGTGCCAGCAACAGTAGGCGTGTGCTCAGTGACAAAGTCTGTCAGAGATTTGCGCATATCATCCAGGTTTGCTGCACATGCGCGTAACACCTCAGCAGCTGAAGGGTTGTCCAGCATGGCCAATAGCAGATGTTCAACAGTAATAAATTCGTGGCGGCGTTGACGAGCTTCCATAAACGCCATGTGCAAACTAACTTCAAGTTCTTGTGCAATCATCTTATGTTTCCTCCATCACGCATTGCAGCGGATGTTGATTCTGTCGGGCAAATCCCAAGACTTGTTCTACTTTACTCGCAGCGATGTCTTTTGGAAAGACTCCGCATACCCCTGCACCGTCCCTATGTACTTTGAGCATGATTTGCGTGGCTTGTTCACGGGTCAGCGAAAAAAAAGTTTGCAATACCAGTACCACGAAGTCCATAGGTGTGTAGTCGTCATTCAACAATAGCACCTTGAACATAGGGGGTGGCTTAATTTTACTCTCGCGAGTTTCTAGAATTGTGTTTTCATGATGTTTGGTTGCCATGCTACTGGTTGTCTCGATAAAAAAAGGATACTTGTTGTTATTTTGAGCGATATGGTGAATTTTTCAAGGGTTCTTGCCAAATAAATAAAAAATATTAGAAAAATGCTTGACTGGTTTGATAAATAAGTAGTAAAAAGCTAATGGGTGTTTGATACAAGTTTTTCCGCTGTTCTGGTTTTGCCATTATTTTTGCGGTCTTGGAACTCAAACAGTTTTTACGGGCGCGCGCCCGAGTTTTTAGGAGTGGCAACACAATGGCAACAGGTACAGTTAAGTGGTTCAATGATTCTAAAGGTTTTGGTTTTATTACACCTGATGATGGTAGTGAAGATCTTTTTGCACATTTCTCAGCAATCAATATGGGTGGTTTCAAGACCCTTAAGGAAGGCCAGAAAGTGAGCTTTGATGTGACCCAAGGTCCAAAAGGCAAACAAGCTTCCAATATTCAGGCTGTGTAAACAGCCTGTGCCGGGCGGGTTTACTCGCCCGGTGTCAGATCCCCCCTCCAAGTTATACCCCTTCAGATTCACCCCCTCAGTTTATTTATTCAAAAACATTCAATTTCATCTGGTAATTTTCATACCTGATGCTAAAGTATATTTATAACTAACACGACTTGGTGTTGGTGGCTGATTTTCTGTATTACTAATCCTAACAAGGTACGTGCTATGAAAATTCATCAGGAAGAGAATGGGAGTCTTGTTATCGAGTTGACCCAGTCTGAAGGAAAAATACTGGCCAAACAGATTATCCAGCATGCAGAAGATGCGCAAACTGCTGTGCTTAATTTTGGCTATCTGATTAATGAGGCGAGGTTTGATGCGGTGAATATTTTTCGTCAGCCGCCACATCCTTGGGAGCCGCTTGAACGCCATTCCAGTTAGGAATAGGTCGTTCTTTTAGGAAGAGGACGATAAATGGATATTAAAGAATTAGACAAAGTGCATGTGAGCGTGAGTGTGCCCACAAGCGAGGCAGCGCTTCTGCTTCAAGGATTGGAAAAACAGCGGGCAGATTTAGGGCCGCTGGCTGATGAGTTAATCGCGCTGCTACGTGATAAGGGGGTGAAAACTCCTCAGGCACATCCTTTCCGTATGGAGTATATGGGTCCTGAAGAGCATTGAATGTGCAGGCACTAGTGACAAGAAATGCCATTAGTGCCTGTTTGCTGTTACATATTGTCTATCATGGCTTGCCCGAACGCTGAACAAGATATTTCAGTGGCGCCATCCATTAAACGTGCAAAGTCATAAGTAACAGTCTTTGCAGCTATGGCACCGTCCATACCTTTGATAATCAAATCAGCTGCTTCCAGCCAACCCAGATGTCGCAGCATCATTTCAGCAGACAAAATAATCGAACCCGGATTTACATAATCCTTTCCTGCATATTTGGGTGCTGTACCGTGGGTCGCTTCAAACATGGCAACATCGTTTGACAGGTTGGCACCAGGAGCAATGCCGATTCCCCCTACCTCTGCTGCAAGCGCATCGGAAACATAATCACCATTTAAATTAAGGGTGGCGATGACATCATACTCGGCTGGACGCAGTAAAATTTGCTGCAGAAAAGCATCGGCAATCACATCTTTAATTACAATACCATTTGGCAGTTTTACCCATGGGCCACCATCAATTTCTACGCCGCCGAATTCTCGTTTGGCAAGTTCGTAACCCCATTTCTTGAATCCCCCTTCGGTGAATTTCATGATGTTACCTTTGTGTACCAAAGTAACGGAGCGTCGATTGTTGTCGATGGCATACTGAATGGCTCTGCGAATCAGTCGCTCGCTGCCCTCAACGGAAACAGGTTTAATACCGATAGCGGAAGTTTCCGGGAAGCGGATTTTGGTCACCCCCATTTCTTTCTGCAGGAATTCAATCAGTTTTTTTACTTCGGGGGAGCCGGCTTCCCACTCCACACCCGCATAAATATCTTCTGTGTTTTCACGGAAGATCACCATATCCACTTTTTCTGGTTCTTTTACCGGACTGGGAACACCTTTGAAATAACGCACCGGGCGTAGACAGACATAGAGGTCAAGCATCTGGCGCAGTGCAACGTTCAATGAGCGCATGCCACCGGATGTGGGTGTAGTGAGCGGACCTTTGATAGAAACGCCATATTCACGAACAGCTTCAACCGTTTCATCAGGTAGCCATGTATCGTCACCATAGACTTTGACGGACTTTTCTCCGGCATAGACTTCCATCCAGGCAATGCTTTTCTTGCCGTCGTAGGCTTTTGCGACTGCAGCATCCACCACTTTACGCATAACGGGAGTGACATCTACGCCGATTCCATCGCCTTCAATGAATGGGATGACAGGGCAATTGGGGACTGATAGTGTGAAATCACTGTTGACAGTAATTTTCTCACCGTTTGCCGGTACTTTGATATGTTTGTAAGCCATTAATTGCTCCTAGATAAAAACAGACAGGATTAACATGGTTCTACTTGTTTTGGAATCCTGTTAACCTAGTTAATCCTGTCTATTCTCGAGTTGGTTATGTCACGCTTAATTTTATTTAATAAGCCCTATGGCGTCATTTGCCAGTTTACACCTGACAACAAGCATCCCACCTTAAAAGATTACCTGAAAATGCCAGGTGTCTATGCAGCAGGCAGGCTGGATACTGACAGCGAAGGTCTGCTTATTTTAACCGATGACGGTGCTTTGCAACACCGTATTTCTCACCCTCGCCATAAACAGCCGAAGACTTATTTGGTGCAGGTTGAAGGAGCGCCGGATGATGCAGCATTAAGACGGTTGCGGGAACGGATGGATTTGGGGGATTTCGTGACGCAGCCAGCTATTGCAAATATTATTGATGAACCACAAGGCTTATGGCCGAGGAATCCCCCTATAAGAGAGCGCAAAAATATACCAGACACATGGCTGGAAATCGTGATTATTGAAGGTAAAAATCGACAAATAAGGCGGATGACAGCGAAAGCTGGATTGCCGACATTGCGCTTGATTAGGTATTCAGTAGGGGAGTGGACAATTCAGGGGCTGAAACCGGGTGAATGGCGTGAAATAGAAGTAGATAGTACGCCAGAGATTGATGAGCCGCTTCAGCGTCGAGGGGAAGGACGAGGAAAGAAAAAATTCAGCTGATGAAAGCTTAAGTTTGAATTCAAGGGTATGTTTGATCGCAGTCGGCTACGCTTCATGCGACTCGAGTTTGAATGTCGCCCCTGCATTCTGTCCCAATACTTCAACAAAATAAGGCATCACCGTTTTTAATGTGCCTTTCAACGTCCATGGCGGATTAATGATGAACATGCCGCTGCCGTGCATACCGAATCCATCAGCAGAAGGAGTGGTGACGGTCAGATTGACATGTAACCAGCTTTTGGAAGGTAGTCGCTTGAGGTTTTCAGCAAAATGCTGCGATTCATGACGTTGCAACAAGGGGTACCAGATTGCATAAATACCGTTTTCAAAGCGTATTAGTGCTTCTTTTAAAGCGGCAGGGACGCGCTGGTAATCCTGTTTTTCTTCATATGGCGGGTCAATCAATACCAAAGCACGGCGCGGAGCAGGCGGTAACAGTGCTTTGAGGCCTGCAAAGCCGTCTGTGGCTTCAATTTTGACTTTACGACCTGCACTACTGAAATTGTCACACAGTAATTTATGATCAGCAGGGTGTAATTCAAATAAGCGCAACTGGTCTTGCGGACGAAGTGCTTGCATGGCAATCCAGGGAGAGCCAGGATATAGTCTGAGCCGTCCTTGTGGGTTTAGCCCCCGTACCAACGCGACATATTCCGCTAGAGGTAGGGGTAAGTCATCCCGGGCCATCAAGCGTGTAATCCCACTCATAAATTCTGCATTTTTGACGGCATAGCCTTCGTCCAATGCATACATGCCTGCTCCGGCATGAGTATCTATCATCCAGTAAGGTTTATCCTTCTGATTCAGATAGTTCAGCAGTTGTAGCTCAACAAAATGTTTTAATACGTCAGCATGGTTGCCAGCGTGAAAAGCGTGACGGTAGCTCAGCATAATGGATTGAGTGAATGTTAAGGGTCGTATTGTACTGTTTATGGTGAGTTTTTGGGAAATAGCGTAATAAGGATATTTTGAAGACGATTGGGGGGTAGATAATTTTTCCTAATCGGCAATATTTGTGCCTTATTTTAAGATCCCATCTTTTAGATGGCTTTGAGCATTTCAAAAGCTTGGCGAATAAGAATAAATTGCTCTTTTTCCCCTCCTTTATCCGGATGGTGTTGTGCAGCTAGTTCGCGATAGCGTCTGGTAATCTCAGCAGCAGTAGCCCCAGCTTCAAGTTCCAGAATCTGCAACGCCGCTGCGCGTTGGTCTGTTTTCACGAAATGGCTCCAAAAACTTGCTAACAGTTTTAATGTATCTTCTTCAGTAGTTTTTTCAAAATGTTGCCAATCCAGATAGTAATTACTCAAAGAAGGGCTTTCTGTCAGCGCGAGATATTCGGAATGATTTTTTTGCTTGACTGGGTATAGCTGTATGAATAACGGAGAAATTTCCAGTATCAATTGCTCTGTTTTCCAAAGGCTCTGTTGCAGTTGATAGAGGGCATTCATTACCATGAAATGCTTTTGAAACAGGGGTAGCTGGCCTTGATGACCAATTCCTGCGAAGCCAGTGTGATCAGCTAGCGCTTTAAGAATGAAATGTTCACTTAGGCCTTGAGGGTTTTGGCGCAGTAAAAAAAGAATTTCAGGAATTAATGGATTTTGCATAAATCAGAAGCCTGATCAATTGGCTTGCCGGTAAATTATCAGGGAGTAAATACTGAGCAATATTTAAAACAATGATAGCATGCTCGCTGGCAATGTAAGGACAATCGTGGTGCACGTCATAGTAAAAACAGACGCCCTGACGCTTTCACCCATAGTGATATGATTGATAGAATGTTCCCATAATTTGATAATTTGCCTCACAAGGAATTTTTATGAGCATACGCACTATTCCCACGCAGCCATTTCAAGATCAAAAGCCCGGTACTTCCGGCTTACGCAAGAAAGTAAGCGTATTTAAAAAGCCGCATTATCTGGAAAATTTCGTGCAGGCTATTTTTAATAGTATCAATGCGCCAAAAGGTGCGACGCTGGTGTTAGGTGGCGATGGTCGTTATTACAATCGCGCAGCCATTCAGATTATTCTGGAAATGGCGGCAGCAAACAGTTTTGGTAAAATACTGGTGGGGCAAGGCGGAATACTCTCAACACCTGCCGCTTCTTGTGTGATACGCAAATACCAGACTTTTGGCGGTATTATTCTTTCTGCCAGCCATAATCCGGGCGGACCGGACGGTGATTTCGGCATCAAATTCAACAGTAGTAATGGTGGTCCTGCTACCGAATCGGTAACCGAGGCCATTTTTGCTGCAAGCAAAATAATGGGTCAATATCAGTTGCTGGATGCACCCGATGTGGTATTGGATACGCTGGGTGCAAGTAAACTTGGCGATATGATCGTAGAAGTTATAGACCCGGTGAGCGACTATGCGGAATTGATGGAATCGCTGTTTGATTTTGCAGCTATTCGGAATTTGCTGGCGGGAGGCTTTCGAATCAAGTTTGATGCCATGCACGCTGTGACGGGTCCCTATGCTGCCGAGATACTTCAACATCGCCTTGGCGCACCCGTAGAAAGCTTGATGAATGCAGTGCCGCTGGAAGATTTTGGCGGTGGTCATCCAGATCCTAACCTGACCTACGCGCCTGAATTGGTGAAAACCATGTACGCCGACAATGCTCCTGATTTTGGCGCAGCTTCTGATGGTGACGGCGACCGTAACATGATTCTGGGTAAGCAGTTCTTCGTTACTCCCTCAGACAGTCTTGCCATACTTGCTGCAAACGCTAGTCTAGTTCCCGCTTATAAAGGTGGGCTGGCTGGAGTGGCCCGCTCTATGCCAACCAGTGCAGCAGTTGACCGCGTTGCCCGGGCAATGAACATTCCCTGTTATGAAACACCGACTGGCTGGAAGTTTTTCGGGAATCTGATGGATGCCGGGAAAGTCACACTGTGCGGTGAAGAAAGCTTTGGGACTGGTTCCAATCACGTGCGTGAAAAAGATGGTCTATGGGCTGTCTTATTCTGGCTCAATATCATAGCCGCACGGGGTCAGTCAGTTGAAGCAATTGTTCGCGAACACTGGGCACGCTTTGGTCGCAATGTTTATTCTCGTTATGACTACGAAGGCTTGTCTGTTGAAGGTGCTCAAGGCGTTATGGACCATCTGCAAGCCAGCTTTCAGACTCTGTCCGGTGCCAGTTTTGGTAAATATACCGTGAAGCTTTGCGATGATTTTAGCTATACCGATCCGGTCGATGGCAGTGTCAGTAAAGGACAGGGTATAAGAATCATTTTTACCGATGATTCACGCATTATTGTACGTTTATCCGGCACGGGTACAGAAGGTGCAACCCTGCGTATTTATCTGGAAGCCTATGATCCTGAAGTCGCCAATCATCATCTGGATGCGCAGCAGGCACTTGCCGAATTGATTCAAGTGGCTTTGAAATTTTCGGAATTAAAACAGCGAACAGGACGTGAAGAACCGACAGTGATTACTTGAAGAAAGGGGGCTTATAGTGGACCCCAATATTCGGACATTGAATTAAGATGGTAACCTGCTGTAAAGAGGGGCAGGTTGTGAGTGAAACGAAGCGTAAGAATTTTACTGGT
>JAYVLG010000197.1:0-15704 GCA_043759595.1 Sulfurirhabdus sp. | reverse complement strand
CCGCTGTCAGGGTGGTCTTACCATGATCTACGTGACCAATCGTTCCCACGTTTACGTGCGGTTTTGTCCGCTCAAACTTGCCTTTTGCCATGATGATTTCCTCTTAATTTACCTGTTATTTCTTGTTCATAATTGCTTCGGCAACGTTCTTAGGTGCTTCAGCATAATGTTTAAATTCCATTGAGTACGTTGCACGACCTTGTGTAGCTGAACGCAAAGAAGTTGAATAGCCAAACATTTCAGCAAGCGGCACTTCCGCCTTAACTACCTTGCCTGATGGAGTATCATCCATACCTTGAATCATGCCACGACGGGAGCTCAAATCACCCATCACATCACCCATGTAATCTTCCGGCGTTTCAACTTCAACAGCCATCATTGGCTCCAGCAACACTGGACTCGCTTTGCGCATACCATCTTTAAATCCGATAGAAGCCGCCATTTTAAATGCATTTTCGTTCGAATCCACATCGTGATAAGAACCATCGAACAATGTTACTTTTACATCGACAACCGGATAACCCGCAAGTACGCCATTAGGCAATGTCTCTCGCAATCCTTTTTCAACAGCAGGAATAAATTCACGAGGAACTGTACCGCCCTTAATCATATCGATAAACTCAAAGCCTTTACCAGCTTCGTTCGGCTCCATCTTGAGCCATACATGACCGTATTGGCCCTTACCACCAGATTGCTTGACGAATTTACCTTCCACCTCAACCGATTTTCTGATTGCTTCACGGTATGCTACTTGTGGCGCACCAACGTTGGCTTCAACACCAAATTCGCGACGCATACGATCAACCAGAATTTCAAGGTGCAACTCACCCATTCCGGAAATAATGGTCTGACCAGATTCTTCATCGGTACGCACACGGAACGAAGGATCTTCCTGAGCCAACCTGTTCAAAGCAATTCCCATTTTTTCCTGGTCTGCCTTGGTTTTCGGCTCAACGGCCACATGAATAACCGGCTCAGGGAAGATCATGCGTTCCAGCGTAATAATTTTAGCTGGATCACACAAGGTGTCACCAGTTGTCGCTTCTTTTAAACCTACTGCTGCAGCGATATCACCCGCATGCACTTCTTTGATTTCTTCGCGCTGGTTTGCGTGCATTTGCAATATACGCCCAAGTCGCTCTTTCTTACCCTTGATAGGATTGTAAATCGTGTCACCAGATTTCACGATACCGGAATAAACACGGAAGAAAATTAATTGACCCACAAATGGATCGGTCATTATCTTGAAAGCTAATGCGGAGAATGGGTCGGTGTCATTAGCATTTCGCTCAGAAATTTCACCATTTTCCAATTCGCCTTTAACTGCCGCAATATCAGTTGGTGCTGGCATGTATTCAATGACAGCATCCAGCATCGCCTGCACACCTTTGTTCTTAAACGCTGAACCGCAAAGCATCGGAACGATTTCACTGGCGATAGTACGCGTACGCAAACCCAACTTAATCTCTTCGACCGACAAATCCCCATTCTCAAGGTATTTGTTCATGAGATCTTCAGATGCTTCAGCTGCACTTTCAATCATCTTCTCACGCCATTCCTGGGCCAATTCTTGCAAATCAGCCGGTATATCTCTTAATTCAAACTTCATACCCTGAGATGCCTCATCCCAGAATATTGCCTTCATTTTAATGAGATCTACCACGCCCTTGAATTGATCTTCCGCACCAATTGGAATTTGAATTGGCACAGGGTTCGCTTTCAGACGTACACGCATCTGATCATAAACTTTAAAAAAGTTTGCACCAGACCGGTCCATCTTATTCACAAATGCCAAACGTGGCACACGATATTTATTTGCCTGACGCCACACTGTTTCAGACTGAGGCTGAACACCTCCTACAGCACAATAAACCATGCAAGCACCATCGAGCACACGCATAGAACGCTCCACCTCAATAGTAAAGTCTACGTGCCCTGGGGTGTCAATAATATTGATATGATGTTCAGGGAAATTGCCATCCATCCCTTTCCAGAAACAGGTAGTTGCAGCTGAAGTAATGGTAATACCTCGCTCTTGTTCCTGCTCCATCCAGTCCATCGTGGCAGCGCCATCATGCACTTCACCAATCTTGTGCGATACGCCTGTATAGAACAAGATTCGTTCTGTCGTTGTGGTTTTGCCCGCATCAATGTGCGCACTGATGCCAATATTACGATAACGTTCGATAGGTGTTTTGCGTGCCACGGTAAGCCTTAATAAGTCAAATAGCCGCTAAGACAGGTGAATTACACCCCATCTCGCGGCAAAATTAAACAAGAAACTATTTAGAAACGGTAGTGGGCAAATGCTTTATTTGCTTCTGCCATACGATGAACTTCATCTCGCTTCTTCATAGCGCCGCCACGACCTTCCGCGGCATCCAACAGTTCGCCAGCCAATCGAAAGCCCATAGACTTTTCTCCACGCTTGCGAGCAGCATCTTTCAACCAACGCATTGCCAAAGCAGAACGACGTACGGAACGAACCTCAACAGGAACTTGATAGTTCGCGCCACCCACTCGACGACTTTTAACTTCAACTACAGGTCGCACATTAGACAGGGCTGTCGTAAACACTTCCAGCGGATCTTTACCGGTCTTGGTAGCAATCTGCGTAAATGCGCCATAAATGATACGCTCCGCAACAGATTTCTTACCTTGATTCATCAATACGTTTACAAATTTAGCAACATCATGGCTGCCAAATTTTGGATCCGGCAATACCTCGCGCTTGGGGACTTCTCTACGTCTTGGCATTTTCTACCTCAATTCAATTAAGCTGATTTTGGGCGTTTCGTACCGTACTTGGAACGACTTTGCTTACGGTCTTTAACACCTGCCGTATCCAAACTTCCACGCACTGTATGATAACGAACACCCGGCAAATCCTTTACACGTCCACCCCGTATCAATACTACCGAGTGTTCCTGAAGGTTGTGGCCTTCACCACCAATATAACTACTTACTTCAAAGCCATTAGTCAACCTGACACGCGCTACTTTACGCAGCGCTGAGTTTGGTTTCTTTGGCGTAGTTGTATAGACACGCGTACATACTCCTCGTTTTTGAGGGCAACTCTCCAGCGCCGGCACTTTGCTTTTCGCTGGTTTTGCTATGCGTGGCTTACGCACTAACTGATTAATTGTTGGCATTAGCATTCATTCCTGAAAATGATGGGGACGGCTCAAAAGCCGTCCCTTAATTAAATCTCTGCAAGCCGCACCACATAACAAAATGAGGAATCGGCTAAAAAGATTGTGGATTCTATTGGCTTTTAATCAGAATGTCAAGCTACTTGCTCATCACTCTGGGTTTCAGCCCCCCCTTCTTGCCTTAAATCGCGGTCTGCAGCCATATCAACCCCCAGGCGCTGCTTGCGTCTGGCTGTATGATAGGCCAGTCCAGTTCCTGCAGGAATCAACCGACCGACGATTACGTTCTCTTTCAGACCACGCAAATCGTCTTTCTTGCCCATAATTGCTGCCTCTGTCAAGACACGAGTTGTTTCCTGGAAAGATGCTGCGGAAATAAATGAATCAGTTGACAATGAAGCCTTGGTAATACCCAGCAACATATAATCAAAAGTTGCTGGCTGCTTATTTCCAACCACCATCTTTTCATTTTCTTCCAACAGGTCAGCACGCTCAACCTGCTCGCCTGGAATAAAACGTGTTTCGCCCGGATCAACAACCGCTACACGACGCAGCATTTGTCGCACAATGACTTCAATGTGTTTGTCGTTAATTTTAACGCCTTGCAACCTGTAAACATCCTGCACTTCATCTGTAATATAACGTGCAAGCGCTTCCACACCCAGCAGACGCAATATATCGTGCGGATCAGCTGGCCCATCTACAATACTCTCACCTCTGTTTACTACCTGACCATCGTGAGCAGTAACGTGCTTTTCTTTTGGTATAAGGTACTCATTGGCCATACCATCCAAATCAGTAATAACCAATCGCTGCTTACCCTTTGTATCTTTACCAAATGAAACAGTTCCCGTAACTTCCGCCAGAAGCCCGGCATCTTTAGGAGAACGGGCTTCAAACAGCTCTGCTACACGCGGAAGACCCCCGGTGATATCGCGAGTCTTAGAGGTTTCTTGCGGAATTCTGGCCAGTACGTCACCCACACTCACCTGCAGACCATCTTTAACTGTAATAATGGATCCAACATGGAATGTAATGTTAACAGGTGTATCTGTATCAGCCAGCTTAACTTCATTACCCTGTTCATCAAGCAGTTTAACTTGCGGACGAAGACCTTTAGCTTGCGCTGCACTTCTGCGTTTTGGATCAATTACGACTAGTGTAGACAAACCGGTTACATCGTCAATTTGCTTGGCAACCGTTACACCTTCCTCAACGTTTTCGAAGCGCACCTTACCAGCGTATTCAGTAATAATAGGACGAGTATGCGGATCCCAGGTAGCGAATACTTTACCTGCCTTCACCACATCTCCATCAGTCACAACCAGCGTTGCACCGTACGGCACCTTATGGCGCTCACGTTCTTTGCCTTTTTCATCCTGAATTATTAATTCACCACTACGGGAAATAACAATTTTTTCGCCCTTAGGATTCGTAACATAACGCAAACCTGCAAGGAACCTGACTGCACCATTAGACTTACTATCTATCTGGCTTGCTACTGCGGCTCGAGATGCAGCACCACCAATATGGAAGGTACGCATGGTTAACTGGGTACCTGGCTCACCAATGGATTGTGCTGCAATAACACCAACAGCTTCGCCCACATTGACTGGTTGCCCGCGACCTAAATCTCGTCCGTAACATTGTGCACACAAGCCGAAACGCGTATCACAACTTAATGGTGTACGTACTTTTACTTCATCGATGCTCAGCGCTTCGATATGATCCACTTTATCTTCATCCAGCAGAGTTCCAGCTTCGTATACTGTTTCCGCTGTATCTGGATTAATAACATCAGCAGCAACCACGCGACCTAATATACGCTCGCGTAAAGGCTCGACAACCTCACCACCTTCAACCAGGGCTTTTACGTACATGCCTTCTTTGGTACCACAATCATGCACAGTCACTACCAAGTCTTGCGTTACATCAACCAGACGACGGGTCAGATAGCCAGAATTAGCCGTTTTCAATGCGGTATCAGCCAGTCCTTTACGTGCACCGTGGGTCGAAATAAAGTACTGAAGTACATTCAACCCTTCGCGGAAGTTTGCTGTAATCGGCGTTTCAATAATTGAGCCGTCTGGCTTAGCCATCAATCCCCGCATACCAGCCAACTGCCTTATTTGTGCCGCAGAACCACGCGCTCCAGAATCCGCCATCATATAGATGGAATTAAAAGATTCCTGACTTACTGTCTTTCCATCGCGGTCAACGACACTTTCAGAACCCAGCTGTGTCATCATCGCCTTAGCAACCATATCCCCTGCACGACCCCAGATGTCCACAACCTTGTTGTAGCGCTCACCCTGAGTAACCAAACCGGATGTGTATTGCGCTTCAATTTCCTTCACTTCTGCTTCTGCAGCTGCAATCAAGGAGGATTTTTGCGTTGGTACCAGCATGTCATTTACGGCAATTGATATACCTGCACGTGTTGCAAGCGTAAAGCCCATGTACATTAATTTATCTGCAAAGATAACTGTTTCGCGCAATCCACAACGACGGAAGCTGGCATTGATAAGCTTAGAAATCTCTTTTTTCTTCAATGACTTATCAATGAACGAAAAAGGCAGACCTGGCGGCAATATTTCTGAAAGAAGCGCTCTTCCAACGGTAGTTTCATATCGATTAATTTTTTCAACATGCTCCCCGTCAGTCGAAACTTCAATTTCCTTGATCCGCACCATAATTTTCGCATGCAATTCCACTTGCCTTGATTCATATGCACGTGAAACTTCATCTACATTGGCGAAGCGCGTCCCTTCGCCCTTAGCGTTAATCTTTTCGCGAGTTGTATAATACAATCCAAGCACGATATCTTGAGACGGCACAATGATTGGTTCACCGTTTGCTGGTGACATGACGTTGTTGCTTGCCAGCATCAAAGTTCTGGCTTCCATTTGCGCTTCCAGCGACAAAGGCACGTGTACAGCCATTTGGTCACCGTCAAAGTCGGCGTTAAACGCAGCACAAACCAATGGGTGCAATTGAATAGCCTTGCCTTCAATCAACATAGGTTCGAAAGCCTGGATACCTAAACGATGCAGTGTTGGCGCGCGATTCAGCAGAATTGGATGCTCACGAATCACATCTTCCAGTATATCCCACACCTCAGGAATTTCATCTTCTACCATTCGCTTCGCGGCTTTGATTGTTGTCGCCAGACCCATCACTTCCAATTTATGGAAAATAAATGGCTTAAACAGTTCCAGCGCCATTTTCTTGGGAAGACCACATTGATGCAATTTCAACTGCGGCCCAACAACAATTACGGAACGACCTGAGTAATCAACACGTTTACCCAAAAGGTTCTGACGGAATCGTCCGCCTTTACCTTTAATCATATCTGCAAGAGATTTCAAAGGACGCTTATTCGCGCCAGTCATTGCCTTACCGCGACGACCGTTATCCAGAAGAGAATCAACCGATTCCTGCAGCATCCGTTTTTCATTGCGAACAATAATTTCCGGTGCCTTTAATTCCAGCAATCGTTTCAACCGGTTATTTCTGTTTATTACTCGGCGATACAAATCATTCAAGTCGGAAGTTGCAAACCTTCCTCCATCCAATGGAACAAGCGGACGCAACTCTGGTGGCAGTACAGGCAGGACTTGCAGTATCATCCACTCTGGTTTAATACCTGACTTCTGGAAACCTTCCAGCACTTTTAAACGTTTAGCCAGCTTCTTGATTTTTGTATCTGAACCAGTGGAATCCAACTCACGACGCAAACGTTCAATTTCAGCATTCAAGTCAAGAGAGGCCAACAGGTCACGAACCCCTTCTGCTCCCATGAACGCTTTAAATTCATCGCCATACTCTTCAACTTTTGCCAGATAATCATCTTCCGTCAACAACTGACAGCGAGCTAATGGGGTCATACCTGGATCAGTAACAACATAACCTTCGAAATACAATACGCGTTCAATGTCGCGCAGAGTCATATCGAGAACCATTCCTAAGCGGGAAGGCAGTGACTTTAAAAACCAGATATGCGCAACTGGGCTTGCGAGCTCAATATGAGCCATACGTTCACGACGAACTTTCGAAAGCGTAACTTCTACACCACATTTTTCACAAATGACACCACGATGCTTTAAGCGTTTGTATTTTCCACATAAGCATTCGTAATCTTTGGTAGGTCCAAATATTTTGGCACAAAACAGTCCATCGCGTTCAGGCTTAAATGTACGGTAATTGATTGTTTCTGGTTTTTTTACTTCACCATAAGACCATGAACGAATTTTTTCTGGAGAAGCCAGACCGATTTTAATCGCATCAAATTCTTCTTCCTGTGTTACCTGTTTAAATAAATCGAGCAATGCTTTCATTTGCGACTCCTAATATTTGGCAGTCTTACTGGAATGACGGGTTTAGATCTTAATTAACGAAGCGTCGAGAGTTAACTGACACTTCGATCTCACAGTTTTCAATACCGCTCTAGATCAATATCAATTCCCAGTGAACGAATTTCTTTCACCAACACATTGAAAGACTCTGGCATACCAGCATCTATCTTGTGCTCACCCTTGACAATATTTTCATAAACTTTAGT
Organism: Sulfurirhabdus sp.; assembly: GCA_043759595.1. Lineage (GTDB taxonomy): Bacteria > Pseudomonadota > Gammaproteobacteria > Burkholderiales > SMCO01 > Sulfurirhabdus. Next base: position 7,991 of record JAYVLG010000197.1, on the reverse strand, counting down.
ACGGCCGCTTACGTCGTCCGACTTCACTGTCAGCATTTCCTGTAGCGTGTATGCAGCACCATATGCTTCCAACGCCCACACTTCCATCTCACCGAAACGCTGACCACCAAACTGCGCCTTACCACCCAACGGCTGCTGGGTAACCAAACTGTATGGTCCAGTTGAACGAGCGTGCATTTTATCGTCAACCAAATGATGCAATTTCAGAACGTGCATATAGCCTACAGTCACTGGCCGGTCAAACTTTTCACCTGTCCGTCCGTCCGTCAAGTGTATCTGCCCAGATCTAGGCAGATCTGCCAACTCAAGCATATCTTTAATTTCTTCTTCGTTAGCACCGTCAAAGACTGGCGTTGCAAAAGGCACACCTTTCTTCAAATTACCTGCCAAGTCCAATATCTCATGATCAGTCAAAGAGGCGATATCTTCTGGCTTACCAGTGCTATTGTAAATTTTATCTATGAATGCACGGATATCGTCTACTTTAGCTTTCGCTTGTAGCATATCGTCAATCTTTTTGCCTAAACCTTTTGCAGCCCAGCCCAAATGCGTTTCGAGAATCTGACCAACGTTCATCCGTGAAGGGACGCCAAGTGGATTCAATACGATGTCCATTGGAATCCCCCCGTCTGTGTAGGGCATATCTTCTACCGGGACTATTCTGGATACCACACCCTTATTACCATGACGTCCAGCCATTTTATCGCCCGGTTGCAGACGGCGTTTAACAGCCACATAAACCTTGACCATTTTTTGAACACCCGGTGATAGTTCATCACCACTGGTCAATTTTTTACGTTTTTCTTCAAATGCCTGATCAAAATCAACACGTTTCTGAGCCAGACTATCCTTGAGCGATTCAAGCTGTCGCGCTGCTGTTTCGTCAGCCAGACGAATATCAAACCAATCGTGACGATTCATGTCCGCAAGATACGCTTTAGTCACTTTCGTGCCCTTAGCTAATTTCTTAGGACCGCCATTTGCCACTTTATCGAAAAGTAAGCGTTCAATTCGTCCGAAAGCGTCATCTTCAACAATTCGCATTTGATCAGCCAGATCTTTTTTGAATTGCTTTAATTGATCATCAATAATCTGTGTAGCACGCTTATCGCGCTCGATGCCTTCCCGTGTAAATACCTGCACATCAATCACTGTACCCGACATACCGGATGGAACACGCAAGGAAGTATCTTTTACATCGGAAGCTTTTTCACCAAAAATTGCACGAAGAAGTTTTTCTTCCGGGGTCAGTTGCGTTTCACCTTTAGGCGTTACTTTACCCACCAGAACATCACCAGCTTCTACTTCAGCACCAATATAGCAAATGCCTGATTCATCCAACCGTGACAACATACGCTCAGACAGATTTGAAATATCACGAGTAATCTCTTCAGGGCCTAGTTTCGTATCCCTTGCCACCACTGACAATTCTTCAATATGAATGGAGGTAAAACGATCGTCCGCAACAACGCGCTCAGAGATAAGAATCGAATCTTCAAAGTTATATCCGTTCCATGGCATGAACGCTACCAGCAGATTCTGCCCCAAAGCCAACTCACCCATATCGGTGGATGCACCATCTGCAATGACGTCACCCTTAGCAAGCACGTCACCCACATGCACCAATGGTCTTTGATTAATATTGGTATTCTGGTTAGAGCGGGTGTATTTAATCAGGGTGTAGATATCCACACCCACTTCACCTTCCAATGCCTCTTCATCGTGAACCCGCACCACAATACGACCAGCGTCAACGTAATCAACTACGCCGCCACGTAATGCCTGCACAGTGGTACCAGAATCCACGGCGGCCGTACGCTCAATCCCGGTTCCAACCAATGATTTTTCAGCACGCAGACAAGGTACTGCCTGGCGCTGCATGTTTGAACCCATCAAAGCACGGTTAGCGTCATCGTGTTCCAGGAAAGGAATTAATGAAGCAGCAACAGACACGATCTGTGATGGCGCAACGTCCATGTATTCAATTCGGTCTGGCGATGAGAGTGCAAATTCATTTTTATGTCTGCACGAAACAATATCCTGCTCGAATTTACCATCTTTACTCAAGTCTGCATTAGCTTGAGCAATCACAAACTTACTTTCTTCAATGGCCGATAAATAATCAATCTGATCAGTCACCTTTCCATCAATTACTTTGCGGTAAGGTGTTTCAAGAAATCCATATTCATTAGTGCGCGAGAAAAGCGCCAATGAATTAATCAAACCAATATTTGGTCCCTCTGGTGTTTCAATAGGGCAAACACGACCATAATGGGTAGGATGCACGTCGCGCACTTCAAAACCGGCACGTTCACGTGTCAAACCGCCAGGGCCCAGTGCTGAAACACGACGCTTATGTGTAATCTCGGATAACGGATTAGTCTGGTCCATAAATTGAGAAAGTTGGCTGGACCCAAAAAACTCCTTAACTGCTGCAGACACTGGCTTCGCATTGATCAGATCATGCGGCATCAGATTTTCTGATTCTGCCTGGCTCAAACGTTCTTTAACAGCACGTTCAACTCGGACAAGACCTGATCTAAATTGATTTTCAGCAAGTTCACCTACGCTTCTTACCCGGCGATTTCCTAAGTGATCAATATCGTCAATCTCACCGCGACCGTTACGCAGTTCAACCAATATTTTGATAACTGCAATAATATCTTCATTATCAAGCGTCCCTGATCCTACAAGTTCTTCACGGCCTACACGGCGATTAAACTTCATACGACCAACAGCAGACAAATCGTAACGATCTTCACTGAAGAACAACGATGTAAACAAGGCTTTAACAGAATCTTCGGTTGGTGGCTCACCTGGGCGCATCATTCGGTAAATAGCAACTTGTGCGGCCAATTGATCCAAAGTTTCATCAATACGCAACGTCGAGGAAATATACGTACCCTGATCCAAATCATTGGTATATATAGTCTGAATCTTGGTAACGCCCGCAACGCGAAGCTTTTCCAGCACTTCTTCAGTTATTTCGTCGTTTGCATTTGCGATGATTTCACCGCTTTCCTTATCGACAATATTATGTGAAAGCACGTGACCTATCAGAAACTCTTCAGGTACTGCAAGCTTTTGAATGCCCGCTTTTTCCATTTCACGAGTGTGCTTAACGCTAATTCGTTTGTCTTTTGGTACGATTACCGTTCCATCTTTTGAGACAATATCGAAACGCGCAATTTCACCACGAAGACGATCAGGCACCAGCTCAAATTGAATACCCTTCTTTAGAATATGGAAGGTGTCATTCACAAAAAACAACGCCAATATTTCTTCTGGAGAATAATTTAAGGCTTTTAACAAAGTCGTCACTGGCATTTTGCGACGGCGATCAACGCGGAAATATAAAAAGTCTTTAGCGTCAAATTCAAAATCCAGCCACGAGCCACGGTAGGGAATAATGCGCGCAGAAAACAGCAATTTCCCTGAAGAATGCGTTTTACCCCGATCGTGCTCAAAAAACACACCTGGAGAACGATGCAATTGGGACACAATCACCCGTTCAGTTCCATTAATAATGAAGGATCCTGTATGCGTCATGAGCGGCATTTCACCCATGTACACTTCCTGCTCCTTAACCTCTTTTACTGTAGGCTTGGAAGCTTCCTTGTCCATGATAGTCAAACGCACTTTTGCGCGCAGAGGCGCGGCATAAGTCAAACCACGTTGGTGACACTCTTTCATGTCAAATGGTGGTTCACCCATTGTGTAACTGACATAGTCAAGCTTTGCGTTCCCCGAATGACTAACGATAGGGAAGATTGATGTAAAGGCAGCTTGCAACCCTTCATTTTTGCGCATATTCTGAGGGACATCAGCTTGCAGAAATGAGGCAAATGAATCAAGCTGTGTGGACAGAAGAAAAGGAACGGGTAAAACGCTTGCGCGTTTAGCAAAACTTTTACGAATCCGTTTTTTCTCGGCAAAAGTATAGCTCATAATTTCTCCAAGGAGTTGGCTAGCGCAGCAAAAAACAAAAGACAACAAACTGCGTAATAAGGTTCAGAATTGCAATATATAATTTGAGTAAATTATTGATTCCAACTCTTATAAACTGAATGCTGTCTTGTGTTTTCTGCAAACAGAAAACTCGAAGCAACTCAGAGAATTGCTTCGAGAATCTAATTGAGGGATGCAAACCGCATCACCCCAAGGGTACAACAATTTATTACTTAATTTCAGCTGTACCACCAGCTTCAACAATCTGCTTCTGGATTGCTTCAGCATCAGCTTTAGAAACACCTTCTTTAACAGCCTTAGGTGCACCATCAACCAAGTCCTTAGCTTCTTTCAAGCCCAAACCGGTAATGGTACGAACAACCTTAATTACGTTAACTTTGTTATCGCCACAGGCGGTCAAAATAACGTTAAATTCGGTTTGCTCTTCAGCAGCAGCTGCACCACCAGTAGCTGCGGGTGCAGCAACAGCAACAGCAGCTGCAGCAGAAACACCAAATTTTTCTTCCATTTCTTTAATCAGTTCAGACAAATCCAGAACAGACATACTTGAAATTGCATCCAAAATCTCAGCTTTTGAAACAGCCATTTTATTCTCCTGATTTAAATAGTCTTGGTGAACTGGGGTATCCCACCTTCACCGAATTAATTAAGCAGCTTGCTTTTGATCGCGTACAGCAGCCAAACCACGAACGAACTTCGTAGGCACTTCATTAAGCGTCTGAACAAATTTCGTAATTGGTGCTTGCATCGTGCCCAACAACTTAGCCAGCAACTCATCACGGCTTGGCATAGCAGCAAGTGTCGCGACTTCTTTGGAAGTCATGACTTGATTTGCCATTGCACCAGCCTTAATAACAAATTTGTCATTGGTTTTAGCAAAGTCGTGCAACACTTTAGCAACCGCAACTGGATCACTTGACATACCATATACCAACGGCCCCACCATATGTGGTGCTAAATCGGCAAAAGGTGTATCTGCAACAGCGCGACGGGCTAGCGTGTTTTTAAGAACCCGGAAATAAACTCCTGCGGCACGTGCCTTTGCACGAAGCGCAGTAATTTGTCCGACTTCAAGACCACGATACTCAGCGACGACAATAGCTTGAGCTGTTGACACCTGGATGCCAACTTCAGCTACAACCGCTTTCTTCTCATCTAGATTGAGACTCAAGGCCTTTCCTCCTTCCGTTAAAATTAAGCTGCTATTTTCTAACGCACAAAATAACAACCAACCCACGGCGACCTTTCTTCCAGGAGAACCAGATAATATGACTCAATATATAGCCACACCACCCAAATCCTGTTTCGGGTTCACCATCTGCGCAGGGGGAGAATACACGCTACTCATGTGAATGCAATTCACATAAATCAGATGCATACAACATTAAATTATCAGATAACCACATTCTGACATTCATCAAAATGTGGTTATCTTAAAATCCCTGCGGTCTTTGATAATCTGCCAGAAAAAAAACCCTGACAGCCCAAAGTTCTTTTTACATAACAACAGAGCCCGGAATTAATACGAACTCATTACAGCAATAACTTAAACTACAGTTGACTGGTCTACTCTAATACCTACACCCATTGTGCTGGAAAGGGAAATCTTCTTAAGATAAACACCTTTCGAAGCAGCAGGCTTTGCTTTATTTAAGGCATCAACCAAAGCAATAATATTTTCTTTCAACGCTTCAGCAGCAAACGATGCACGACCGACTGTACATTGCACAATCCCACCCTTATCCGTACGGTATTGTACCTGACCGGCTTTTGCATTTTTAACTGCGGTTGCTACATCTGGCGTCACGGTTCCTACTTTTGGGTTTGGCATCAAACCACGCGGCCCAAGAATCTGTCCCAACTGCCCAACAATGCGCATTGCATCAGGACTAGCAATAACCACATCAAAATCCAGATTACCCGCTTTAACTTGCTCAGCTAAATCTTCATAACCCACAATGTCCGCACCTGCAGCTTTTGCTGCATTTGCTGATTCACCTTGAGCAAATACAGCCACACGAACTGACTTACCCGTTCCCCGTGGAAGCACAACAGAACCGCGCACCACTTGATCAGATTTACGCGCATCAACACCCAAATTAACTGACAAGTCTACAGATTCATCAAATTTTGCTGTGGCAATTTCCTTAACCAGAGTTAGTGCATCAACCAATGGATAGGATTTATTGCCATCTACTTTTGCGCGAATAGCTTTTGTTCGTTTCGATAAATGCGCCATCTTAAACCCCCTCCACTTCAATACCCATACTACGTGCACTGCCAGCGATAGTTCTAACAGCGGCATCCATGTCTGCCGCTGTTAAATCCGGCATTTTGGTTTTTGCAATTTCTTCAGCCTGAGCACGAGTCAGTTTGCCTACTTTGTCGGTGTGCGGACGTGGGCTCCCTTTTTGAAGTCCGGCGGCTTTCTTAATAAGAATAGTCGCTGGTGGAGTCTTCATGATGAATGTGAAACTCTTATCTGCATAAGCAGTTATCACAACAGGGATTGGCAACCCAGGTTCCAGCCCTTGGGTTTGCGCATTAAACGCTTTACAGAATTCCATAATATTCAAACCGCGCTGACCCAACGCTGGTCCAATAGGAGGACTTGGATTTGCCTTACCTGCAGGCACTTGCAGCTTTACATAGCCAACAATTTTCTTTGCCATTTTTACTTCCTTTTAAAATGAGTTATAACGCGTTTGAGGTCGCACTTATTTGCCAACCCTACTTCGCTCCTCTTCCAGAATTCAGTTGCTCTGGATCAACCTTTTTCAACCTGACCAAAATCAAGCTCAACAGGCGTTGCGCGGCCAAATATCAACACTGACACACGCAACTTACTCTTGTCGTAGTTAACATCTTCAACATTTCCATGAAAATCGGTAAACGGACCTTCAGTAACACGCACCGATTCACCCACTTCAAATAGCGTTTTAGGTTTCGGTTTTTCAACACCTTCCTGAATCTGATGAAGAATATTCGCAACTTCTTTATCACTAATCGGCGTTGGCTTCATTGCCGTACCACCTATGAATCCTGTTACCTTAGGGGTACTTTTTACCAAATGCCAAGTTTCATCGGTCATGTCCATCTGAACGAGCACATAACCTGGGAAAAATTTACGCTCACTGATGCTTTTCTGGCCAGACTTCATCTCGATGACTTCTTCAACAGGCACCAGAATTTCACCAAATTTATCTTGCATACCAGCACGCTCAATTTTCTCAAGCAATGCTCTTTGCACACTCTTCTCAAAGCCCGAATAGGCGTGCACTACGTACCAACGTTTAGACATTAATCCCCCCGGCCCATCAACAACTTGACTGCCCATAAGAGGCCCGCATCCACGAACCAAAGAAAGATGGCCATAACGATAACCAGCAAAAAGACAACACCAGTTGTTTGCAAAGTTTCTTTACGTGTTGGCCAGACTACCTTTCTGGCTTCACCCCATGAGTCCTGGCTAAAAGCAAAAAACTGCTTTCCTGGTTCTGTATACCATGTAGTTGCTATTGCGAGCATGAGCCCAACCAATACAGCAACAACACGAATAACCATTGCTTGTTCGGCTAGCACGTAATAACCAGCAATACCAGCTATTACCAACAAAACCGCCAATCCCAATTTAATTTTATCTGCCATATTTATGATTTGGGTGATTAAATTAACCTCAGAACAATCTTATTAAATAGCCAAAAAAGCATGACTTATTTAACCTGATTTTCATCAGCTCCTATTCGTACATTAAATGGCAGGCCAGGAGGGCCTCGAACCCCCAACCCTCGGTTTTGGAGACCGATACTCTGCCAATTGAGCTACTGGCCTTTAAACATGAAGCAGTTCCGCAGCGCAACTCTGAATCTTATCAGAATTCAGAGCCATTCGCTGCGGAACTATTTTCGAGCATTGCGTTTGCTTTACTCGATTACTTTAGCAACAACACCTGCACCGACGGTACGACCACCTTCGCGAATCGCGAAACGCAGACCTTCTTCCATCGCTACTGGCGCGATCAA
>JAYVLG010000196.1:0-7855 GCA_043759595.1 Sulfurirhabdus sp. | reverse complement strand
TCAAACAGCGAGCGGCGGCGGAGCAAGTATTGTGGATAAATTCAGTGAGAGAAAAAAACTCGCTCAGGAACAAAATACAGAAACAAAACTGGGGCAGCGTCATTCCGCTGCATGTGAAAGGTTACCCTCTTAAACTCGATGCTTTATTGTCTTGACTAAGGGGGCCACTATAAGCTCCATGGACCTAATTTACTCACAAGACCATCTTTTATTCCATGAAAAATGGCACGAATTATAGGTAATCGTGGATTAGAGAAAATGGTATACGCATAGATATTTCCAAGCCAATACCAACTTGCTCTCAATTTCCAACGGGATGGAATATATGGAAGCTTTAACAAATACACAAAATTTCTAAACCGGTAATACAGCCGCAATTGGGAGTATTGGCTCATTTTTCTCCAACCAAAATGCCACACCAGGAAATAATCATCGCCCATTCGGTGATTTAGGATGGCATGCCCAGTGCCATAAATATCATAACCCTTAGAGATCGCCCGCAGACACCATTCGGTATCGACATAGTCAATGAATAATTCCTCCTTCATCAACCCAACAATCCCTAGCGCCTGCACGGGCAGCAAGGAGCCGGAAGTAATTAAAGTGTAAGCGGAAATATTGGGATTGTCCCTTGATGGGAGTGCGTGTCCATAAAAGAAGCCCTCAGGAATGCGAGTCTGGAAAGTATATTCCTGCTCAGTAATCAAATCCCGGATTAGTGGCCCCACTAGGGCTAATTTGTGACCTTGTGCATTGAGTTCCTGTCCGGCTCGTAGTAGGCCCGATACCATGTTTGCATCAGGCAAGCTGTCTTGATCGCTCAACAGCGCGTAATCGAAATTCTCGGCTAATGCAACCTCTAATCCAACATTTAATGCGGCTGCGATACCAATATTTTTTCCAAGGCGGACAATGCGTGGAAATTTATTAATATCAGTGCCTTCTTGGATTAGCTGGAACATGTCGTCACATTCAGACGGTGTATTATCCACCACCAAAACTTCAGTGCATTGATCGCTTAGCCGCGACAGTAGGGGCAACAAAAAAGCTGCATTCGGTAAGAAAGTAACTACTATTGCAAGAATGCGGGGCTGAAGAGTTGACACTACTTATGCTATCCTTACAAGCTGATTTTATGACGAAATATGCCAAAGTCTTGAAAACTTTTTGAGTCTAACCGCAAGCTTCCCCGGAAGAAATAGCATGATAAGATAAAAAAATATTTTTATATTTATGTGGGAACGCCATATGGATGTAAGTATATGCCTGAAACATTGAAACCACTTACCATTTGCCAACTGAAATTTTGCGATTTTTGCATACATCACGCCGATACGATAATTGTTTTCTCTACATAGACCCGATGGAAGAATATACTGTAGTTCTTCTCTGACTTTAATGTGTGACATATACATCGACAACATATTCTTGGACATGCTTTTATGGTGCAATCTTACTAACGCACGAGTACCTTCTTCATTTAGATACTGGATTCTTTTTCCTGCAAGCGCGCATCGAACCCAAAAATCCCAGTCTTCGTATCCTCTTAACAAGTGTTCCTTAAACCCCTTGACATCATCAATCACAGATTTTCGAAGCAATGGGGCGTTGACTACCATGATATTTCCCCGGATTAGTGGAAGCAAAATATCACTTCCTGCGCCAGAAGCTCTGGGCATCCATTCTGCCCCCAGATGTTCCGTGCTTGCTTCCAAATTGATTGTCATGGGATTTTGCTCAAAATAGTGCACATGACCATAAACAATATCTGTTCCAGAATGTTTTTCTAAATAGGAAACCTGTTTCTTCAGTTTATTTTCTTCCAGCATATCATCTGCATCAAGAAACTGAATATAAGATCCCTTGCAAACATCAATTCCTGCATTTCTGGCTGCGCTGAGCCCTTGGTTTTGCTGGAAAATATATTTGAACCGTGTATCTGATTTAATAAACGACTCAGCCACTTGCTTGGAATTGTCAGTTGAGCCATCGTCAACAATAATGCATTCCCAGAATTGCCAAGACTGCTCGATAAGGTTTTCTAGTGTTTCGGCAAGGTAGTGCCCGTAATTATAGCAAGGGACTATAATGCTGACGAGTGGGGCAGGATGATGTGTAAATTGAATTTTAATATGACCTTGATTAAGGTTGTTCAATGTATCCAACTATCTTACGGAATTAGCTACCGTTTTCCGCAGATATTTAAATAACCTGAGAGCGCAATGGATATTATCTTTTTTATTAACAGGATGCTTCCTGTTAATGGAACAAATAACAGAGCAATTATACTAAACAAAATAAACTCTAGGCTTGGAACTACGTTCTGTTTAGCTACAATATCCAACAACCTGGCAAGGGGTGCAATGCTCATACCCTTCACAACACTCGTTATTGTGGAAATGAATGACTGTGACAAAAGTGAACAAACATTAGCCCATGAATAGATATTAAAAATTTCAGGATAAAGTTTGTGAAAAACATATTTTATTTGGAAGGCTTCGAAATATTTTAGATATGCCGGCTTTGTTGACCAAACCCCTCCTTGGTGTAATCGATATGCTGACCATATCTTGTCAAATCGATAACCTTTGCCTTGATCTAAAAGCATTGAGGTTATCAAGGCATCTCCCGCTGGTAATGACAACAAATATGGATACGCAGCATTTCTTTTCATATCGAAATTTCTAAAAACAAGACTGCTCGTATGAACGGGTGGACCTTTTAATACATCCTTCATGGAGAATATCTCTGGGCTGTTCCGAACAACAGGGGAATTTTCAAGCAGATCACCATTGCCATCGACAACTTCAACCAGATGACCACAGATTGCATACTCTGGATGTGCCTCCAAAAAACCAACCTGATTTTGCAGTTTTGATGAATCAGTCCAATAGTCGTCGCCATCAATAAGGGCAATGTATTTTCCATCAGCATTAGACAATGCTTGAAGAAAATTCCAAGCACCCGTAGGAAGCCCATTAATATATATCACATTCTTTCTATCATTGAGAATCAACCTGATTTTTTCCGGATAGCGATTCCTATATTCAATGGCAATATTTCGGGTGTTATCTGATGAATTATCTTCACCAATTATTATTTCAAATGGGAAATCTGTTTTCTGAGACAAAACGCTCTCAATCGCTCTGGCTATGTATGCCTCATGGTTATAAGTAGTGATGCAGACACTTAATAAGGGTTTCTGCACGCAGAATTCTCCGAGTTCATCTGATGAATATTTTTCTTAATTGTAGGTAAGTATGCATATTGAAACTTTCTGTTTTTTCTCTTGTTGCAATAAAATTATTTTTCCAATTTCATTTGCAGCTTATCCAGCCACGTCCTAACCTCAGACCTACAGATAGAGGATGATAGTGCACCAGCGAGCATGACTACTATGCCTGAAATGATTATTTCACCTAACTGCAATACTCGGATATCACTTTGTGGTAAAAGATTGCTCAAGCCGTAGCCAACAATCGTAGCAGTAGCAAAAATTAACAAAACGTCTTGCCCATACCATTTAAAATTTAGCCCTGGTTCGAATTTTTGATGAACCAGTGGTAGCCACGCAACGAAAGAAAGCAGGTTCATACCTAACCACACATAGCCCGCACCCACTCCTCCGTAGTGGCTGGTAGCCCAAATAATGGAAGGAACTAGCAATACAACAAATACCGCATTGCCAATTAAATGTAAGCGTAAATCGCCTTTAGCATATTGCAGGTAATATGGGAAAGCCGCTACCGCCAAGATGCCGTTACCGAGTGCATATAAGATCAAAACAGGAGCGGCTTGATGGGCCAATAATCTATCGCCCGTCCACGTCCATAACAGTGGTTCGGCAAAAAATGCTATGGTAATAGAAGCGGCACTCGCAATCACTGCAACTAATTGTGTGGCTTTGCGGTAAACATGAATTAAGCCCGTATGGTCTCCTTCGGCTTCTAATTTTGACATGCGCGGCATGATAGCGCCACTGATTGGTCCACTAATCAGCATTACGCCACTTGCAACCAGAACAGCTAGGGTGAAGTAGCCATACTCAGCTAACGGCAATATTTTGGATAGCACAAGTTTGTCGGTCTGGGTGACCAGGACCCATACTGATGAAGTAAAAGCGATAGTCATTGAAAACTTAAGCACTGGTTTGACCGGAGTCCAATCCCAGAGCATCTGATGATTTTTTGGAATGCTGGGTAATAGACGATAAGCATAGAACAGTAGTCCTGCCAGCTCAATCACAGCCACGACGAATTGAAAGCTAAAAAAAATTGTAGGTGTCACTCCAACAAACATCAACAATGGCAACACACCAATAAAACGCAGTGAGGCAATAATAGAGTTGAAACTACTCAACCACACCAACCGTTCCGAACCGCTGATCGCGCCTCGATACAATCCGCACATCCAGCGCATAGCAATGATTATTGCCATCAGTTGTACCGCTGTTTGTACTTCAATTATAGGTAGCTGTGATGCCTGTAACCATTCGTGAGCGATATAACCGGATGTAGCAAACACGGCTGAGCCGCCAACCATTGCTACAACCAAAAATATACCCTCCAGAGCCCGGACCAACCGCCGAAAGCTCAATGCGTCGGTAGCACCCCCATGAAAGCGTGAAGTTTCTCGTGCCATTGTTGGTGTTAGGCCCATGTCTAGCAGGTTGAACCAAGCTTGCAACATAGCAAAAAAACCAACTAATCCATACGCTTCCACTCCCATGTAACGAATGTACAAAGGCACCATGACAATGCCGATTAGTGTGACGTAAAACTGGCTAAGGGAGTTGGCAAGAATGTTTTTTTTCAAGGACATGTTTATCGCACTTGAGATTGCCATATTTGGATTTTCTGTTGCAAATAGGGGTAAGTAGCCATTCCGCAATACCTATAACCCATCGGGAACGCGGCCAATTGTTGTGGCAACGGAGGTAAAGCGCCATGCCCGCCTATTTGAAGGGCAATTACAGCTGAAAGCAATTCCTCTGAGGGTACTCGCTCCATGATAAAATTCGCCTGTGTCTGGTTGTTAAGCCAAGGGGTCAAAACTGGAATGGCTTGGAGAGCTAATGCCACCCCAGGAATATTATACAAACCAATGAATGGCGCTCCCGGCGCTATGGCACACTCTTTAGCCGCCGCGCGCATTTCCACTAGAAACTTGTAAGTTCCGGCATCAACTTTTAATTTTCCTAGGCTTCCCACTACTGTTGTCTGATCATGTTTTGTTAGGGGCAGCGACAAATGATACGGTCTAAAATTGCTGGAAATGATCTGTAGTGTAATAGTCACTATGAAACAGATCCCAATTAACAAAATTGGTGTTTTGTTGAGATCCTCTGGATGGCGTGCGACTATCAGCACAGCAATTAATACCCCCCAAGGTGCGAGGGAGTCAATGATTTGTGTGAACATAACATTGCCAGTACCAACCGCCACAGAATAAGGGAGCAAGATTAATCCAGAAAATAATGCGAGTGTACTCCGGTTCTTGTTCCATACCGGAATCGACACAATCAACGCCATTACCAACATTCCAAATATCGCAATGGTCTGAACACCGTATCTATTGAAACCGCCGAACAGATAACTATTGAAAGCTGCATTGCTTATCGATAGGGTTGGCAACCCTGCTTTAAGACTGCCGAATATCAGAATGATCACAAGTGAAGTTAGTCCAAATTGTGCAAAGATGGCGCGACGTTTCGCTGTATAGCCAGTTATTGCTAAGATAGGGGCGGCGAAAGCAAATAAGGTTACCAAAAGATAGCTCAAAAACTCGATAGAATACCTAATCAATCGTGCACTCATCATTTCAACCTGTACCATCCTGAAAAGCTGCATCCCTTGATCAATAGCTTGTGTTGCGTCGGATAATGTAGTGTTAATCAGTATGGTAATACCAGAAAATATGGCAGCTCCGAATACTATCGTCACCGGACCGAAGATTTTATCGAAGCGCGAGCGTTCGAAAATGGCGCCCCACAAGACAAGAAGTGCCAATGTGGCCGCTCCGGCGGAAGGTTTGCAAAGTGCCTCTGCTCCAACCGCACAACCAGCCAAAGTAAATAAGGCGTACTTGTGGATGATACTCGAACGATTCGATGCCAACAAAACCATGCCTGCTGCCGCATACATTCCTGCCGATGCCAGCAAGTTATAGCTAGGTGAAAGATTGATTGTTGAGGCGTAAAGCATTGCACTGACTGTAGAAGTAGCAAGAACCACACCTTTCAACTCAAAGCGATCTACTACCAAGCCCAAACGTAAGCAAGCAGAAAACACCCCGAGTGCGAGCAGTGCCGAGCTAGTCAGCAATAAAATCAAACCCGTTGCTCTGAACATCGTCATGCTTCCAGTGAGATGCCAAAGCCCCGCAGTTATCCATTGCTGTGCGCTGATGAAAAATTTGACAGAACCTGCATGAATGGCCAGTAACAAGTAATATGCCTCATCGGTAATCTCGAATCCGCGATCCAGCGTCCAAATGCAGTAGGCAATGACTAAGCATGAGCATAGTAAAATAACTGTTCCAGCTACGAACTCAACTTTCGAAGGGGAAAAAGTATGTTTTTCTTTTTGAATGCTCATGACGAAAATTAATTGTTCTTCCTGTTTTTAGATGGACGCAATGACCAATATTTTGCTGTAGAGAAATTTAAGACAACGATAAAAGGGATCAGAGCCATCTGAATATAAAATGGGTCAAAATCGTTATGTTCAACGATATAACTTAAGATCAACATGTTCAATGCTATCGATAGTACGCTAGCCAAGAAAAACCTAAAGAATCGAGATCTAAATTGAAATTTTTGCTCCGGTTTAAACACCCAATAAAAGTTCAATACATAAGAAAAAAGCATACCAAAAAACCACGCAGTGCTTAGTGAAAGCAAGTAGTTTACTTGCCATACTTTCAACATCATGGTGAATACAATAAAGGTAAGTACGAAGTTCGCAGCGCCAACAAGGGTAAATTTTGTGGCCTCAATTTTGAATTTATGCATTCTTCCTGGAAATCAACATGAAGGGAAAAAGGACGAATAAGAACGAGGTGCAATAGCTGATGGTGAACCCATTTTCTTGCAATTTAGCCACTAGCTCCCATCTCGAATATCTGCGCTTTTGTTTAATAATTTCGTCTAACTTGCTCCATAGGAACATATGTTGGGGGACAGTGAGTATTAAATCACCTCCTTTGTGGAGCATCCCGTTGATATTTGATATGGCAGCAACATCGTTCCCAATGTGCTCAATGACATCAAATGCGACAATTAAATCAAACTCCTCGCCTATTTCCCCTTGTGAAACATCGAACTGGATAAAATTGACACTAGGGAGATTTTTTTTTGCGTACTGAAGTCCTTTCAGATAGATTTCCGATCCTGTGATTTCCAGATTTTCGTTCTCAACAATTTGTTGTATGAAGCCTCCAGTCCCGCATCCTATTTCCAAGAATTTCGTTTTGCCCGTTGATGCCAGATGATCATAGACAATGCTTTTAAATAGCCTATTCCGTGAACGAACCCAAAAACTGCTATCTCCGCACTTATCCGTTAAGTCAAATCCACCGTTTGGATAGTCCGCATAGGAACTTGCTACTTCTGGACTAAAGCACTTGATACCTTCAATTACCGTATATTGTAAGTTTTCGCTCATAGGAACTTGTCTCTTACGACATAGTTCGGTCTCTTTCGCACTTCTTCATTGATACGCCAAACATATTCTCCGATCACACCCAACATCACCATGTATAGTGGACCCCTTAGTCAAGACAATAAAGCATCGAGTTTAAGAGGGTAACCTTTCACATGCAGCGGAATGGCGCTGCCCCAGTTTTGTTTCTGTAT
>JAYVLG010000195.1:0-59270 GCA_043759595.1 Sulfurirhabdus sp. | reverse complement strand
CGCGTCGCAAACACCGATGCGACAGTCATGATCACCGGTGAAAGCGGAACCGGGAAAGAAGTGTTGGCCCGATTTATTCATCGTCATTCTTCCCGGGCTAACAAGTCGTTTGTTGCGATCAACTGTGCTGCAATTCCAGAAAATTTGCTTGAAGCGACATTATTCGGTTATGACAAAGGTTCATTCACTGGGGCAAGTCAGGCGCATGCAGGTAAGTTTGAACAAGCTCAGGATGGAACATTGCTATTAGATGAGATTTCAGAAATGCCGTTGGGGCTTCAGGCTAAATTGTTGCGTGTGTTGCAGGAGCGGGAAGTAGAACGTGTGGGAGGGAGCAAGGCTATTCCGTTAAATATTAGGGTGATTGCTACTTCTAACCGTGATATGGCAAGCGAGGTAAAAAATGGACGTTTCAGAGAGGATTTGTTTTATCGCTTGAATGTTTTTCCCTTGCCTTTGCCCGCATTGCGAGAACGTTCACAGGATATTATTCCCTTGGCACGGCATTTAATGGGCCGCTTGGCGAGTAGTGTTGGTCGTCATGGCATGGCGTTTTCTGCAGATGCGGAAAGGCAATTGACTCAATATTCCTGGCCGGGTAACATCAGAGAGTTGGAAAATGTGATTCAACGTGCGATGATCCTTGCACCTGGTGAAGTGATAGAATGCGAGCATCTCTATTTGCCTAAGGTTGCCGGGAGTGAAAGCGCGCTTCCGCTGGCAGAGGACTCGGTGAAGTCTTCCTCAATGGATATGAAATCCCTTGAGAAAGCGCATATTGTTGAAACACTGGCTGCAGTGAAAGGCTCGCGAAAACAGGCAGCTGAACGGTTAGGAATTAGCGAAAGGACGCTGCGTTACAAACTTCAGCAATATCGTGAGGAAGATAGTTAATTATCTGAAGTTGGCGTTGGCATGAAAATTGCTGCTATTTTTATGAATCTAGGTAGCGGCGAATTTTCAAATTAGCTATAATGAGGCAGGAGACTTTTCTATGAGCACGCAAGGTATAGAGCAACTGCTTGGACAATTACGGGCCGCCTCGTCACTGGCGTCCGGGTCAGCCGCGCCAGCAGCTGCCGAAGGCACGGATTTTTCTGCGATGCTGAAAAGCTCTATTGATCAAGTTAATGGTGCGCAGCAAGCTGCAAGTGGTTTGGCCAAGGAGTTTGAGTTGGGGGCGCCTGATGCGAACTTGCACGAAGTGATGCTTTCACTGCAAAAAGCCAATCTCAGCTTTCAGACAATGGTTCAGGTGCGTAATAAGCTGGTTAATGCCTACCAGGAAATAATGAATATGCAAGTTTGAATCAGGGCCGATGCAAAACGAAAAGCTTGGCCTGATTTTTGGCTTGTCGCATCCACTTAGTGGAGCGTAAATGGCGATGTTTAAGAAACTCTGCCTTTCCGAATACAACAATAAAGAACGAATCTTGCTACTTGTCGAGATTTATCAAACTGGGGAGTGTTTATGGCAGTAGCGCCCCAACAGTCATTTTCTTCCCTGTTCCAGGGTTTTAATAGTCTTCCCAACGCTCAAAAATTAGGCATGATGGTTGCCTTGGCGGCTTCCATAGCTTTGCTGGCTGGTTTGTGGATGTGGTCACAGGTTCCTGATTACAAAGTTTTATTTAGTAATTTGTCTGATCGGGACGGCGGCACAATTGTCAGCTCGTTGCAGCAAATGAATGTCCCCTACAAAGTTGCAGATGGCGGGGCGATTCTTGTTCCTTCTTCTCAAGTTTACGATACCCGTCTGAAGCTGGCTTCCCAAGGTTTGCCAAGAGGCGGCGCAATCGGCTTTGAATTGATGGAGACACAAAAGCTTGGCACGAGCCAGTTTCTTGAGCAGGTGAATTATCAGCGTGCACTGGAGGGCGAACTGGCCCGTTCCATTCAATCTCTTTCTGCTGTTCAAGGGGCGCGTGTTCATTTGGCTATTCCAAGGCCTTCAGTATTTATTCGAGAGCAGCAAAAGCCAAGCGCTTCCATTTTGATTAATCTATACCCTGGCAGGGTGCTGGATGCAGGGCAAGTGAATGGAATATTGCATCTTGTATCAAGCAGCGTTTCTGATTTGCCGGTAAAAAATGTGACGGTAGTGGATCAGAACGGTAATTTGTTAAGCCCGGTGTCTGACAGCATGGCGTTGGGAGGACTAGACCCCACACAACTGGATTATCTGCATCAGGTTGAACAGAGCTATGTAAAAAGAATTGAAACAATCCTCAGCACGCTGATCGGGTCGGATAATGTTCGGGCGCAGGTGGCAGCTGATCTGGATTTTTCTCAGGCTGAGCAAACAGCAGAAACTTTCAAGCCAAACGCTACGCCAACTGATGCCGCAATCCGCAGCCAGCAAAGCAATGAATCGTCTGGTGGTGCTGGGCAACCTGCTAGCGGTGTGCCTGGGGCGCTTTCCAACCAGCCGCCTGGAGCAGCAAGTGCCCCCCTTGTTGCACCTGCAGCTGCTGCTAATCAGGCATCGCCTGTGGCTGCCGCAAATTCAAATACGCATAAGGAATCAACGATTAATTATGAGGTAGATAAGACAATTCGCCACATAAAGCAACCGGTCGGTTCGGTCAAACGTTTATCAGTAGCCGTGGTGGTTAATTTTCGTAAAGAGGTAAGCAAAGCGGGAAAAGTAAGCTTTAAGCCGCTTTCCCCCCAGGAAATTGCACAGATCAATAATCTGGTAAAAGAAGCAATGGGGTTCAGTCAAGATCGCGGTGACACAGTGAATGTTGTCAATGCCTCGTTTAATGGTGGCGAGAAAGAAGAAATTCCTGCGTTACCCATCTGGAAAGATCCGGCAAATATCTCTTTAGCGAAAGAGGTATTGAAAAATGTGCTGATTGCTGCAATCGCCTTTTACCTTGTTTTTGGAGTGCTTCGGCCCATTTTTAGAGAAATGGCGAAACCAAAAGAAGTTGTGCATGTCAAAGGTCCTGATGGTGAAGATTTGACTGAAGAGGAAGGTGTTATATACGAAAAAGCAAAAGTGCAAACTGGATATGATGAAAATCTTCGTGCCGCTAAAGATTTAGCTAAGCAGGAACCGGGGGTAGTTGCTTCAGTAGTCAAGGAATGGGTTGAAGGCGCATGAGCGAAGACGGTATTATGAAAAGCGCGATCTTGCTGATGTCGCTGGGCGAAGAGGAAGCTGTTGAGGTTTTTAAGTTTCTCGGACCAAAGGAAGTGCAAAAACTAGGTGCCGCAATGGCTGCACTGAAAAATGTAAAGCGTGATCAAGTTGAAGAAGTACTGAGTGAGTTTCGTGCAAAAGCGGCTGAGAAATCGACACTGACAGGGGCTTCTGACGACTATATCCGCTCAGTGCTGACTAAAGCGCTCGGCGATGACAAGGCCGCCAATTTGATTGATCGTATTTTGCATGGCGGCGATACGAGTGGTATAGAGGGGTTGAAATGGATGGATTCGGCCTCTGTTGCCGAGTTGATCAAGAACGAACATCCCCAGATTATAGCGACTATACTGGTGCATCTGGATCGCGATCAGGCAAGTGAGGTGTTAGGGCATTTTGTTGAACGATTGCGAAATGATGTGATTTTGCGCATTGTTACTTTGGAAGGTGTGCAACCATCTGCGTTAAGGGAATTGAATGACGTGCTGACCAAATTACTGACAGGTGGCGACAAAATCGGTAAAAAAGGTGCGATGGGTGGTGTGCGAGCCGCAGCTGAAATATTGAATTTTTTTGGTTCAGCAGAAGAAACTTCTGTTATTTCAGGAATCAGAGATTACGATCCTGACCTGGCGCAAAAAGTTCAGGATGAGATGTTTGTGTTTGATAACTTGATGGAACTTGACGACCGTTCAATCCAGTTGTTGCTCCGCGAAGTTCAGTCCGAATCGCTTATTTTGGCATTGAAAGGCACTGCGCCTGAATTGCGAGAGAAAATATTCAAAAACATGTCTCAGCGTGCGTCTGAAATGCTTCGGGATGATCTTGAAGCCAAAGGACCGGTTCGCCTCAGTGAAGTGGAAGGTGAGCAGAAAGAGATTCTCAAAATTGTGCGGAAGCTTGCAGATGAAGGTCAGATAATCATGGGTGGTAAGGGCGGAGACGAAGGTCTTGTCGAATAACATTATCCCCAAGGAGAAACTCAGTGCTTACCAGAGATGGGAGCTGAATTCCCTGGATGAGCCTTTGGCAACTTCTGTGAATCAGACTGTGGCTGATGGGTCTAAAGACGTGCATTTTCCAACTGCAGAAGAAGTAGAACGGATACACCAGCAAGCCTATGAAGAGGGCTATGCTACCGGGTATCATGATGGAAAAAGTACTGCCCAGTCTGATGCTGAGCGGATTGGAACGCTTCTGAAGGGTTTAGAAGAGGCGTTGGCTCAAATTGATCAGCAAGTTGCTGAAGACCTGGGTGGACTTGCAATTGAAATCGCAAGGCAAATGTTGCATCAGGCTTTGAAGGTTAAGCCTGAGTTGATAACAACCATCGTGCGCGAAGCAATTAAATTGCTTCCTGTTTCAGGCCATCACCCCCATTTATTGCTGCATCCTGAAGATGCTGTGCTCGTGCGCTCTTATCTGGAGGCTGAGTTGTCTCATTCCGGCTATAAAATCATCGAAGACGGTCGAATCGAGCGTGGTGGTTGCCGAATCGAAAATTCCAATACTGATATAGATGCTACCCTCGAGTCTCGATGGAAAATTGTGGTTGCCGCTCTCGGCAGGGATGACAGCTGGCTTGGATAGCAAACCCCCTTCAATAAACTCACTCCAAAGATGGAAAAACTATTGTGAGGCGTGTCGATCGGCCGTTATTGCAACAAGCCCGATGGTGGCGAGCGGTCGGCTAACCCGCGTTGCCGGATTGGTGATGGAAGCTGTTGGGCTGAGGCTGGCTGTAGGCAGTAGTTGCGTCGTTTATCAGCCTGGGGGCTTTAAGGTTGATGCGGAAGTAGTCGGGTTTTCTGGCGACAAGCTATTTCTGATGCCTTCAACTGATGTGTATGGACTGGTGCCGGGGGCAAAAGTCATGCCGCTAGAGACTTCTGCAGTTGCGCCTCCAAAAATGTGTGCGGAAGTTCGTCCCAAGCGTCGATCAGAAGATCGCATTAAACAGGTGGAAGTGGGTAGCGAGCTATTAGGACGTGTGCTGGATGGGGCGGGAAGGCCGCTCGACCGGAAGGGCCCCATGAATCTTGAAGACCGGGTTCCGCTTCATAGTCGTCCTATGAACCCATTAGAGCGTGAACCTATCCGGGATGTACTGGATGTCGGAGTGCGTGCTATCAACTCTTTGTTAACAATAGGGCGTGGACAGCGTATGGGTCTGTTTGCCGGGAGTGGTGTCGGAAAAAGTATTTTGTTGGGTATGATGGCACGTTATACCAGCGCTGATGTGGTGGTGGTCGGCCTGATTGGAGAACGGGGACGAGAGGTAAAGGATTTTATTGAAAATATTCTGGGGGAAGAGGGGTTGGCACGCTCCGTAGTCGTGGCAGCGCCCGCAGATTCCCCGCCCTTGGTTCGGTTGCATGGTGCATCGTATGCAACGGCAATTGCAGAATATTTTCGTGACCAAGGAAAGAACGTATTGTTGATCATGGACTCTTTGACACGGTTTGCCATGGCCCAGCGAGAAATTGCGTTGGCGATCGGTGAACCACCTGCCACAAAGGGTTATCCGCCTTCTGTTTTTGCCAAATTACCCCAATTGGTTGAGCGTGCGGGTAATGGAAAGGAAGGAGGCGGTTCCATTACAGCCTTTTATACAGTGCTGGCAGAGGGGGATGACCAGCAGGACCCAATTGCAGACAGTGCGCGTGCTATTCTGGATGGTCATATTGTTCTTTCCCGCAATCTGGCGGATCAGGGTCATTATCCTGCCATTGATATTGAAGCATCAATCAGTCGTGCTATAAATGAATTGTTATCACCAGAAGAAATGGAAGCCGTGCGGCGCTTCAAGTATCTTTATTCGCGTTATCAGCGTAGTCGTGACCTGATTACAGTAGGTGCGTACGTAAAAGGCAACGATGCCGCGCTGGACGAAGCCGTAGCGTTGTATCCGAAGATGGAAGCTTTTCTGACCCAGAATATTCAGTATCGAGCTGATTATGCTTCCAGCAGGTCGGGATTGATTTCACTGCTTCAGTAAATTGACAACTGGAGTACCATAAACCCATGGCACGTCGTTTTCCTTTACAGGCTTTACTTGAATTAACACGAGATCACGCCGATTCGTCAGCAAGGACGTTGAGCGGCCTTAAAGGAATCTGGCTGGGGGCGGAAGAAAAGTTAAGGCAGTTGCAGCAGTATGAGGAAGAGTATCGTGCAAGACTGCTGCAATCAACAGAAAAAGGAATGCAGGTCACGGAAATTCGAAATTTCCAGCAGTTTTTAGTAAAGCTTGCCGTCGCAATTGCTCAGCAGCGCGAAGAGGTTGAACGATGCAAAGGGCATTGGGAGGAAGGTCAGCAGGAGTGGCTGAAGCATAAACAAAAGCTGAATGCTTATGATACGTTATCAGAGCGACATCGAAAAAAAATGCTTCAATCTGAATCAGCGCAAGAACAGCGTGAGCAAGACGAAATATCAAGTAATAAAAGGCATGAATCAGAGTAAAGTGCTTGTGGCACATATATTGCTTCTATAATAAGTATGAAATATCTTACTTATTTAGAGGAATGAATATGAATAATTTGATAACGCCGGCTTCTGCTGCACATATTCAAGTTGTTCAGAGTTCAAGTGCTGCTGCAAAAACAGGTAATTCTGTTAACTCCAGCGCTGACTCAAATTCTGATGCTTCGGCAAAATCTAGCGAAACTGCTGGCTTTGGAGCTTTACTGCAAAAGCAAATTTCCGCTACATCTACTCGTCCTGAAGAAGCAAAAGCCACGAAAGAATTAACTTCTGATGAAGTTGCACAAAATTTGGATAATGCTGCTTTGCAAGGAGCGAATCAACAACCAAATATTGCATCTTTATTTCCTGTGGTTGCGCAAAATATTGCGCCTCAAGCGTTACAGGTTATTGCTCCTGAAACTGGAGCGGGCCAGCCTCGTGATTTAAAAATTGGCCCGTCAGTTGGAAAGGCCGGTCAGCCTGATTTTTCGGCACCTGAAAAGTACCAGGGGGTGAAAACTCAGACGGCAGAAATTGCCGGGGACGGCAAATTATTCCGTGCTGCTGATCTGGGCAAGGCATTGCAAGCGCCAGCCGATAGCACCAAGGATTTTTTATCGAGCACAGCAAATGCCAGTTCCCAATTGAGAACTGATGGTCTGTCAACACTTGCGGTTAATCAGCTTAATTCTCAGTCGTCACAGCCTAACCTCGTGGCAACTGTTGACCCTAAGGTGGGAACCCCAGGATGGGATAATGCACTGGGACAGAAAATTGCATGGATAGCCACCCAAACTCAAAAAACCGCGGAATTGCATTTGAATCCGCCTAATCTTGGTCCTTTGGAAGTGCGTCTTACAATAACTAACGACCAAACCACTGCGCAGTTTGTTTCTCACCATCCGGCGGTGAGAGATGCTATAGAGGCTGCATTGCCTCGTTTAAGAGAAATGTTGGCTAATAATGGTTTGACCTTGGGGGATGTATCGGTTAGTTCGCAATCATTTGCCCAGCAGCAGGCTTTTACGGGTGAGGAAGGTCAGCGCGGAAAGCAGAGCAATGTACGTGCTGAAAGTTTTGGCGACGCATTAACCGTGCAAAGTACAGCGCCAACTGCGATAAAAACTTTTGGGAATGGCATGGTAAACACGTTCGCATGACGTAATATATTGATAAGTATGTTTTAAAATTTAAACGAAACATTTGGCTATATAGTGTAAAAAAGCCGCGCACCCTGAATTGAAGGGTGTGCGGCTTTTTTTGTGATTAAATTAAATTTTAGGTTGGGTTGAATTGATCTCGGGTGAAATTTAGAAGTTGAAATCATAAATAACATAAACTATCGATCCAAAATGCTTGTTTTTTAATTCATTTAGGGTTATAAAGCGTTAAAAGTGTTTGATGAAATGATCTGGTGTTGTGAATGAATAACTGTTGCTGAATACTTCGCAAAACGAAAATAAAAATAACATGCATTTTGGCAGTAGTGCGACACCACGATAAATGGCTGGAGTGAATAGATGTCTAAAGCAAAAAAAGAAGAAATTGTAGAAGAAGCGGTTGAAGGTGCCCCCAAGAAAAAGGGCAAGCTGATGCTGATAATAATTCTGGTGGTGCTTTTGGCAGGTGGTGGTGGGGCTGGTTGGTATTTCATGCAAGGCAAAAAAGATCCTCATGCTGCGCCAGAAAAAAAGGTTGAAGCCCCTCCTGTTTTTGAAAAGTTAGAGCAATTCACAGTTAATCTGGTGGGGGGGGAGCATTATTTACAGACTGAAGTCTCCCTGAAAGTTTCAGACCCAAAGCTGAGTGAAGAAATCAAATTGCACATGCCTGAAATTCGTGATGTTTTGTTGCGCTTGCTTTCCAGCAAGCAGGCTGAAGATCTTGCAACTATGGAAGGTAAAAAACAGTTGAGTGAAGAAATACAGAAACAGATTAACAAGGTGCTCGGCGTAAAGAAACCTAATGAAGGGGTGCTTGCTGTGCTTTTTACATCATTTATCATTCAGTAATAGATATTCAAATTGGCTGACGACATACTCTCACAAGAAGAAGTCGATGCCCTCCTGAGGGGTGTGACTGGTGAGCCGGATGAGGCGAAAGGGGAGGAGTCTACCTCCGGTGTTCGTGCGTACGATATAGGCAGACAAGAGCGTATCGTTCGTGGGCGGATGCCTACGCTTGAATTGATTAATGAGCGTTTTGCTCGTTTATTCCGGGTTGGTCTTTTTAATTTTATGCGGCGCAATGCCGAAATTTCAGTTGGTCCTGTCAAAGTTCAAAAATACAGTGAGTTTGTACGTAATCTGGTAGTGCCTACTAATTTGAACCTGGTTCATATGAACCCGTTGCGTGGTACGGCTTTATTTATTTTTGATCCTAATCTCGTATTTTTGGTGGTAGACAGTTTATTTGGCGGAGATGGAAGGTTTCATACTCGGGTTGAAGGCAGGGATTTTACGCCTACTGAGCAGCGTATCATCCAGAATATGCTGAAAGTGGTTTTTGAGGAGTACAAAAAATCCTGGGATCCAATCTATCCAATTGAATTTGAATATGTGCGATCAGAAATGAACACACAATTCGCTAACATAGCAACGCCAACAGAGGTGGTGGTGACTACGACATTTAATATTGAGTTAGGTTCAGGGGGCGGTGATTTTCACGTCTGCATGCCCTATGCTATGATTGAGCCAATTCGGGATTTGCTCTACAGCAGCATGCAGGCAGATCGCAATGAAGTGGACCAGCGCTGGATTAGTCTGATGCGCAGTCAGGTGCAAAATGCGGAGGTTAATTTGGTGGCAAATCTTGGTGAGGCGCCTATTACCCTTGGACAAATTGTCAATTTAAAAGTAGGTGATGTTATATCTCTTGATATACCCGAAGCAATTGTGGCCGAAGTAGATGGTATTCCGGTACTGGAATGCAAGTACGGTATTTTGAATGGGCAATATGCTCTTAAAGTGAATAAGGTTTTGGCCGGAGCAGAAAGTATAGCTGCTGAGGGAGACAAGCATGGCTGAGAACGATGATATAAGCGCTGATGACTGGGCTGCTGCTTTAGCAGAACAGGAGGCTGCTCCCGCATCGTCAGGTGAAGATGACTGGGCTGCTGCTATGGCTGAACAGGATGCGGCAGCGCCAGCAGAGAATGCAGCTGCTTCTGAGAAACCAAAAGTTGCCCCTGCGCAGATTTTTGAGCAATTGACGCCAGGCGTAACTGGGGCGAGCCCAAATAATCTTGACATGATTCTGGATATTCCGGTAAATCTTACTGTAGAGCTTGGACGCACGAAGATTGCGATCAGAAGCTTGTTGCAACTGGCTCAAGGCTCGGTAGTTGAACTGGATGGTCTTGCAGGTGAACCAATGAGCGTGCTGGTTAATGGTTGTTTGATTGCACAGGGTGAGGTTGTCGTCGTCAATGATAAGTTCGGAATTCGTTTGACTGACATCATTACCCCTTCAGAGCGCTTACGCAGACTTCAACGATGACATTGTCTGGCAAGAAATTGTGGGACTCTATAACCCGGTTATATTTTTTTTGGTTGTTGCTTAGCGTTACCGCACAGGCGGCACAGCCTGCATCAACCGTCCCCCCTCCTGTTTCATCTGCTACGGCTGGTGGTATGCTGCAGGTTTTGTTCGGATTAATCCTCGTATTGGCTGCGATTGCTGGCACGGCATGGTTGCTGCGACGAATCGGACCTGGTCAGACTAGCGCTGGTGGGATGCTTAAATTGGTCGGTGGAATGATGGTCAGTCCCAAAGAGCGAGTAGTACTAGTTGAAATTGGGGAGACCTGGCTTTTGCTGGGTGTGGCTGCCGGTCAGGTAAATACATTACATACCATGCCAAAGCCGCCCGATGCTGATCTCAATGCAACTTCTGCGAATAGCGATGTCGCTTTCCCAAACTGGTTAAAACGCGCTATGCAGGAAAAAAAACGTGGTTGAAGTGCATCATTATCGATTTAACCAGTCTTATGTTCAGCGCCGGAAATTGCTGCGATTGTGCTTTACTTTGATCGCATTGGCTTTCTTTTTTACCTTCCCTGTACGGGCATTCGCAGAAGCAGGCTTGCCTGCGTTTATAAGTACTCCTGCAGCAGGCGGAGGGCAAAGTTATTCGGTCAGCATTCAGACGCTGTTGTTTCTGACGACGCTGACTTTCTTACCTGCACTTCTATTGATGATGACTTCATTTACACGCATAGTCATCGTGCTTTCTTTATTGCGCCAAGCTATTGGTACGCCGCAGGCACCACCCAACCAGGTCATTGTAGGATTGTCCCTGTTTCTGACATTTTTTGTAATGTCTCCAGTGTTGGATAAAATATATGGTGAAGCTTATAAACCTTATATGGAAGATAAAATTGTCCTGAGTGAAGCATTGGATAAGGGTATGGCACCGCTCAAAACATTCATGTTGCGACAAACCAGGCAAGAGGATTTGGCGCTATTTGTTAAACTTTCAAAAAGTCCTCCACTCAAGGGGCCGGAAGATGTTTCACTGAAAATTCTGGTGCCCGCATATGTAATCAGCGAATTGAAAACCGCTTTCCAAATTGGTTTTGTTATCTTTATTCCATTTTTAATTATTGATATGGTTGTCGCCAGCGTGCTCATGTCCATGGGTATGATGATGTTGTCACCGGTCATGATTTCGTTGCCATTCAAGCTGATGCTGTTTGTTTTAGTGGATGGCTGGAATTTGTTGATTGCTTCACTGGTGCAAAGTTTTTATGTTTGATGCATTGGTTATTTTTAGTGAATTAGATTTGGTGAGGCGTTGATATGACTCCTGAGAGTGTAATGACTATTGGACAGCAGGCCTTGCAAGTAACGCTTATGGTGTCTGCGCCTATGCTGATCAGCGCCTTGGCAGTAGGTCTGCTTGTCAGTATTTTTCAGGCAGCAACACAAATTAATGAGATGACGCTTTCTTTCATCCCTAAATTGCTGGTAATTTTCTTTATGATGATTGTTTTTGGATCGTGGATGATTGGGCAGCTTGTTGATTTTACACAAAGACTATATTCAAGCATACCTGGACTGGTGGGGTAGCCGGTTTAGCTCGTCAACACATGTTACAGTAGCCTATGTTTACCGTCACAGCAGCACAATTAAATGCCTGGCTGATCATTTTTATTTGGCCATTTGTGCGTATTCTGGCATTGTTAAGCACCGATCCGATTTTTGGTAATCGCGCAGTGCCGGGGCGAATTAAAATTGGTGCTGCTATTCTGCTGACTCTCGTACTTATCCCAACTCTGGGGCCACCTCCCCCTGTTGAACTCGGTTCCGCTTCCGGCATGTTGATATTAATGCAGCAGATAATAATAGGTGTGGCAATGGGGTTGGTGATGCGGATCGTATTTTCAGCTGTAGAAATGGCCGGAAATCTGGCCGCATTGCAGATGGGATTGGGTTTTGCAACGTTCTTTGATCATTTCAGTGCGGCCCAGGTCCCTGTTATAGGGCAATTTACCGGCCTGCTCGCAATATTGATGTTCCTCTCCACAAATGGACATTTTGTGGTACTGACTGCCCTTTCTGAGAGCTTTTATACCCTGCCTATCACAGCTCAACCGTTATCTGCGCAAGGGTGGCGGACGGTTGCAGAATGGGGTGGTGAGATATTTCGTGCTGGCGTATGGATTTCTCTTCCGATCGTCGCGGCTCTGCTGATCACCAATTTGGCGCTGGGAATTATGACCCGTGCAGCACCGCAACTGAATATCTTCGCAGTTGGTTTTCCATTGACTATTTTTGCAGGTTTTTTCCTGCTATATCTGACCTTACCATTCATACCCCCACTATTTGAAAGATTGTGGACTGACGGTATTGGCACAGCACTGGAAGTGTTTCGTCAGGCCAGGCCAAGCGCACCTTAATCATGATAGTGAATATCGCAGATTACGCTGTTTCTCGCATGTTGCCGCCATCCGAATGGGTAGTCAGGTGGGTACCCCGGATTGCCCTGGGTGGTCGGGTGCTTGATTTGGCGGCAGGTTCTGGCAGGCATACACAACTTCTTGTGGAATCAGGACTGGACGTTTGCGCGGTGGATAAAAACGTTAGTGCACTAGCGGAATTAACCAGTTTTGATGCAGTGTCTGTTCTGGAATATGACTTGGAACAAGGGGGGTGGCCGTTTGAAGAAGGTGAATTTGCGGGTATTGTTGTAACCAATTATTTGCATCGCCCACTTTTCCCGCATCTGCTGGCTTCACTAGCGGAAGAGGGGGTATTGATTTATGAAACTTTTGCTGCTGGTAATGAGGTATATGGAAAACCGGGTAATCCGGACTTTTTGTTGCAACCTGGTGAGCTTTTAAAAGCCTTTGGCGAGAGATTGCGTATTCTGGGATATGAAGAGAAAGTCATAAACTTGCCAAAACCTGCCAAGGTGCAACGAATCTGTGGCGTTTTGACCGCAAAATAGTCATCAAAAATAATTATTTTTGAAATAATTGCTTTTTCCCCTTTATTTATTCCCTATAAGTCCGATATAGTTAATACACGCAGGTTGTGTTCCGAATAATCGCGAGGAGGTGTGAAATGGCTATAGTCATGGATATGTGCTCGGGTAGCATAGAGATGGGATGTCCTGCTGATTACAATGCAGAAGTTGCATTTGGTGATGGGATGGCTAATTCAACCGTTTTCACAGAACCAGGTCTTGCTTTGCAGCAGATAATTTCTACCGGTGAACAAAACGCTTGCCCACCTTTTCTGGCAACACTGGATATTGATGCTTTTCTTGGTTTAATGCACCAGGATTAAATGTAGCAATATCTTCCCGTAATATTCCAGGTGAGTGATACACACTCGCCTGTTTCTGTTTAGTTTTCTTCATTTCAAATCTTTCTGTAGTGTATCTGGGCTATCAAAATTCCAATCTGGGTTGTTCAAAACAAATCAGGAATTCAAAATACCGCAATCTTGAATCAGGTGCGCGGTTCGCATATTAACAGGATCCTTGGCAACGAATAGCCTGCACAATGGCGGGTATTGAACATTCCAATCTTATTGGCCGGGGCTGTGTTGTTTACAGAGGGCGCGCTTTTAAATCAAAAATAGTGTTATGGGTTGCAGGCTCTGGGATTTAGCTGTGTTTTAAAAAATTAGCTGCAAGTAACTTGAGTAAAGCAGATAGCTTGTATTTCCGGTGGGGCATTATTGGGGTAAACTAACGCTTTTGTGCGGATAGTTCGTGATGCTTAAAGGCAGCCTGGTTGCGATAGTTACCCCCATGCATGAAGATGGCAGTCTGGATATAGATCGCCTGAAAGGCCTGGTTGATTTTCATATTAAGGAAGGTACCGACGGTATTGTTATCGTGGGTACGACAGGTGAATCACCCACGGTTGATTTTGAGGAGCATTGTCATCTGATCAGAGTTGTTGCTGAGCAATCGGCTGGACGCATAGCTGTGATTGCCGGTACCGGTGCCAACTCAACCAGAGAAGCAATCGAATTAACCCAATGTGCCAAAAAGTCAGGCGCGCAATACAGTCTGTCTGTTGTGCCGTATTACAACAAACCCACTCAGGAAGGATTGTTTCAGCATTTTAAAGCAATTGCTGAAGCGGTGGATATTCCCCAGATTCTTTACAATGTCCCAGGACGTACTGTCTGTGATATGAGCAATGACACTGCCTTACGCTTGTCTCAAATTCCGAACATTATCGGAATTAAAGATGCAACAGGCAACATTGAACGTGGAACCGATTTGTTGCTTCGTGCCCCAGCAGATTTTGCTATTTATAGTGGCGATGATGCCAGCTCCCTGGCTTTGATGCTGTTAGGTGGGCACGGAACGATTTCAGTGACCGCAAATGTGGCTCCCAGGTTGGTGCATGATATGTGTGTTGCAGCATTTGCTGGTGACTTGGCTGCGGCAATTGCAATCAATAACAAGCTTTTGGGCTTACATCAGAAATTGTTCGTAGAGGCCAATCCGATTCCTGTCAAATGGGCTGTGCAGCAAATGGGCCTGATTGAAGGTGGAATTCGCTTGCCTCTCACCTCGCTGTCCCCGTCAAATCATGAAACGGTTCGGCAGGCAATGAAACAAGCCGGACTGTAAAGTTATTCTGTATAAGCAATACCCTGGCGACAGGAATTTTGAAATTTTAGGAAGGTAATCAATGAAGAGCAAGAAAGGCTACAAGCAATTAGGAACGTTGGCTTTGTTAACGGCGGCAATGTTGTCTGGATGTGGTTCACTGCCTTTCATGGACAGTAAAAAAATTGATTATAAATCTGCCGGTAAATTGCCCTCTCTCGAAATTCCGCCTGATTTGACTGCGCCAGGTACAGATGATCGCTTTGTTGTGCCGGATGTGGCAACCAAAGGTAGTGCGACGCTTTCTGAATACAATCAGGAACGTGCTGGAAAGCTTCCTCAGGCAGGTGCTACAGATTTACTGCCAAATCAGAAAACAGTGAAATTTGAGCGGGCTGGATCTCAACGATGGCTGGTAGTGAATGAAAGCCCTGAAAAGGTTTGGCCGATCGTCAAAGATTTCTGGCAGGAGAGTGGTTTTATCATCAATCTGGAGCGGCGTGAAGCAGGTATTATGGAAACAGATTGGGCAGAAAATCGTGCCAAGATACCGCAAGACGCAATTCGTAATATACTCGGTAAGGTGCTGGATAGCCTTTATTCTACACCTGAAAGAGATAAATTCAGGACGCGCCTGGAACGCGGGAAAGATAACGGTACGACAGAAATATACATCAGTCACCGCGGCATGTATGAAGTAATCAAAGGGGGGGATGGAGGGACTGAAACCCTTTGGGAACCCCGTCCTGCAGATCCTGAACTGGAAGCTGAAATGCTGGGGCGTTTAATGGTGCGTTTTGGTGTAGAGCAAGAGCGCGCCAAAACAATACTGACTGCAAGCGCCATTGAAAAGCGAGCAGATTTATCTAAAGTGGCCGATGGTTCCTCCAGGCTTCAATTAAACGATCAGTTTGATCGCGCGTGGCGTCGGGTAGGGCTGGCGCTTGACCGCGTTGGATTTACTGTAGAAGACCGGGATCGCGCCAAAGGGCTTTACTATGTGCGTTATGTTGACCCTGAAGTTGGTGGTGGCAAGGGGGAAAAGGGATTTTTGTCCAAGCTTGCATTCTGGCGCAGTAGTGGCAGTGACAAAGAAGAGCAGAAGATACAGTATCGTGTTTCTGTAAAAGAATCTGCAGATGGCAGTCTGGTGCAGGTCTTGGGTAAAGACGGTAATATAGACCGTTCAGCAACAGCAGGTAAGATATTGAATATGCTGTATGAGCAGTTGAAATAATGCTGAGTACAACGCACTTATCAGAAGGTCCGGGTGCGCTTCGCTAGCCTCGGGAGCGGCAGTTCCGGTAATGCGTTGGTAGTGGAAGTAAAGCAAACCCGGGTTATGCTGGATTGTGGGTTTGGTATTGCTGATACGGTTGCAAGATTGTGCAGACTGGGTTTATCCCCAGAAAATCTAAGCGGGATAGTTGTCACGCACGAACATGCTGATCATCTTGGAGGTGTGGCAGGTTTTGCGCGGAAATATGGGTTAACAGTCTGGTTAACCCATGGCACTTTTAGTGTTTGGGAGGCGGCAACAAGCCGTTTACCTGAATATCAATTAATGGAAGCTCATACTCCCTTCCCGATAGGTGACTTAGAAGTTCAACCTTTTCCAGTTCCTCATGACGCGCGGGAACCTGTTCAATTCGTTTTTGGCAATGGCAAACAACGTCTTGGTGTCTTGACAGATGTGGGGTGTTCAACACCTCATATTGAAACCATGTTAAGTGGAGTGGATGCGCTTGTTCTTGAATGTAACTACGATGCGGATATGTTGTATAACAGTAAATATCCAGCAGGGCTGAAGAATCGGATTTCAGGGAAATTTGGCCATCTGGAAAATTCAGTTTCAGCTGAGTTATTAAAAAAACTGGATCAAACGCGTTTGCAGCATGTTGTTGCTGCACATCTGAGTGAGAAAAACAACGCCCCTTTGCTCGCACAAACAGCTTTATCAGGTGCTCTAGGTTGTGAAAATGATTGGGTGGGTGTGGCTGATCAAGCTGAAGGTTTTGACTGGCGACAGATCATTTAACCTGGAAATTTTAGCTGGATGGTTTGGAGTGTGCTTTTTTTGAAGCGCAAGGAAAGGTGATATGACACAACTTTCATTCTATTTCAATGGGTTGCAACGCATCCCTGCGCTATGAAAACCGTGTAATCCTGCTCATGGCGGTCTCGCAAATCGGGTGAACCAGGGAATCTTTAAAAATTCTATTAGAATTATTTGGTTAAATGTTGAGTTTAGCGGTTAACTGAGGTTTCCGGGTTTAATCTGATGAAAGCAAAATTCAAGCGAAAAAAAAGCCGGCTTAAAGCCGGCTTTTTTAATGCAAAGAATTACTTCTTCATTGCGTCTGCAGCTGAGTGAGCAGCATCGGCAGCACTAGCAGCGCCAGCAGCAGCAGCATCAGCGCCAGCAGCAGTGGCAGGTGCAGCATCGGCAGCAGGTGCAGCAGGAGCAGCAGCTTCAGGAGCCATTGGTGCTGGTGCTTCAGCAGCAGGAGCAGCAGGAGCAGCAGCTTCGGTAGCAGGAGCAGCGGCTTCTTCTTTCTTACCGCAAGCGGACAAAGATACAGCTAATAGGGCGGCGAGCAGGATGGAGTATTTCATTTAAGTTCCCTTTAATTCAAAAAGTATGACAGTAGACCACTTGTAAATCGGTCATCTAAAGCCAAAATATTAGACCGAATATTCAGACCGACTAAAAAATTCTAGCATATCTATATTAAATATCCAGTGCCTTTAAGGAGTTCGAAGCAAAAACAACCAATTTGTTGGATATTTGCAACACTTTTAGCGGTATGGATGGTATATAAATACGGCAATTATTATAAACCAAGTGTTGTTGCAAAAGTAGATGGTGTTGATGTGTCCCATATTTCAGTAAATCGCTGGCTTAATTTTAAGGCACCAGGGTTGTCATTCAAGCCGAGCAGTGCACGCGGGTTATTGTAGTGAAATCGATGTACGTAATGTGATTCATCCGCAATAATAAATGGGTCATCAATGCCTTTGGCTTCAGGCGATATTTTATTGATTCGTATTGCGTGACTGAACTGCTGGAGGAGAATGATCATGCGCGGGCAGTATCGCGTAAGGTGATCCGTTTCATGCAGCATCATATCCAGTCGATTGGCGCGGCTTAAAAGCAGGAAGTTGCGTAGTAACTCAAATCTGTCCGGACTATTGTAGCTGCCCTCTGAGAGATTGTAATCAAATATGCGTAGATAGCGCCGTGCCTGGGAAATGACGCTGTTAATTGCTGTTTCCAGGTCATTTCCCCCTTCTAATTTCGTGTGGACTGGTTGTGTTGTCGTCACAATTAAGGTCAATGTATAGTCGCCAGGTTATCCTTGAATTTCAATATAGCCGTTTAAATACCATTGGTAAAGCAAGGTGTCGGTGTCTTTGTTTGTAGGCGTTCCGGGTGGCAGCATGCGGTTGTCGGCCAGTTCGAGCAGGCTGTTAATGGTTGGCAGGCTGGTTTCAAAAGCTTCACCATTTAAAAATAGGGTTTTACCTTGAAATAACATTTGGCTTTGCAGAGCAAGCTGTATGCCATATTTGTGTGAGCGCTTGTTAAATTGGGCAGGTGAGAACGGGGCTTCTGGTGCATCGAAAAATATATGTGACTTCGGTTCGCTCAGGTAACGTCCAAGAAATTGACTGATATTGTCTCGGTTCCAGTGGATTTGCTTAAGCATATCTTCCACTTTTCGAATCATTTTGTTGCTGATTTCAGCAGGATGTCGCTGGCGTGTCAGGTCGGGATCCTGATACATGCCCTGAATTTGTATGCTGTCCTGCATATACACAAGAAACTGAGTGGCCAGTTCTTGTGCTGATGGTGCGCGGAATCCCACGGAGTAGGTGATGCAGTCATCCTGAGCAATGCCGTAGTGAGCATAGCGTGGCGGCAGGTAAAGTAAATCGCCCGGGCCGACCAGCCATTCTTCTTCTGGCTGGAAATTCTGCAATATACGCAGAGGTGCATCCGGAATAAGGCTTCTGTCCTGTTGATCACTGATTTGCCATAGCTTGTGACCTGCACCTTGAAGCAGAAAAACATCATAGGAATCTACATGGGGACCAATTCCGCCATTTTTTGGCGCATAACTTACCATGATGTCGTCAAGGCGGGCGTGAGGGATGAAGTTGAATTCATGAAGTAACTCAGATGCTTCTGGCACGATGTTGTTAATGCCTTGTACCAGTAGCGACCATTTTGATTTCGGGAGTTTTGAAAAATCCTGTTCATTGAAAGGACCGTGGCGCAGCTGCCATTTGCTGCGCGTTTCTGTCACCAGCCGCGACTGCAAATCTTCCGAACAGGCTAGCCCGGCGATTTCATTGGGTGTTAAGAGATGTGCGTATTCTGGTAGTGCATCGCGAATCAGCAAAGGTTTTTTTTGCCAATATTCTTTCAGAAATTTTTGTGGGGTGATGCCACCTAATATATGTTTATTCATGATTTAAAAAAAAATGGCAGTTCAGGATTAATGTTAAGCAAAATCGGTTAGAATTCCCTTATCGAAAGATGAGGAGTGATTATGTTGCAAGTTGGTCAGACTGCACCAGGATTTACCTTGCCGGACGCCGATATGGAGCTGGTTAAGCTTTCCGATTTTAAAGGAAAGAAGCATGTTGTGCTGTATTTCTATCCTAAAGATGATACACCGGGCTGCACTATAGAGGCGACTGATTTTAGCGACAGGGATTCGGATTTTGCGCGCTATGATACGGTTGTGTTGGGGGTGAGCAAGGACGATTGCATTAGTCATGGCGCTTTCCGTGACAAACACGGGTTGTCTGTCAGATTGCTTGCCGACACTGAAGGTGAAGTATGTGGCAAATATGGTGTATGGCAAGAGAAAGAAAAAGAGGGAGTGAAACGTATGGGTATTGTGCGTTCCACTTTTATTATCGATAAACAGGGTGTGGTGCAACATGCGTTATACGGTGTAAACGCAAAGGGCCATGCTGCAGAAATATTGAAACTTGTTAAGGTTTTGGGGTGAATTCATGCAAATTGCAAAAGATACAGTAGTAACAATCAGTTACGAATTGAAAGATAAAGAAGGTAAAACGCTGGAAAAGAGTGACCAGCCCGTGACTTATTTGCACGGCGGTTATGATGGTATTTTTCCGGTTGTGGAAGAAAGCCTGGATGGCAAAAAAGCAGGAGATAGCTGCGAAGTGATGCTTGAGCCAGATAATGCTTTTGGAGAGTATGATGAAAATCTGGTGCGTGTTGAGCCACGTAACCAGTTTCCGGAAAATGCTGAAGTAGGCATGCAGTTTGAAGGTGCGCCTGAAGGGTCGGAAGAAATCCTGATCTACACTATAACGGATATGGCTGAAGATAAAGTCATTGTCGATGGTAATCATCCGTTGGCAGGGCAGACTTTAGTCTTCAATTGCACAATTCAGGAAGTGCGTGCAGCAAGTGGTGAAGAAATTGATCACGGCCATGTACATGGTGCACATGGGCATCAACATTAATTATTAAATTGGCGGGATTTTCAGATAAACAGTGAGTTCGCTGTGGTTTGGAAATCCGGTCCGTTTAAGTTTGTTCTGCCAGTTTCTTCAAGCTGTAGATTAATTCCAAAGCAGCTTTAGGACTCAATTCATCGGGTTCTGTCTCGCGCAGTTTTTCAAGTGCCGGATTGTTTTCAGGTACTGTTTTTTGTATTGGAACTGCAGCAAATAAATCCCCTTGCATGCCTGAATTGATACTTTGTTGCTCCAGTAGCACTAAGTGTTTCTTTGCCATTTGAATAACGTTCCCGGGTACGCCTGCCAGCGCGGCAACTTGTAATCCATAGCTCTGGCTGGCTGGGCCGTCGGCAACACTGTGCAAAAACACAATGTGATCCTTGTGTTCAACCGCATCCAGATGCACATTCACAGCTTGCTTTAATTCTTGCGAAAGTCTGGTCAGTTCAAAATAATGAGTGGCAAACAGGGCGTATGAGCGGTTTTTTTCAATCAGACTGCGTGCACATGCGTAGGCCAGTGCTAGTCCATCAAAAGTAGAAGTGCCTCGTCCGATTTCGTCCAGCAATACCAGGCTGTTTTCCGTTGCATTGTGCAGTATGTTTGCGGTTTCCGTCATTTCTACCATAAAGGTTGAACGCCCTCCCGCCAGGTCATCCGATGCGCCGATACGGGTAAAAATCTGATCAATCGGGCCAATCGTAGCGCTGTTTGCCGGGACAAAGCAGCCGCAATGGGCAAGCAGGACGATTAATGCAGTTTGTCGCATATAGGTTGATTTGCCGCCCATGTTAGGGCCGGTAATCAGCAGCATCTGGCGCGATCTGGATAGCAGTGTGTCATTGGCAATGAAATTATCGATTTGTCGCTCTACGACTGGATGGCGCCCATTAATAATTTCCAGTTTTGGTTCTGATGTAAATTCTGGTGCGCTCAGATTCAGTTTTATCGCCCGTTCTGCCAGTGTTGCCAGCACATCTATTTCCGAAACGGCTGTCGCAATGATTTGCAGGCCATGAATGTGAGGTTGTAAACTATCAATCAGGGCTTCGTACAGCAACTTTTCCCGAGTCAGTGCACGGTCGGAAGCGGATAATGCTTTGTCTTCAAAAGTCTTTAATTCCGGGGTGATGTAGCGTTCTACATTCTTTAGCGTCTGTCTGCGTCGATAATCATCCGGAACTTTATCACTCTGTGCTCTGGAAACTTCGATGTAAAAACCGTGAACCCGATTGTATTCCACTTTGAGCGTTGCGATACCGCTGCGCTCTTTTTCCCGGGCTTCCAGTTCGAGTAAAAATGCACCGCAGTTGGATTGGATTGCCCGTAATTCATCGAGTTCAGTATCGTAGTTATCTGCGATAACTCCCCCTTCACGAAGCACAACGCTGGGCTCGGCCTGAATTGCCCTGGTTAGCATTTCCAATAGCTCATTCTGCGGGGAAAGCAGTGCTTTTAATTCTCTGATTCGGGGTGTATCAAGACTGGCAAGAATGTGGATCAGTGAAGGCAAAATTTTCAGACTGTCGCGCAAGCCGGATAAGTCTCTGGGACGCGCTGTTCTCAGTGCAATACGCGCAGTTATCCGCTCGATATCGACACAATGCCGCAATGTATCGTGAATGTTTTGATAGGGGGTACTATCTGATCCGCTTTGTAAAGCAAGAATTGTATTGTGGCGGTTAGCAATTATCACCCTGTCGCGCAAGGGGTGGTGTAACCAGTGTCGCAGTAATCGGCTACCCATGCTGCTGGCTGTTGTATCCAGTAAAGACAGCAGGGTGGGAGAGGCTTCGCCACGAAGGGTCTCACTGATTTCAAGGTTGCGTCGGGTAGCGGCATCCATTGAAACATAAATGTTCGTGCTTTCAACTGAAAAGGCGGTGATGTGAGGCAGGGTGGCTCTTTGTGTGTGCAGTGAATATTCGAGTAATGCGCCGGCAGCCTGCACGGCATAATGCATAGTTTCACAACCAAACCCTTCAAGGCTCAAGGTGGAAAACTGACGGCAAAGACGTTGATTGGCTGTTTCGTAGTCAAAATGCCATGGCGGTAATTTTTTCAACGCACATTTCGTATTGCTTAGGGCATTATGCTTGAAATCTTCCGGGATCAGGATTTCTGCAGGATTCAGGCGTTCCAATTCACTGCTTAGCTGTGTTTCGATAATTTCTGTGCCATTGAATGCGCCACTCGCAATGTTGAGCCAGGCCAGACCTATTTTTTCACCGGAAGGCGCTATCGCGAGCAGAATGTTGTCGCGTTTGTCTTCCATGAGCGCGCTGTCTGTCAGCGTGCCAGGAGTGATGATGCGCGCGACCTGGCGTTCTACCGGGCCTTTGCTGGTTGCCGGGTCACCGACTTGTTCGCACACAGCCACTGATCTTCCCAGTTTTACCAGTTTGGCAAGGTATTGCTCGGCGGCATGGTAGGGAACGCCAGCCATTTTTATCGGCGTGCCGGCTGAAGAACCCCGGGTGGTCAGGGTGATATCCAGCAGGCGGGCAGCTTCTTCCGCATCTTCAAAAAATAACTCGTAAAAGTCACCCATTCGATAAAATAAAAGCATATCGGGATGTTCCGACTTGATGCGATGGTACTGCTGCATCATGGGGGTATGGGTGACAGTCATTTTTGAGTTATTACCACTTGAAAATAAAAAAGCGCAGGGCTGCGCTATGTCAGCCGGTAATGCTGAGTCAGGAGCAAAGCTGCTACCTGACTCGCTACCTGTTATTTGTTAAGCAGATCTTTGGTTATTTCAATTTTTCAGTCAAATGTGGCGCAAGTATTTGCAATAATTGTGCAAATACTTTTGGATTGCCTGCCACAATATTACCGCTTTCAATATAGGACTCATTGCCTTGAAAATCTCCGACCAGTCCGCCTGCTTCTTGCACTAATAAACATCCTGCCGCAATGTCCCACGGTTTAAGACCGATTTCCCAAAAGCCATCAAGGCGACCTGCTGCTGTGTAAGCCAGATCCAGCGCTGCGGATCCTGGGCGGCGCACACCTGAGGTTTTCTGGAGCATGTCACGCAACATGGCCATGTAAGTATCCAAATGGTCAAAATCACGATATGGGAATCCTGTTCCTATCAGCGCATCTTTAATGAAGGAACGCTTGCTGACACGGATACGGCGGTCATTCAGGTAGGCGCCTTTACCTTTGGATGCTGTGAAAAGGTCGTTTCTGGACGGGTCATAAATGACTGCCTGGGATAGAACCCCCTTGTGAAGCAAGGCAATGGAAACTGCATATTGTTGAAAACCATGTAAAAAATTGGTGGTTCCATCTAAAGGGTCGATGATCCACTGATATTCCGAATCCCCCTGATGTCCGCTTTCTTCTGCTAAAATCGCATGATTTGGATAGGCATCAAGCAGAATTTCAATGATAGCCTGTTCAGCCGCATCATCGACTTCACTGACATAGTCATTATTGTTTTTGTGCTTGATTGTGAGTAAGTCAATATCAAGCGAAGCCCGGTTGATGATACTTCCGGCGCGACGGGCGGCTTTCACCGCTATGGTGAGCATTGGGTGCATGTAAACCCTTCAGTATGAAATATTAAGGAACGAATTTATGTATTTTAATGGTATTCCGTAAATGAATAAACCCGGCATTTTAGATAATATCCGAATTGTGTTGAGTCATACTAGCCATCCAGGCAATATTGGCGCGGCTGCCAGGGCAATGAAGACCATGGGATTTAATTCACTTTATTTAATTAATCCCAAACATTTTCCTGATGGACACGCAAATGCGATGTCTGCGGGTGCGGATGATTTGCTTCAAAGTGCGATTGTTTGCAATACGCTGGATGAGGCATTGCAGGGTACAACGTTGTCAGTGGCTGTCACAGCGCGCCACCGGGATTTGTCTCATTCCGTGTTTTCGACAAGGCAAGCTGCGCCGCAAATTCTTGAAAATGCAGCTAACTGTAAGGTTGCCCTGGTTTTTGGTACTGAAATGTCCGGGCTGACGAATGAAGAAGTCAATAAATGCCAAATGCTGGTCACTATTCCGTCTAATCCAGAATATTCTTCATTGAACTTAGCCGCTGCTGTGCAAATATTAACTTACGAATTGCGTATGGCATTGCCAGAAATAGGGCTGGTCGAAGCCAAATCAAGAGAATTGGCCCAATTTGAAGATGTTGAGCGGTTTTACAATCATCTTGAGCAGGTAATGGTTGAAACCGGATTTCTTGATCCAAACGAGCCAAAACGATTGATGCAACGCATGCGCAGGCTGTTTGTAAGAGCGCAGCTCGAGAAGGAAGAGGTCAATATACTGCGTGGAATATTGTCAGCAACGCAAAAAGTTGACTAGTTTAGTCGGGTATTACATACTTTAAGAAAATGTCTGGAATATAATGCATGTTTAAAAAAATCAGGGGCGACATTTCGGTTGTTTTCGATCGCGATCCGGCAGCCAGGTCTACATGGGAGATTATTACCACTTATCCCGGGATTCATGCCGTCCTGATTCACCGGTTAACTCACAAGTTATGGAAATGGAACCTTAAATGGCTGGCGCGTTTTATTTCATATATAGGTCGCTGGCTGACGGGAATCGAAATCCATCCGGGTGCAACCATTGGGAGCAGGGTGTTCATCGATCATGGTATGGGTGTTGTGATTGGAGAAACAGCGGAGATCGGTGATGACAGTACCTTGTACCACGGAGTAACACTGGGCGGCACTTCCTGGAATAAAGGTAAACGTCATCCTACGCTTGGCAAGGGGGTTGTGGTTGGCGCTGGTGCCAAGATACTGGGGCCAATCATGATTGGCGATGGCGCAAAAATTGGGTCCAATGCGGTTGTTGTAAAAGATGTCCCTGCAGGCGCCACAGCAGTGGGTATACCGGCACGTATTCTGGATGGCGATCAAGACAAGGCGCGGGCTGCAAAAGCAGAAAAGCTGGGTTTTTCAGCTTACGCGATCAGTGAAGACATGAATGATCCGATTGTTAAAGCTGTGCATGGTTTGATAGATCACAGTGTGACGACTGATCACCGCCTTGAATTGATTCTGGAACAGTTGAAAAAGATGGGAATTCAGATTGAGCCAGAGCCGGAATCCGATGATAAATTTGATCCGAAATACCTGAATAAAATTGTTGACTAAAACAATCGGGTATTATATTATCAATCTCGAATATTAACGTTACGTTTCATCTGGGACGGGTTAAAAATGAGATTGACAACGAAAGGCCGTTTTGCGGTAACAGCGATGATTGACCTGGGTATGCGCCACGGCGAAGGCCCGGTAACATTGGCCGGTATCAGTGACCGTCAAAAGATATCATTATCCTATCTTGAGCAGTTGTTTGGCAAGTTACGCCGCCATGCACTGGTTGATAGTGTCCGTGGTCCAGGTGGTGGGTACTGTCTGGCCAAGAGTATGGATGAAGTATCCGTTGCTGATATTATCCGTGCTGTTGATGAGCCAATAGATGCGACTCAATGTGGTGGTCGTGGTAATTGTCGCGCAGATGAGCAGCAATGTATGACGCATGATCTGTGGATGAATCTGAATGCACGCATTTTTGATTACCTCACGTCAGTAAAGCTTTCGCATCTGGTTGAAAGCCAGAATGTCGAAGGTGTGTCCATTGCCAATGACAAGCGAGATGGTCATATCGGAAAGGCTGAAGGATTGCTTGTAGCCTAGTTGCAGTATGCTGACTTACTTGGATCACAATGCCA
This sequence comes from Sulfurirhabdus sp., assembly GCA_043759595.1. Lineage (GTDB taxonomy): Bacteria > Pseudomonadota > Gammaproteobacteria > Burkholderiales > SMCO01 > Sulfurirhabdus. Next base: position 33,354 of record JAYVLG010000195.1, on the reverse strand, counting down.
CAACGCCGTTGGACGAAAAAGTTTTTGAAGCGATGTTGCCGTTCCTGAAGGAGCATTTTGGCAATGCATCCAGTCGTCATGAATATGGCCGTATTGCACGCAAGGCAGTAGAAGATGCACGTGAGCAAGTGGCTGATGCAGTAGGAGCGCACCCCTCTCAGGTAATATTTACAAGCGGTGGGACTGAAGCCAATAATCTCATGTTGAAGGGTGCATCTGCGTATCTTAAACCTTCCCAAGTGGTTGTAGGCTCAGTTGAACACCCCAGTGTGATGAAACCAGCGCAAGAATTAGCCTCTCATGGCTGGACTGTGCGAAAGATTGCATCGGATGGCCAAGGTCTACTGGATTTAAGGGATGCAGAACTGGCATTGCAGACACCAACCGGGTTGGTCTCCTCAATGTTAGTGAATAACGAAACAGGTGTTATCCAGAATGTATCAGCAATAGCTGAGCTGGCACGCAAACAGGGTGCATGGATGCACACTGATGCAGTGCAGGCGTTAGGAAAGATTAATGTAGATTTTGCATCGTTGAATGTCCATGCGATGACGCTGTCAGCTCATAAAATATACGGCCCAAAAGGTGCCGCAGCGCTGGTGATAGATAAGCGACTTGAGTTGAAACCTCTGATCTCGGGGGGTGGGCATGAAAAAGGTTTGAGAGCAGGTACTGAAAATGTATCAGCGATTGTGGGTTTTGGTGTGGCTTGCGAGTTAGCACATAAAAGATTAACAGATGCTTCCCTCAATTTGCTTGCAATGCGCGAAAAACTTGAGAGTGGGCTGGCAGCGTCAGGTGCAGTGATATTTGGTCAGGCCGCTGACAGAGTGAAAAATACCAGTTATTTTGCGTTTCCCGGCATTGATGGCGAAACGTTGGTGATGGAATTAGACCGTGCTGGATATGCGGTGGCAAGCGGATCAGCCTGTTCCAGCGGCAGCACAGAACCCAGTCCAGTACTGATGGCGATGCAGGTTGAGCGCGAATTGGCGCGTGGCGCTTTAAGGGTCAGTCTTGGAAAAGACACGGTAGATGCGCAAATTGATGGTTTTGTAGTGGCATTGCAAACCGTATTGGCGCGTTTGAGAAAATTATCTGCAATTGCAGTTTAGTATTGTTATCAGAAAGTAAGTTATAAGCGGAGAAGGTTATGGTTAAGTTACCAATTTACATGGATTATTCGGCGACAACGCCTGTTGACCCACGTGTAGCAACATTGATGATGAAGTACCTGACGGAAGATTTCGGTAATCCTGCTAGTCGTTCCCACGTATTTGGCTGGACAACAGAAAAAGCAGTTGAAAATGCACGCGACGAAGTGGCCAAGCTGGTCAATGCAGACCCAAAGGAAATCATCTGGACTTCAGGTGCAACCGAATCCAATAACCTTGCTATTAAAGGTGCTGCCCATTTTTACAAGGGCAAAGGCAAGCATTTGATCACCATGAAAACCGAGCATAAGGCTGTCATTGATACCATGCGCGAATTAGAACGCGAAGGGTATGAAGTAACCTATCTCGATCCACAACCCAATGGATTGCTGGACATTGAAAAGCTCAAGGCTGCAATACGTCCTGATACTGTGCTTGTTTCCATTATGCATGTTAACAATGAAATCGGTGTGATTCAGGATATCGCTGCAATCGGTGAAATATGCCGCGAAAAAGGCATCATTTTCCATGTTGATGCAGCTCAGTCCACCGGAAAAGTAGTTATTGACCTGCAAAAGCTTAAAGTAGACCTGATGTCTTTTTCAGCGCATAAAACCTATGGACCAAAAGGAATTGGTGCTTTGTTTGTGCGTCGCAAGCCACGTATTCGCCTTGAAGCGCAAATGCATGGTGGTGGTCACGAAAGAGGTATGCGTTCCGGTACCCTTGCTCCTCACCAGATTGTTGGTATGGGTGAAGCTTTCCGTATTGCTCGCGAAGAAATGGCAACAGAAAATGAACGCATCCGCATGCTGCGTGACAGACTGTATAACGGTTTGAAAGACATGGAAGAAGTGTATGTGAATGGTGACATGGAACAACGCGTTCCTCACAACCTGAACATCAGCTTTAATTTTGTTGAGGGGGAGTCCCTGATCATGGCGATCAAGGATTTGGCGGTTTCCAGTGGATCTGCCTGTACCTCAGCGAGCCTTGAGCCTTCATACGTATTGAAAGCTCTGGGACGCAATGATGAATTGGCGCATAGCTCTATTCGCTTTACTATCGGACGTTTTACGGCTGTTGAAGAGGTAGATTACGCTATTCAGCTGTTAAAGGATAAAATCGCGAAATTGCGCGAACTGTCACCGCTTTGGGATATGTTTAAGGAAGGTATTGATTTGAATACCGTGCAGTGGGCAGCTCACTAATTAACAGTTTACGTAGTAAAACCAGATAACTTGTAAGGAGTAACATCATGGCATACAGCGAAAAAGTATTGGATCATTACGAAAATCCCCGCAACGTGGGCGCTTTTGAAAAAGGTGACGACAGTGTTGGTACCGGTATGGTTGGTGCGCCGGCATGTGGTGACGTGATGAAGTTGCAGATCAAGGTGAACAAAGATGGCATTATTGAAGATGCCAAATTCAAAACCTATGGCTGCGGTTCGGCTATTGCATCCAGCTCTTTGGTCACTGAATGGGTCAAGGGGAAAACGCTGGACCAGGCCATGGAGATAAAAAACACCCAGATCGCAGAAGAACTGGCCTTGCCACCTGTCAAGATTCACTGTTCCATTTTGGCGGAAGATGCGATTAAAGCAGCTGTTTCCGACTATAAAACCAAGCATGGTTCAGCAGAGTCCGAGCAGGCAGCTGCTAGCTGATTCTTAATTTATCGAAATCCATAAAGAGGCATTGTTATGGCAGTGACATTGACTGAAAGCGCAGCAACCCATGTGAAAAATTTCATCGCCAAGCGTGGTAAAGGCGCTGGGTTGCGTTTGGGTGTTCGTACATCGGGCTGTTCGGGTATGGCTTACAAACTTGAGTTTGCTGATGAGGCAAATGATGATGATTTGCGTTTTGAGAGCTATGGCGTAACTGTTCTGGTTGATCCGAAAAGTCTCGTTTATCTTGAGGGTACGGAACTGGATTTTGTGCGCGAAGGACTGAATGAAGGTTTCAAGTTCAATAACCCCAATGTAAAAGATGCATGTGGTTGTGGCGAAAGCTTCAACGTTTAACCTTTCAATCCTCAGGTTCCGGGTTTAGCCAGTTGTATTGCAATACCCGGAACGGCTAACTGCACAATGAAGTACGATTTCAATAAAAACTTTTTTGAGCTTTTTGGCTTCCAGCCAGCATTCAAGCTTGATCTCAACCAGTTGGATCAAATTTATCGAGATATACAGAGTCAAGTACATCCCGATAAATTTGCCCATTTGGGGGATGCTGAACGCCGACTTTCCATGCAATGGGCAACGCTGACCAATGAAGCGTACCAGACTCTGAAAAAACCCATTAATCGAGCACGTTATTTACTTAAACTTCACCAGGTAGATACTCAGGAAGAAACCAATACGTCTATGCCTGCTGCGTTTCTAATGGAACAGATGGAGTTGCGCGAGGCAGTGATGGACGCCAAAATGGCGCATGATATAAATGCACTTGAGAAAGCTGAAAGCAGTTTGAAAGCGGAAATAAAATCGCTGCATAGCGTACTTGAGAAACAGCTGGATGTTGAGGCAGATTACCAGGGTGCAGCGCAGAATGTGCGTAAGCTGCGCTTTCTGGAAAAACTGATTTCTGAGATCAATGACGCATACGAAACAATGGATTCATAATGGCATTATTGCAAATCGCTGAACCTGGCATGAGCACTGCCCCACACCAGCATAGGCTGGCGATCGGGATCGACCTTGGCACAACTAATTCGCTGGTTGCGACTGTGCGTAATGGTATCAGTGTGGTTATCAACGATGAGAAAGGTCGTCCACTCTTGCCTTCAGTAGTGCGGTATTTTGCGGATGGCCATGTGGACGTCGGCTGCCCTGCACAAGCCAAGCAGAGCGAAGACCCACATAATACAATCGTTTCTGCGAAGCGTTTCATGGGGCGCGGATTAAAAGATCTGCCAGATGTGAGTGATATGCCTTACGGGTTTGTAGATGCGCCAGGTATGGTGCAACTCAAAACGATTGCTGGCGTGAAAAGTCCCGTAGAAGTGTCTGCCGAGATACTGAAAGTAATGCGAGAGCGTGCTGAAAAAGCGCTTGGTGGGGAGTTGGTTGGCGCAGTGATTACAGTGCCTGCCTATTTTGATGATGCACAGCGTCAGGCAACGAAAGATGCTGCCAGGCTGGCGGGCTTGAATGTACTGCGCTTGCTGAATGAGCCGACTGCCGCAGCGGTTGCCTACGGTCTGGATAATTCAGCAGAAGGCGTGTACGCCGTATTTGATCTGGGTGGCGGTACCTTTGACATCTCCATTTTAAAGCTTTCACGTGGCGTGTTTGAAGTGCTGGCAACAAATGGCGATTCTGCTCTGGGTGGCGATGATTTTGATCATCGCATCTATTGCTGGATTCTGGCAGAAGCAAAACTCTCTGCACTGAGTGCGCACGATACGCGGTTGTTATTGACCAAAGCACGCGAAGCCAAGGAAGGTCTGACGGATCATTCTGAAACGCGGATAACTGCGGTGTTGTCGACAGGTGAAACCATTGATCTGATGTTGACCTCGGATCAATTCACGGAAATGACGCAGAGTCTGGTGAACAAAACGTTGATTCCTACTCGTAAGGCGCTGAGAGATGCAGATCTTACCGTCGATGACATCAAGGGTGTAGTGATGGTAGGCGGTTCAACACGGATGCCACGCATTCAGCAAGCCGTAGCCGAATATTTCAAGCAGGAACCCCTTAACAATCTGGACCCTGATAAAGTAGTTGCGTTGGGTGCAGCTATTCAAGCCAATGTGCTGGCAGGTAATCGGGCAGATGATGACTGGTTGCTGCTGGACGTAATCCCTTTGTCCTTGGGTCTTGAAACCATGGGCGGATTGGCTGAAAAAGTAATTCCACGAAACTCCACTATTCCTACAGCGCGTGCGCAGGAGTTTACGACCTATAAAGATGGCCAGACTGCAATGAGCTTTCATGTGGTGCAGGGTGAGCGTGAGTTGGTAAGCGATTGCCGATCATTGGCCAAGTTTGAATTGCGCGGCATTCCACCGATGGTGGCAGGCTCTGCCAAAATACGGGTGACTTTTCAAGTTGATGCAGATGGTTTGCTTAGTGTTTCGGCCAAAGAACAAAGTTCTGGCGTAGAATCCGCCATTACCGTGAAACCGTCCTACGGTCTGACTGATGAAGAAATTACGCGTATGCTCAAGGATTCCTATGTGTATGCAAAAGATGACGTGCATTCCCGTGCATTGCGAGAGCAGCAGGTTGAAGGGCGATCACTGGTAGAAGCAACTGAAAATGCTTTGGCTGAAGATGGCGATAGTCTGTTGAATGAAGAAGAGCGCACTGCTATCTTGGAAGCTTTGGAAAAATTGCGTTCAGTACTTGATGGTGAAAATCATCAGGTTATTAAGCAGGCTGCAGAGGCACTTAATCATATTACGACTGACTTTGCTGGGCGGCGTATGGATCAAAGCGTTAAAAAGGCTTTGGCAGGTCAGAAAATTGAAGAGATTGCCAACTCCTGATTTAGCGACGGAATACTTCGGCCGCTTGAACAAATTATTTTGATTATTTAAAACTAAAACAGAGTTTACTTATGCCACAACTGATTGTATTGCCCCACGAAGAATTATGTCCGGAAGGAACTGTAATTGAAGCAAAAAAAGGTGAAACCATTTGTGACACATTGTTGGCTAACGGGGTGGATATCGAGCATGCATGCGAGAAATCCTGCGCTTGTACAACGTGCCATGTGATTGTCCGTGAAGGGTTGGAGTCTTTAAATCCTTCTGACGAAAAAGAAGATGATCTGCTGGATAAAGCGTGGGGTCTGGAGCCTAATTCCCGTTTGAGTTGCCAGACAGTTGTGGATGAACAGGATTTGGTGATTGAAATCCCTAAATATACGATTAATATGGTAAAAGAAGGCCATTAAGGAGTGATTCCATGAAATGGATTGATACGCTGGATATTGCCATTGAATTGAGTGAAAAACATACAGATGTAGATCCGCAATATGTTCGTTTTACTGATTTGCATCGATGGGTAACAGAGTTGGATGGTTTTGATGATGATCCCAATAAATCTAACGAGAAAATTCTGGAAGCGATTCAGTTGGCTTGGATTGATGAGGCAGAATAGATTGTTTCTTTTGGTCATTCCAGAAAAGGGCGCTCCGCAAAGGGCGCCCTTTTTATTGGGGTGCATCTGTCAGAAATCGGGGTGCATGCATTGCGTTAAAACTTAGTTTTTTACAGTCTCCTGGCATGGTAAACTAGCCGCACCAAAGAGGTGGGAATGGCTGAAGATAGCGACTTAGAAAAAACAGAACCCGCGTCGCCCCGACGAATTGAAGAGGCACGTGAAAAGGGTCAGATAGCGCGGTCGCGCGAGTTAACTACTTTCGCTGGTTTACTGGCTTCTGCCGGCGGGTTGATACTCATGGGTCCGAGCCTGATAGATCGCTTGTCTGCTGTAATGCGCCACGGACTTATTTTGAACCGTGATGACATATTTAATACTTCTGTGATGTTTACGAGGCTGCATCAGGCGTCGCAAGAAATATTGTTCGCATTTCTGCCTTTTTTATTGTTGATGGCAGTTGCAGCAGTGGCATCTTCTATTTTGCTTTCTGGCTGGCTTTTTTCATTTCAGGCACTGATACCTGATATTAAACGTCTGAATCTCTTCAAAGGGATAGCGCGGATGTTTTCTTCGCACAGCCTGGTTGAACTCGCTAAGGCTGTTGCGAAATCTGCATTGATAGGGGGAATAGGGGCATGGTTTATCTGGCACAATGTAGATGCCATGTTGAGTCTGCTGACTATTTCGTTGGACGAGGGGATGGGGCAGGTCATTCGCTTAATGGGCAATACACTGCTCTTTGTTTCCGGATCGATGATTTTGATTGTGGCGATAGATGTACCCTTCCAGCTTTGGGACCATAGCAAAAAACTGAAAATGACCAAAGATGAAGTGCGCAAGGAAGCTAAGGAATCTGAAGGCGATCCGCAGCTTAAAGCAAGAATTCGCAGCATGCAGCGTGAAATGGCACGTAGACGCATGATGTCTGAGGTACCGAAGGCGGATGTCATTGTGACTAACCCGACACACTATGCTGTTGCTTTACGTTATCAAGATAAGGCTATGAGTGCACCGCAAGTGGTTGCCAAAGGTGCGCATCTGTTAGCTGAAAGGATTATTGAACTGGGTAAAGAAAATCGGATTCCTATCTTGCGTACTCCGCCATTGGCACGAGCATTATATCGCCATGCTGAAATGGGAGAAGAAATCCCTTCCGAACTATATACGGCTGTTGCTGAAGTGCTGGCCTATATTTATCAGCTTCGTCAATACGATGCGCGTGGTGGTGCAATTCCTCAAGCGCCGGGTGATTTGCCTGTTCCGGAAAACCTTGATCCGGGAATTGAAGAATGAATGCGAGGGTTGAAGATCAATCAGTTCTGGGCAAAATGAATCTGACCAAGATGGCAGGGCCAGTACTTATCATCATGATTCTCGCAATGATGATACTGCCGCTCCCCCCATTTTTGCTGGATTTGCTGTTTACTTTCAACATTGCCATGGCAATGATAGTGCTGTTGGTCAGTCTGTATACCAAAAAGCCACTGGAATTTTCTGTATTTCCCACTGTGTTGCTGGTCACCACGTTATTGCGACTTTCTCTTAACGTTGCATCTACTCGTGTTGTGTTGTTGGAAGGGCATACCGGGCCGGATGCAGCAGGGAAAGTCATTGAGGCGTTCGGGCATTTTCTGGTGGGGGGGAATTATACCGTCGGTCTGGTGGTGTTTATTATTCTGGTGGTCATTAACTTTGTCGTGATAACCAAAGGTGCTGGCCGTATTGCTGAAGTGAGCGCGCGTTTCACCCTGGACGCCATGCCGGGCAAGCAGATGGCGATTGACGCAGACCTTAATGCCGGTCTGATAGCTGAAGATGAAGCCAGAAGAAGGCGCTCAGAAATTTCTCAGGAAGCAGACTTCTTTGGTTCCATGGATGGTGCGAGCAAGTTTGTTCGTGGTGATGCCATTGCCGGCATCATGATTCTCTTGATTAATATTGTGGGTGGTCTGGCAGTCGGTATTTTTCAGCACGACCTGGATATAAACACCGCCTTAACCAACTATACGCTTTTGGCAATTGGTGATGGTCTGGTAGCACAAATTCCGGCATTGATAATTTCTACCGCAGCTGGCTTGGTTGTCAGTCGTGTGGCGACTGACGAAGACCTGAGTCAGCAGTTGTTAGGCCAATTGTTCAAAAAGTCTCAGGTGTTGTATGTAACAGCCTCTATTCTGTTCATGATGGGTTTGATTCCCGGTATGCCGCACTTTGCCTTTTTCTTGATTGCGGCTATTTTGAGTGGTTCTGCTTATATGCTCGACAGGCAAGTGGAAGCAGTAGAAGAAGCGCCTGTTATGGTGCCGCCATCCAGTACGGAGCCCATCGAAGTCAGCTGGGATGATGTGTTGCCTGTCGATGTATTAGGACTGGAAGTAGGCTATCGTCTTATTCCTTTGGTAGATAAAACACAAGATGGTGAATTGTTGCGCAGGATCAGGGGCATTCGTAAGAAATTTGCGCAAGAGATGGGTTTTCTGGTGCCAGCAGTGCATATCCGGGATAACCTCGAATTGCGCCCCAATGCTTATCGTATCACCCTTAAAGGTGTTGAAGTGGGTCAGGGTGAGGCGTATGGCGGCATGTTTCTGGCTATTAACCCCGGCCGTGTATTGGGTGCATTGCCCGGCACGGTTACGAAAGATCCGACATTTGGTCTTGAAGCGGTATGGATAGAGGCCGGTTTGCGTGAACAGGCGCAAACTTTTGGGTATACTGTAGTGGATGCCAGTACAGTAGTAGCAACACACTTGAGCAACCTGATTCAGAGCCATGCTGCAGAGTTGCTGGGCAGAGAAGAAACACAGCAGTTGCTGGATCATCTTTCCAAAGAGTTTCCAAAACTGGTGGAAGAGGTGGTTCCCAAGGTTGTGCCGCTGGGCGTGTTACAGAAAGTATTACAGAATCTGATGGATGAGGGGGTGCATATACGCGATATGCGGTCCATTATTGATGTGTTGGCTGAATATGGCTCGAGGACACAAGATGCAGAGGAATTGACGGCAGCGGTACGCACCAAGCTTGGTCGTGCTATCATTCATCAAATTTATCCAGGTGTAAACGAATTGCAGGTGATAACGCTGGAGCCCACGCTAGAAAATATTCTGATGCAAGCTACCCAAACCAAGGGAGTGGAAGGTGCCGGACTCGAACCGGGCCTCGCCGAAAATCTTCTGCAACAGGCAGATGCGACCGTGCAGCGTCAGGAACAACTTGGTTTGCCAGCGGTATTGCTGGTGCCTGCTCAATTAAGAACGCTATTATCCCGTTTCCTTCGACGCTCTATCCCCCAGCTAAAAGTCATTTCTCATGCCGAAGTACCCGAAACTAAGTCGATCAGAGTGACCGCCGTTATCGGGGGCAGGGCTTAATGATTAAAAAGTTTCACGCCAGCACAACTCGGGAAGCTTTACGGCAAGTGCGGGATGCATTAGGGGCGAACGCCATTATTCTCTCTAATCGGCAGGTAGGGGGAGGTGTGGAAATCATGGCGGTTGCTGATATGGATGTGGCATCACTGTCCAACCATCCCGGCATGGCATCACCCGTTTCTGGTATTCAGATGCCACAGAGCCCTGCGCCGCAAAGTGTGCAACATGAAATATTTGCAGAGCACATTCGACCTGCACCTTCTCCAGCGCCTGTCCGTGCGCCAGTTTCCACCCAGGAGGCAGCCCCAGAACCTTCCGCTTCTCCTGCAACACCATCTGTAGATAAGGCCCAGGAAGTCAATTCCGAAATAGTGAAAGAAATTCGTTTTCTGCGGGGTATGCTGGAAGGTCAGTTGGCCGGGTTGGCGTGGTCAGATATGCAAAGACGCGAACCGGCCAAAGTTGAAATACTGCGCCAGATGCTGACAGTCGGATTCAGCCCGACTCTTTCCCGGCAGCTGTTGGATAATATGCCCGCTGGTTATGATTTTGATAAAGGGCTGAAATGGGTAAAGACAGCTCTGGTGCATAATCTGCATGCGGTCGGATCAGGGCAGGATATCATAGAAAAAGGGGGTATTTATGCCTTGGTAGGGCCTACTGGCGTGGGAAAAACCACGACGGTGGCCAAGCTGGCAGCGCGTTGTACCCTCCGGCATGGGCCGAACAGCCTTGCTTTAATCACGACAGACAGTTACCGGATTGGCGCCCATGACCAATTGCGCATTTACGGACGTATTCTTGGTGTACCAGTCTATGCCGTTAAAGATGAAGCTGATTTGCAGCTGACTTTAGCAGATTTGCAAAATCGTCATCTGGTTTTGATCGACACGGTCGGTATGAGTCAACGTGATCGCAGGCTGGCTCAGCAAATTTCATTGTTGTGTGGTCAAGGGCGTGATGTAAAACGTTTGTTGCTGGTGAGTGCAACGTCTCAAGGCAATACTCTGGAAGACGTGGTGCGTGCTTATCAGGGAGAAGGAATGGCTGGATGTATTTTAACCAAGGTGGATGAAGCGCTTAGCCTTGGCAGTGCTCTGGATGTAGTAACGCGCCATAAGCTTACCCTGCACTTTGTGACAAATGGCCAGCGCGTACCAGAGGATTTGCATCTTGCTAATCCGCTTTATCTGATTGATCGTGCGCTTAAAGCGGGTAAAGACGATTCTCCTTTTTCCATGAATGAGCTCGATTGTCCGCTGGTTATGGCTGGCGGGGCTAATGCAGCTGAAGAAAAGTCTGGTTTTGCTCGCGATACAGGAAAATCGGGTGAGGGTGCATACCGTGGATGACACGTTACATGATCAGGCAGAAGGCTTAAGGCGTCTGCTTGCTCAGGACGTAGCGCGGATTGTTACCATTGCCAGCGGTCGTAACGGAGTGGGAAAAACGGGTATAGTGCTGAATCTTGCTGTCTCGCTTGCCAGGCGGGGTAGAAATGTATTGGTTCTGGACGAAAATTCTGGAAAAACAAATTTATCTCGCTTGTTAGGTCTGGAGCCGAAATATGATCTGCTACACGTATTGCGCCGTGAAAAAACCATGGAGCAGATTATTCTGCGTGGTCCAGAAGGAATAGGCATTGTGCCAGCCGCTCAGGGTGTCAAAGCACTGGCAGAATTGGATGCAGGAAATGGGGAGAGGCTGGTTGAATCTTTTCGTCAGCTTCCACAACCGGTAGATGTGGTGTTAATGGATGCAGTGGCAGGCATTGAACGCAATGTACTTTCACTCAGCCTGGCAGCGCAAGAAGTGGTTGTGGTGGTTTCTAATCAACCCGCGTCTATTACGGATGCCTATGCATTGATTAAAGTATTGAGCCAAGATTATGCTAAACAAAATTTTCGTATTCTGATTAATACGGTTTCAGCCGAAGCGGCACAGGCAATCTTTAATAATATGGCAAAGGCTGCCGGTCGTTTTCTGGATGTTTCTCTTGATTATATGGGCCACGTGCCACTTGATGATAAACTGAAGCAATCATCCCGTTTACATCGGCCGGTGGTGGATGCTTTTCCTTTGTCACCGTCAGCAGTTGCATTCCGGCAATTGACCGAAATGCTGGAGCAGTGGCCTTATCCAACAGCGGATAATGGGCGTCTGGATGTGTTTATGCAACGTCTCATCCAAAGTAGCCGTATTGCCGGCAATTTACATAATACCCGCATGACATGAGATTGTTATGAGTGAAATCGCATCAGGTTTTGATAAAACACAGATAGTTGCTGAATTTGCACCGATGGTGAAACGCGTTGCCTATCATCTCATGGCAAGATTGCCGGCCAGTGTGCATGTGGATGATCTGATTCAGGTTGGATTGATTGGTCTTCTGGAAGCTGTTGAGAATTATGATGGTGATCGTGGCGCCCAGTTTGAAACCTATGCAGTGCAGCGCGTCAGAGGCTCCATGCTGGATGAATTAAGGCAGGCTGACTGGTTGCCGCGTACTATGCGTAAAAAATTGCGCACGATTGAGACGGCTATCAATATTCTTCAACAGCGTTTAGGTCGTCAACCAAGCGAAGAAGAACTGGCAAAAGAAATTGACGTGCCGCTGGCAGAGTATCAGGATATGTTGCAGGATGCCCGGGGTTATCAACTGCTGCATTATGAAGATTTTCAAGGTTCTGAAGACGGCGACTTCTTTGAAAGTTATGCGGAAGGTGGTGCGCCGAACCCTTTGGAAATCATGGAAGATGACCGATTCCGTCAAGTTTTGACAGAAAGCATTGAAAATTTGCCTGAACGCGAAAAACTGGTGATGGGCTTGTATTATGATCAGGAATTAAACCTTAAGGAAATTGGCGAGGTGTTGGGTGTCAGTGAATCCAGGGTTTGCCAGTTACATAGTCAGGCTGTTGCCCGTCTCAGAGGCCGTCTAAAAGAATGGCGCGATTAATCTGCGCTTTTAAGAAAATGGAAAGTGTGTCGATATAGCTCACTTATGCCCACAAAACCTTGCTTTAATGGTGGCATGAACTTTTCCCTGATATTTTGAAATGATTAATGCCAGAGGGCGTCTAAGCTTGCCTACCCGTTTATTTAACTTACAATACAAAGCAGGGAATTGCTGATGGATCGGGTTAGTATATTCGGTATCGTCATCTCTTTTGTAGCCATTCTGGGTGGGCAGTTGCTGGAGGGGGGAAACGTTCACTCGCTTATCCAGTTTACTGCTTTTATCATAGTAATGGGCGGCACGATTGGTGCAGTCATGTTGCAGAGCTCGATGCCAGTGTTTTTTCTCGGGTTGAAAATGCTGAAATGGGTTTTTCGCCCCCCGGAAAAAGAGCCTCAGGTTTTAATTGATCAGATTGTTCAGTGGAGCAATGTTTCTCGTAAGGGAGGCTTGTTGGCGCTTGAACCCATGATCGAATCGGTAGACGAGCCTTTTATTCGAAAGGGTCTGCAAATGCTGGTGGATGGCGCAGAACCGGGAACGCTTCGTGAATCCATGGAGCTTGAAATAGATGCATATGAAGAGCACTACCGCGCAGCAGCAAAAATTTGGGAAGCTGCAGGGGGATATGCACCGACCATCGGTATTTTGGGGGCTGTGATGGGCTTGATACATGTGATGGAAAATCTTTCAGACCCATCCAAGCTGGGTGGCGGTATTGCGGTAGCCTTTGTAGCGACAATTTACGGCGTGGGTTCTGCTAACCTGTTTTTTTTACCGATAGCAAATAAACTGAAATCATTGGTTTCCCATGAAGTCATGATGAAATCGATGTTAATCGATGGTTTGGTCTCTATTTCCAATGGCGAGAATCCTCGCATGATAGAAACCAAACTTCGAGGATATTGGATTTAGCTGCTTGAAGCTGCCAATTCTACAAATAGTAGTGGGTGTTTCAGAACAGATCACCCGGAGCCGGAGTTATGGCGCGCAAACATAAACAGGAAGAACACGAAAATCATGAACGTTGGCTGGTTTCCTATGCCGACTTTATTACATTGCTGTTTGCTTTCTTTGTGGTCATGTATTCTATTTCCCAGGTCAATGAAGGTAAGTATCGTGTGTTGAGCGATTCCCTTGTGAATGCGTTTAAAACACAATCGCGAGCAGATATGCCTGTTCCAACTGGCACGCAAAGTGGTGCCGCAAAGCGGAACCAACCGTCACAGGTTTTACCCATCAAAAGAACGCCGGTGCAGGACCAGAAGCGTAAACAGCAAGAAGCTAAAATGAAAAGCATTGCCAAGGATATCCTGAAGGTGCTTGAACCCTTGGTGAAAGGGGGGAAGGTGAGGGTAACGCAGAGTAGTCGAGGTGTGGCGATTGAGATTAACGCCAGTCTTCTTTTTGAATCGGGGCTGGCCTTACTGGAACATGACTCTATCAATGCATTAACCGCAGTCGGGCATGTTCTGGCCGGAGTAAACAACAATATTCAGGTAGAAGGTTATAGCGATAACTCTCCGATCAGTACGCCCCAGTATCCATCGAATTGGGAATTGTCATCCGCTCGTTCCAGTAGTGTTGTACGCGTTTTTACTGCCAGTGGTGTTTCACCAGAAAGATTGGTGGCGATTGGTTATGGTGAAAACAAGCCTGTTGATACTAATGATACAGCTGAAGGGCGGTCCAGAAACCGGAGGGTGACAGTTATGATACTTTCTGATGTTCAGGAAGGGGTAACCGAAATTCCCCTTGGTAGTCAGTAATCAGCCTGAACAGGTTATATGCTTGGTTAAAAGGTTAACCCTTGCCCAATGGACGGCCAGTTCCTGCGGAATGTGTTTTACCATCAGGGCCATATAGTGTGGCTTGGTTTGCTGCAGATTGAAGTGCAGACAGAGCCTGCTGATTATGGCCAAGTTTTGTCTCAATCATGATGCCGTTTACTTCATTCAGATGCTGTGCTTTCTTTGCTAACTCAATTAGCTTCCCCCAAAATCTGGGTATCTCGCCATTAGGATCAGGTAATTTTCCCATTTTAATGAGAATTTCCATGCCATTTTGATCAGGGAGTAAATTTTGTCCGGCAAGAAAGCGATTGCGAATTTCTGCAAGCTGGGATAAAAGTACTACTTTTTCTGATTTTAGCTTTGAAATCGAGAGCAGCTGATCAATTTCGTTATTATTTAACACTTCCTGCTCTGTTTTGAGAATGTCGCAAAATGCAGCAAAACTCTCAATTTCCGCCTTGAGGTTGGCGATTAATTGGGAAGTGCTGCTGATATTGCCACTTGTCGACAAAATTAAACCTTCTGGTTAAAAACCAGTTCTTTAACAGAGTTAAGCAGCTTGTCTGCAACCACTTCAGGGTTAATTTTGAAACGCCCTTCACTAATCGCTTGCTTAATGGCATTTACTCTGGCGGTATCTACTACGCTAACAGCAGATAAACTGCTTTCCAAAGCCTGTAACTGAGATGAAAGCGAAGTGATACTTACACTGTCAGTAGACGGTTTGAAGGAAGGGGCAGGTGCACTGTTTACCCGGTTTTGTTGACCCTGGCTCTCATTAATTTTGAGGCCGGAGGCTGTTGTAACTGTATGATCGATCTTCAAGGTAATTACCTCTATAAACTTATAAAACCATTTAAAATATGAGTTGTAACTAAGGTTGGTGACATTAAAACAACCCTCATGCCGAGGATATCGACCATTAGCCGAATAACTTTAGGTTTATTTTATGTCGCTTAATTAACAAGTGCTTCTTGTGGAATTATAGCAAGATCATGGGTAATAATATATTCAAAAGGAGACTGTTCTGTTGGGGACTTGAAGGGATAGTGTTTTAGTATTGAACTTCGACCGTTCCTTCAGGGGTGACCGTTCCACTAATGATTTGACCGGATGATGTGCGTACCGAAATTATCTGGTCTGTACTTGCACTGGACAAGGCTTTTCCTTCAGAGCTGACAGTAAATCCAGAACCCTTGGTGATGATTTTTACGATTTGGCCTTGCTTTACGGCAATTGGTGCGCGCAGCATTTCAATACGCAGAATATTACCAGCCGGCACACTACTGGTGACGGTTTTGCCTATTGCCTGTTCAGGCTGAGTTATGACGCTTGAAGGTAATTGTGTTAAATCTGCATTTTGTCTGGTGAGGTCATCCGGGCCAATTGTCGCGCCACGTGATATGGGGCGTGCACTGACCACAACCTCGCCGGTGACTTTGATATTGACAGGTACATAGATTGACCACGATGAAGGCTGCTCGCAACGAATACCCACCGTGCTGTTACCCCAAAGTCTGCCTCCTGAGATATTAAATGCTTCCAGTTTCAGGCATTGCGGTAATTGTAGTCGCGGGTCAATAGTGCCGATGGATGTTTCAACTTTGCCTGGCAGATTAGTGGTTTGAGATTTAATGTATTGATCAATGGTATTGCGCATTTCATTAATGTCTTGCCAGGCTGCCACAGCGGAGTGGGGGACAAAAAAACAGAATAGTAAGAGCAGTCGAATGCGTAACATGAAAAATTCCAGATGACAGGGGTGGATGCGCGATTGTGGCAACATCCCTTCGGATGATATGATATTCAATGGAAAATTACAAAAATAAGGCCTATTCTATGTTTATTTTTGTTTTAGCTGACTTTCAATAAAATCCTATGCAAAAGCTCACGAACCCTACAGATATCGCGCGTGAAACGTTGAAACTTCTGACGGCGCGCCGATTGGTCCCTACGCCTGAAAACTATCAAAAGCTTTATCAAGAAATTTCCGGTGCTGGAGGGGAAGTGGCTACTGGTATAGAACCTGCTCTTCAGAAAGTATTTAAAGATGTTGTCAAAAACGCACCTGGGCTTAAGCAGCCTGTGCATTTGCTGGAAAAGGCATTTTCTGAAAAAAACTGGGTTGAGTTTGAGCTTGCTTTCTCAGCGCTGGCTACCGGTAAAGGTGTGACCGGTTCGGAAAAAGGATCCTGGGGTACATTGATCAAAGATTTGCTCAAGCAATGGGAGTTGAAACATAGCGGTATTACTTCAAAACGAAAACGTGAGGGAGTTGACCGTGTGCTGGCTAATTTTTCTGCGGACTCTGTGGCGCTTCAGGAAAAACTAGGTGCTTTGGTTCGATCATGGTCAGAAATGCCCAAACAATCCGGCATTGAGATGGATGAAAGTTTGGCTGAAGCAGAGGTTGGCAAACCTGAATCGACGTCGATTGAGACTAAAAGTGAAGTGTCCAGGCAATCCAGAAGTGAAGATCAATTGGCAGACATCATTAAAGGGGATGCAAAGTCCTATCTTCAAGAGTTGTTAGTACAGTCTCTGGAGTTGGGTTTGATGCCGCGTTTGACGCATTTCCCTGAACTGATGGAAGAGGCTGGAATATTAGCCAAACGGGCTAGAGAGGCCAGGGATGAGCTTTCGTTTCAGGGGCTTTCAAAGGATTTGAAACAATTCTGGTTCAAGCTGGAAGTCAGGGGCGAAAGCGATTCGGAAGTGCTGGCCGGCATAATGAGTTTATTGCGTTTGCTGGTGGATAATGTAGGTGAGTTGGTCATTGATGACCAATGGTTGCACGGTCAAGTTGCTGTGATTCAGGGAATTATTGCTCAGCCTTTGGATACTCGCTCGTTGTTTGATGCCGAGAGAAGTTTTAAGGAAGTCATATACAAGCAAAGTGCATTGAAGCATAGCTTGAATGATGCAAAAACCACCCTGAAAAACATGCTGACTACCTTTGTAGATCGATTGGGTGAGCTGTCTGAAAGTACTGACGGTTATCAGTCAAAGATTGAAGGTTACTCAGTCAAAATCAGCCAGACAGAGGATATTCTGCAACTGAATAAAATTCTGGAAGAGTTGTTGGTTGATACTAAAGGCATGCAGTTAGATGTAATGCGTTCTCGAGATGAGTTGATTGAAGCGCGCAAGCAGGTTGAAGCAGCTGAGCAGAAAATCATCAGGCTGGAAGTGGAGTTGGATGAGGTGAGTGAACTGGTACGTGAAGATCAGTTAACAGGTACTTTGAACCGTCGGGGTATGGATGATGCGTTTGAGAGAGAGTTGGCAAGGTCTGATCGCGTAAAGTCAAAACTGTCGGTAGCTGTTCTGGATGTGGATCATTTTAAACGATTAAACGACTCGCTTGGTCATCAGGCTGGGGATGAGGCCTTGATTCATCTGGTGCGCGTTGTAAAAGAGGCTTTGCGACCGACAGACACGATTGCACGGTATGGTGGAGAAGAATTTGTCATTATACTGCCCGATACACCCGTTGACGAAGCAGTTAAGGTCATGACACGGGTTCAGCGAGAATTAACCAAAAAGTTTTTCCTGCACAAGAACGAACGTGTGCTCATCACGTTTAGTGCTGGTATTGCTGAACGACTTCCTGATGAAGGTGTTGAGCCTTTGATTGGCCGTGCTGATAAGGCGGTATATGCTGCTAAGGAAGCTGGGCGAAACAGAGTGGAAGTGGCATAGTCGTTTCTGAGCCAGATTGTAATTTGAATGGTGTATTCAATTGATTTTTTCGTAATAATTATTCCTTCGTTGTTCTAATACAATTCTTGCCGTTTAGGCGGCAAGAATTGCCGCATTGTTTTTCCACTTCGAATAATTCAAGCATTAAGTCATTCAGTTTCGTAATAAACCAAGTTGGCATGTTTCATGCTTGTATCCTTAGCAAGGAACTAGTTTGGAGTGTGCTTGCGATGATCAACGGAATGAAAGGCGTGAATAATTTTTTTGAGGATGCGTTGAATTTGCGCGCCCATCGTCAACAAATGCTCGCCTCTAATATTGCCAATGCGGATACCCCTAATTACAAAGCAGTCGATGTAGATTTTGCAAGCGTGTTGAAAGGTGCTCAATCGGCACGGGGTGTTTTGCCAATGGATACATCAGCAGCCACCCATATGAAAGGCCACGTTGGTGGGCCTCTGAATGCTGCGGAAATGTACAGGGTGCCTTCGCAAGCCAGTATTGATGGCAATACGGTAGATACGAATGTGGAAATGGCGCAATTTACAGACAATGCTATTCATTACCAGGCAGTTCTCAGTTTTCTAAATGCTGAAGTTCAGATGAGAAAGTCTGCAATCCAGGGTCAATAATTATGTCTATGTTTAACGTTTTTAGCATCGCGGGTTCCGCGTTAACTGCGCAGTCACAAAGGCTGAATGTGGTGGCGAGTAATCTGGCCAATGCGGATAGTGCAACGAGTTCCACCGGGCAACCCTATCGCGCTAAACAAGTGGTTTTTTCGGCGGTGCCACTACAGGCTGCCGGCGCAACTGGTGTCAAAGTGACGTCGGTCATTGAAGATCCCTCTCCGATGAAGCAGGTATATGACCCGAAAAATCCTTTAGCAGATTCAAAAGGTTATGTGTCTATGCCGAATGTAAATGTTGTGGAAGAAATGGTGAATATGATTTCCGCATCCCGTTCGTATCAAACCAACGTGGATATGATGAATACAGCCAAGACGTTACTGCTTAAGACGTTGGCTTTAGGGCAGTAACAGGTTAAAGGAGAAATAAAATGAGTGCAGTTCAGGATGCGACAAGCGCCAGTCAATTGTTTGGGGCGAGTAATACCAGTGCAGTCAGTAAATCGGCTGTAGAGGATGGGCAGACTCGATTTTTGAAATTGCTGGTGACGCAAATGCAGAATCAGGATCCGCTAAATCCGCTGGATAATGCGCAGGTTACTTCTCAATTGGCTCAGCTAAGTACAGTTGATGGAATCAACAAGCTTAATGCTACTGTGCAAGCACTGTCTGCCTCCTATACACAAGGTCAAACCTTGCAAGCAGCTTCCTTGATTGGTAGAGGTGTTTTGGCGCCTGGTTCATCGCTTGCGTTGCAAAGTGGTATGGCAATAGGTGGGGTTGATTTAAGTCAGCCTGCAGATAGTGTTGTCGTGACGGTAAACGATCTTGCAGGTAATGCGCAGCAGAGTATTGATCTGGGCCCACAAAAAGCAGGTATTTTAAATTTTCAATGGGATGGTGTTAAGAGTGATGGGTCGGCTGCAGCAGACGGTGCTTATGCCTTTAGCGTGAAAGCCGTGCAGAAAGGAGTTGGCGTAGTGGCAGATCAGCTGGCATATGGACAGGTAGGTAGCGTTACATTGGGCGCGTTGGGCACGGCACTGAATACTACGGGTTTAGGGACTGTAGCATTATCGCTGATCAAACAAATACTATAGAAATCAGGAGACGGATATGGGCTTCCAACAAGGACTGAGCGGATTAAATGCGGCATCCAAGAATCTGGATACGATCGGCAATAACGTTTCAAACTCTGGAACAGTGGGTTTTAAGGCTTCTCAAGCACAATTTGCGGACGTATATGCAAATTCTCTGACGGGTGCGGGTGGTTTGCAAATCGGTATTGGTACCCAGGTGTCGTCCGTTGTGCAGCAATTTACTCAGGGCAATGTCACGACGAGCAATAACCCTCTGGATCTTGCAATCAATGGAAAAGGGTTTTACCGGATAAGTGATAACGGTACGATTGCGTATGCGCGAAACGGCCAGTTTCAGTTGGATAAAAATGGCTTCATTGTTACTTCTTCAGGAAAAAATCTGACAGGCTATGCTGCTAATGCTGCGGGCGTCATTACGCCTGGATCGATAACCAATATGCAGGTGACAACGGCAAATCTTCCGCCGTCAGTGACTACAACTGCAAATATTGGCGTGAATCTGGATTCGCGCGCTTCAGTTGTCACTGCTACCCCCTTCGACCCCACGGTGACAACGTCTTACACTACCTCAACTGCTATGACAGTTTATGATGCATTGGGCAACGCACAAACCTTGGGTGTGTATTTTGCAAAAACCGCAGCAAATACCTGGGATGTATACGGTACCGTGACGAACCCAGCTGGTGATGTCACGATATTGAATGCTACGCCTGCTACAACACCAACAGGGACGCCAACAGCGGTGACCAGTTTGGGTACGCTAACCTTTAGTGCAAGCACCGGCGCGCTGGCTTCATCTACGGTGACGTTGCCTGCAATCACGTCTACCATGCTGGGGACAGGTGCGACTGCGATTGCATCGTTTTTACCGAGTTTTACTGGTTCGACACAATATGGAAGTACATTTGGTGTCAGTGCGTTAACTCAAAATGGCTATGCTTCAGGACGTACGACAGGGTTTGGAATTTCCGCTGACGGTATTTTGCAAGCCAGGTATTCAAACGGTCAGTCACTCAATCTTGGGCAAGTGGTGCTGGCAGATTTTAAAAATCCGCAGGGATTGCAGCCGCTGGGTAATAATCTTTGGGCGGAAACGGCGGCTTCAGGACAGCCCATCCCAGGTGCGCCGGGAACATCGAGTTTAGGGGTGTTGCAGTCGTCAGCGGTGGAAGATTCAAATGTGGATCTGACACAGGAGTTGGTAAACATGATTACAGCACAACGCTCTTACCAGGCCAATGCGCAGACGATTAAAACGCAGGATCAAGTTCTGCAGACATTGGTGAACTTGAGATAATTGAAGAATTGAGGGTAATCTAATGGATCGCATGATCTATATTGCAATGACGGGCGCTAACCATACATTAGGGCAGCAGGCTACGGTAGCTCATAACCTTGCCAATGTAACGACAACCGGTTTTAAGGCGGAGCTGAATGCTTTCCGTGCGTTGCCCGTGTATGGTGAGGGGCTACCTACCCGGACTTTTGTAGTGGATTCTACAACTGGCGCCGATTTCACGCCGGGTGTGATCCAGCAAACCGGTCGTGATCTGGACATGGCGGTACATGGTAAGGGCTGGATTGCAGTCCAGGCTTCTGATGGTAGCGAGGCGTATACACGCAATGGCAGTTTACAGATCAGTCCCAATGGTGTGTTGCAAACACGCGATGGCCAAAATGTATTGGGTGACTCTGGTCCTATCTCCATACCGCCCGATTCTGAAATCACTGTAGGAAAAGATGGAACTGTTTCCACTGTACCTATTGGTCAGGCTGCTTCGGGAGCCATTGTTGGCAGGATTAAGCTGGTAAATCCTGATGAGACAAATATTGTAAAGTCGGGTGATGGCCTGTTTCGGCTAAAAGATGGGACGGTAGCAGCTGCAGATGCCAGTGTGAATTTGGCTGGAGGCGCATTGGAAGGTAGTAATGTGAATGCGGCAGAAGTATTGGTTAATATGATTAACTTGGCAAGACAGTTTGATATGCAAACAAAACTGATACAAACAGCGGCAAGTAATGCGCAATCAAGCAGCCAGATTCTAAGTCTTACCGCATAACGCGGAAAGTTGCTTTTAAGATAAAAAAAGGAAAATCATGATTCGCTCATTATGGATTGCCAAAACCGGATTGGAAGCCCAGCAGCTGCAGATGGATGTCATATCCAACAACCTTGCAAACGTGAGTACAAACGGTTTCAAGCGGGCGCGAGGCGTATTTGAAGATTTGCTCTATCAGACATTGCGTCAGCCGGGCGCGCAATCCTCACAGCAAACGCAATTGCCATCGGGACTTCAGGTTGGGACTGGTGTTCGCCCGGTAGCGACAGAAAGAATCTTTACTCAGGGAAATCTTCAGCAAACGGGCAACGCGCTGGATATTGCCATCAGTGGTAAGGGATTCTTTCAGATTTTGCAGCCGGATGGTACCACTGCTTATACGCGTGATGGCTCCTTTCAGGTGGATAGTCAGGGTCAAGTGGTGACAGCCAGCGGTTACCAGCTGCAACCGGCAATTACAGTCCCCGCTGATGCGCTTACCGTAACAGTCGCCCGGGATGGTACAGTATCTGTGTTGCAGCCTGGAAGCGCTAACCCTTCTCAGGTAGGTAGTTTGCAACTGGCAAGTTTTATTAATCCGGCTGGTTTGCAAAGCCAGGGTGAAAATTTGTACGTTGAAACCTCTGCATCGGGTGCGCCAAGTGCTAATGCGCCAGGTACAAACGGTTTGGGTGTGCTGAATCAGGGTATGGTGGAAACTTCCAACGTAAATGTGGCTGAAGAGTTGGTTAACATGATTCAGACACAGCGTGCTTTCGAAATTAATTCCAAAGCGATCACTACTTCTGATCAGATGCTTCAGAAACTGGTTCAGATGACATAAAAACTGGCATTAATCTTGCTTATTATTTGAGTATGTTCCAGTTAAAAGTGGTGGAAGTGAATATGCTGAAAAATTTAAGCAAGATTTTGTTATCTGGATGCCTGGGAATGCTCATGTTATCTGGATGTGCCATGGTTCCACCAACAAATGTTCATCAGCCGATGAGCGCCAGACCACAACCAATGCCAGAAAAAGCTGCGGCAAACGGTGGTATCTATAAGGCAGAAACTGCCAGGTTGACACTTTTTGAAGACAGACGAGCGCGCTTTGTCGGCGATACCTTGAATATTCTCATTGAAGAAAAAACCAACGCGACTAAAAAATCCAGTAGTTCAGCCAGCCGAACCGGCAGTGCAAGTGCCTCCGTGCCCACCATATTTGGTTTGCCCGGCAAAACTTTCCAGGGCACTGCGCTGGATGGTTCATCTTCCAATACTTTTGCGGGTAAAGGGGATAGCGGCAGCAATAACTTGTTCACGGGTAATATTGCAGTAACTGTGATTGAAGTGCTTGCAAACGGTAATTTGCTTGTTAGTGGTGAAAAACAAGTGGCGATTGATCAGGGGACTGAATATATACGCTTCTCTGGTATTGTCAATCCAACTACTATCAATGGAAGTAATGCGGTATCTTCAACCAAAGTGGCTGATGCAAGAATTGAGTACAAAGGTACTGGATATATTGATGAGGCCCAGACCATGGGCTGGTTGGCTAGATTTTTCCTGACAGTGCTACCTTTCTGAGAAAGGGCTTAGAGGAAATATAATAATGTTGAAAATGAAAAAAATGCGTTGGGTATTGCTGGTTTCGGCACTTTTAGCAGTGCTGCCAGCCCGTGCGGATCGGATCAAAGATATCGCTTCTATACAAGGTGTTCGCACCAACCAGCTAATTGGTTATGGTTTGGTTGTGGGTCTGGACGGCAGTGGTGATCAGACCACGCAAACGCCATTTACAGTGCAAAGTTTGGTCAGCATGATGTCGCAGTTGGGAGTTAATTTGCCTGCCGGTACAAGTTTGCAATTGAAAAATGTGGCGGCCGTGACAATTACAGCCAGTTTGCAGCCTTTTACCCGACCCGGTCAACTTCTCGATGTGACGGTTTCTTCCATTGGTAACGCTAAGAGCTTGCGTGGTGGAACGTTACTGATGAGCCCTTTAAAAGGCGCAGATGGCCAGGTTTATGCCGTTGCTCAGGGCAATATTGTGGTGAGCGGTGCAGGTGCTTCAGCTGGCGGGAGCAGTGCTCAGGTGAACCACTTGAATGTCGGGCGCATACCCTCTGGCGCAACCGTGGAAAGACAGGTGGACACCCCTTTAGGCCAAGGTGAATACGTTAACCTGGAATTGAACGAGGCTGACTTTACTACAGCAAACCGGATGGTGCAGGCGATAAATCTGGCGATGGGAGATGGCGTCGCCAATGCATTGGACAGTCGTATGGTCCAGGTACGTGCCCCTCTGGATGCCAATCAGCGTGTAGCTTTTATGGCCAGAATGGAAAATTTGCCGGTAAACCCGGGGATATCTGCACCCAAAGTCATTGTGAATGCGCGCACGGGATCTGTAGTCATGAATCAGACAGTGACAGTGGATAAATGTGCGGTGGCACATGGTAATTTATCTGTTACCATTTCAAGTGAACCGGTTGTCAGCCAGCCCGCTCCGCTTTCCAAAGGTAAAACGGTTGTGGCAGAAAAGGCGCAGGTTGATGTGGTGTTTGGAAAAGGTGGACTGATTGTATTGCCAGCCAGTGTCAATCTGGGCGAAGTGGTTAAGGCACTGAATGCGGTTGGCGCCACGCCACAGGATATGCTGGCCATATTGCAAGCCATGAAATCCGCAGGCGCACTGCGCGCTGAGCTGGAAGTGATCTAATGAAGAGGGTGCGGTTTATATGATTAACCGATTGGATACGCATACAGATTTTGCGCTGGATGTTAATAGCATCGGCAAGTTGCGCATGGCAGCTAAAACGGACTCTACGGAATCACTTAAAGTGGTTGCCAAACAGTTTGAAGCGCTGTTCATGAACATGTTGCTCAAAAGCATGCGTGATGCAACGCCTAAAGACGGCCTTTTTGATAGCAGTCAATCCGATTTGTATACAGGTATCCTGGATCAGCAAATGTCTCAGAAGTTCTCCACGACAGGCGGTTTGGGGCTTGCAGATATGATGGTAAAACAGCTGACACGCAATTCAGTGCAACCAGGCGATGCCCCACCAGTCATAAAGCCATTAGAGCGTAATACTGCAGCTGCTAATCGCGTTGCAGGTATTCCATTGCCTGAAATTAATGTGATTCCGGGTGCGGCCGAAAACCCCTCGGAAACAGCACGAATGAATTCCCCCAAAGATTTTGTTGAAAAAATGTGGCCGCAGGCAGTTGATGCAAGCAAAGAATTGGGTGTGCCGGCACATTTTCTGATTGGTCATGCTGCATTGGAAAGTGGTTGGGGACGCCGGGAAATTCGCGATACAGCAGGGAATAACAGCTATAACCTGTTTGGTATCAAGGCAGGGAAAAACTGGAAAGGGGCGGTTGCTGAAGCAACGACTACAGAATATGTTAACGGCGTTGCAACTAAATCAGTTGAGCGTTTTCGTGCCTATGATTCCTATGCAGATGCTTTTCGTGATTATGCGGATTTACTGCGTAATAACCCTCGCTACGCTTCTGCTCTTGAGCAGGGAAAAGATGCGGCTGGTTTTGCCAAAGGGCTGCAGCAAGGCGGGTATGCAACGGATCCGCTATACGCCAGCAAAATTACGCGTATTTTAAATAGCAAAACAATGCAGCTTGCGTTAGCAAATGCCTGAGTTTTGATTTTTCTCATATATCTGCAATATCGATTTGTAACAGGCTGATAAATAGGTATTTGAAAAGAGTGTAAAATATCATTTAAGTTTCCGAGTTTTCAGCCGATAAATAGTTAAATTGATGGCCATTCGGTGCCATCCTGGGAGTTTAGATGAGCACTTATAGTATTGGGATATCCGCACTTCAGGCTGCTCAAGCCGGATTACTCACGACCCAGCATAATATTGCCAATGCTTCTACACCTGGTTTTCATCGTCAGCAAATTATTCAGGGTGCTGCGATACCTCAGCAGTCTGGTGTGGGCTTCCTGGGTCAAGGTGTTCAGGTTACAGACGTTCAGCGGTTATACAGTCAGTTTTTATCCGATCAAGTGATGAATACTGAGGCGCAAGGTCAATACCTGAACGCGTATTATGGTCAAGTCAAACAGATAGACAACTTACTGGCTGATCCCAATGCGGGACTCTCTCCTGCAGTACAGCAGTTTTTTAGTGCGGTTCAGGATCTGGCCACCAATCCATCATCTGCCCCGGCACGCCAATCAGTGTTGAGTGAAGCGCAAACTTTGGTTAGTCGCTTTAGCACAATCAATCAGCGACTTTCTGATTTACGTCAGGATGTCAATACTCAAGTGTCTGGTACTGTTGCTGAAATTAATTCTGCTGCGACGCAAATTGCTAATCTGAACGAGCAAATTGTATTGGCGCAAGGGACAGCAAATGCTACACAGTCACCTAATGATTTATTGGATCTACGCGATAAATTAGTCGGTGATCTTAACAAGCTGGCTAAGGCAACTGTTGTAAAGCAATACGATGGTACGCTAAATGTCTATATTGGAAATGGTCAGGCATTGGTAGTAGGGCAACGCACATTCAGTTTGACGGTTAATCAGTCAGCTGAAGATCCTGATAATCTGGTTATTGGTTACAACTCAAGTGGAACGACCAATACACCTATTAGTACTTCAAGCCTTGGCGGCGGTAAATTGGGTGGGTTGCTGGATTTTCGTAGCAATATCCTTGAAACTGCTCAAAACTCATTAGGCAGGGTAGCTGTTGGATTGGCCGAAACATTTAATAACCAGCATAAACTCGGTGTGGACCTGAATGGTGTTCTGGGAAAAGATTTCTTTAGTATTGGTTCAACGTCGCCTTCCGTAAGTGGAAATACAAATAATACCAGTGGTGTAAACCTCACGGCAGCATTTAACCCTAACGCAGCGGGCTCATTGACTACTAGCAGTTATAGAGTGACGTATGATGCAGCAGGGGCAAATTACAATATCACAGATCTGACTTCAAATACGACCACTACAGTTGCCGCTGCATCGCTTTCTACCGCAATTGGCGGGATTACCTTGAGCGCCTCAGGCACGCCCAATAACGGAGACTCTTTCCTGGTTTTGCCCACTCGTTATGGTGCGCGCGATATTAGTGTGGCAATTACGAACACTTCAGATCTTGCAGCAGCTGCGCCGGTTCAGACTTCAGCAACACCGGGTAATACGGGTACCGGACAGATTAGCTCTAACGGGGTTAGCAGTGTGGCAACTCTGCCAACTGCCAATGTAACGCTGACATACGACAGCAGCACTTCAACTTTTGTAAAGTCTTCTGCAGATCCAAGTTACAACGGCGGCGCACCCATTCCCTACACATCTGGCAGTACGATATCTTTGAATGGCGTGAATTTTGTCATTACTGGCACACCGGCAAACGGAGATACTTTTAACCTGTCTCCAAATTATGGCCCTGGTTTTACCGCTACCAGTGATAATCGAAACGCGCTTCAGTTAACCAGTTTGCAAACAGCAAATACACTTATCAATAACACAGCAGGTACAGCCACTGTTTCTTATCAAAGTGCTTACAGTCAGTTGGTTAGTATGGTTGGTATTAAAACACGCGAAATCGACATCAGAAATCAGGCTCAAACTTCACTGATTGATCAGACACGTCAGGCAGAACAATCTTTATCTGGTGTGAATCTTGATGAAGAGGCTGCAAATCTTGTTCGATATCAACAGGCTTATCAGGCAGCGAGCAAAGCGCTTGAGATTTCTTCAAAATTGTTCGATACGATTTTGAGCCTAGGGTAATAAGGAGCAATCATGCGTATAAGTTCTAATATCATGTATGAAGTTGGCATCAAAGCGATGCAAGATCAGCAGGCTGGCTTGGTAAAAAATCAGGAACAGCTATCCACAGGAAGGCGTGTTTTAACCCCGTCAGATGACCCAATCGCATCAGCTCGGGGTTTGGAGATGAAGCAATCTCAATCAATCACCCTGCAATACAATACGAATGCAGATTTGGTAAAGGGAAATTTAAGTCTGGAAGATGGGTTTTTGGGAAGTATTACCAATTTGATTCAGAATGTTCAGGAAAGTGCAATTCAGGCAGGTAACCAAACGATTGGTTCAAGTGGGTATGCTGGGTTGGGTGTGGCAGTACGTGCAAGATATAATGAATTGTTAGGATTGGCCAATCAGAAAGACAGTAGTGGCGAGTACATGTTTTCCGGCTACTATCAAGGTTCGACGCCGCCTTTTTCACAATCGAGTGGTGCGGGGGTGTATGTTGGTGATCAAGGTCAGCGGAAAATACAGATAAGTCCTTCCCGTCAAATTGAAGCAAATGATTCTGGTGCTGCAGTATTTAAGCCTGGTGTTGCAGGGCAAGATATTTTCAAAACCTTGGATGATTTAGCCAATGCATTGAATGCAACTGCAACACCAGCCTCTGTCACAACAGCAGCACAAAAAGCCTTGTCTGAATTAAGTGCCGAATTAACGAATGTGTCTACCGTCAGGGCATCCGTCGGATTGCGGTTGAATGAAATAGATACTGCGCAGAGTATTAACAGCGATTTAAATCTACAATACACAGCAACAATCTCATCGCTGCTGGATGTGGATCCCTATAAAACAATCAGTGAGATGACGCAACGCCAGACTAATCTGGAAGCTGCCCAGAAAACATATATTCAGGTAACCAGCCTGTCCATGTTTAAATTACTATAATGCATTAAGCAGATTGAGCATGCCATCCAGTCCAGCGTGGCTAATGGCATAGCTGGCTTGTGCTCTTACTACCGGCTTTGCCCGATAAGCAATACTGATACCCGCCGCGGCCATCATTTTTAGGTCGTTTGCGCCATCCCCCATACTGATTACCTGTTCTTTTGCCAAACCCAGTTCTGTACGGAGTGTGTTCAGTGCATCTGCTTTACCTTGTGCATCCAGAATTTCCCCCAGTACCTTGCCGGTGAGTTTTCCTTCAATGATTTCAAGTGTGTTGGAAGAGGCGTAGTCCAGCTCTAATCGAGCTTTGAGTTTTTCTGTGAAAAAAGTAAAACCACCTGAAACGAGCAAGGTTTTTATGTTGTGGGCTTTCAGTTTTTTCAACATTTTTTCAGCGCCAGGACTGAGTTCCAGCCTTTCATCATAAACCCTTTGCAGCGCAGATTCATCCAGTCCTTTGAGAAGTGCTACCCGACGTGTCAGGCTTTCAGCAAAATCAATTTTGCCGCGCATGGCTGCCTCGGTGATTTCGGCGACTTGGGGTTTTACACCTATCATATCGGCAATTTCGTCGATGCATTCAATGGTGATCAGGGTGGAGTCCATATCCATGACTAGCAAGCCAAACTGATCAATAGTGCGCTCTTCGGGTACAAAAGCGTAATCCAGACTGACGTTTGAACAATAGGATTCAATTTCAGCAATGTTGTCAGTGTGGGCGTTTACCAGACGGAACGCTTGCTGGTTAATACTTTCGATCCCATTTGAGGCACAAAGTTTGGCTAGTTGTTTGAGGTCTTGAGTTTGGACTTCCAGGCCCTGGATAATCAGATTCATTAAACAATGCTTCCTGTATATTAAGTAAGTTCGTTGAACAGTGCTTTGATCGTATTGAGTCTTTCTGCGAGGTTAGGCGTGTTCACTTCGATACGTAATTTGTCCTGCCCGCTCAGTTTATAATTTCGCCTTTGCTGAATCAACTGGATAATTTTTATCGCATCAATGGGTGGATTAGGCACAAATTGCACTAATATGCTTTCACTGCTGGCGTCGATCCGGGCAATGCCCAAAGGTTTGGACAGAATGCGCAAACGATGTGTTTCCAGCAATGCTTTGGCAGCATCCGGTAATAAGCCGAATCGGTCAACTAACTCTTCATGCAAGCCGTCCAGTTCTTCCTGTGTATCACAGTTGGCAAGGCGTTTGTATAGTACCAGCCGTTCGTGAATATCGCCGCAATAATCGTTGGGTAAAAGAGCGGGCTGGTGCAGATTGATTTCTGTTGTAATACCCAGCGGCTGCAGCATGTCTGGCTCTTCGCCATTTTTGAGTGATTTTACTGCTGCGTTTAGCATCTCGGTGTAAAGGGAAAACCCTATTTCCTGCATTTCACCACTTTGCGATTCACCTAACACTTCACCGGCACCACGAATTTCCAGGTCGTGCATGGCAAGATAGAGGCCAGAGCCGAGGTCTTCCATCATCTGGATAGCTTCCAGTCGTTTTTTGGCTTGTGCGGAAAGCGCTTCGTTTCCAGGGGTTAGCAGATAGGCGTAAGCCTGATGATGTGAACGGCCGACACGTCCGCGTAACTGGTGTAGTTGAGCCAGTCCGAAACGGTCCGCCCGGTTCATGATAATGGTGTTGGCCGTGGGGACATCGATACCGGTTTCGATGATAGTGGTACACAGCAGAATATTGAACCTTTGCTGGTAGAAATCACGCATGACATGTTCCAGCTCGCGTTCGCGCATTTGGCCGTGGGCGACGGCAATACGTGCCTCCGGCAGGAGTTTGGCAAGTTTATCCTGCATGTTCTGGATGGTTTCTACTTCATTGTGCAGAAAGTAAATTTGTCCGCCGCGTTTTAATTCACGCAGGACAGCCTCTCGAATCACGCCATCGCTGTATTTACTGACAAATGTTTTGATAGCGAGCCGCCGTTGCGGGGCGGTAGCGATAATGGAAAACTCTCGCAGCCCTTCCAATGACATAGCCAAAGTACGTGGGATAGGCGTTGCAGTCAGAGTCAGTACGTCAACTTCTGAGCGCAATGCTTTAAAACGTTCTTTCTGACGCACACCGAATCGATGCTCTTCATCAATGATGACCAGGCCTAAATTTTTGAATTTCACATCATTCTGGATAAGGCGATGAGTGCCAATGATGATATCGATTTTGCCTTCGGCCAATCCTTTAAGGGCCTCGGCTTGCTCTTTGGCAGAACGGAAACGGGATATTTCTGCAATTTTAATGGGCCAGTCTGCAAATCGATCAGAAAAAGTCAGAAAGTGCTGTTCAGCCAATAGTGTTGTGGGGACAAGAACTGCGACCTGTCGTCCATCCATCATGGCGATAAATGCAGCGCGTAATGCCACTTCGGTTTTACCAAAACCTACATCACCGCAGATAAGGCGATCCATGGGTTTGCCACTTTGCATGTCCGACATGACCGCCTGAATAGCCTGGGCTTGATCCCGGGTTTCTTCAAAGCCGAAACCATCGGAAAAAGCTTCATAGTCATGTTGCTTTATCGTGAAAGCGTGGCCTTTGCGGGCTGCACGCTGGGCATAAAGGTTGAGTAATTCCGCGGCGGTGTCGCGGATTTGTTTCATGGCACGGTGTTTGGCTTTTTCCCAGTGTCCGCTGCCTAATTTATGCAATGGTGCCGCATCTGGCGAAGCACCGCTGTACCGACTGATCAGATGTAATTGAGAAACAGGGACGTATAGTTTATCGCCACCTGTGTATTCCAGATGCAGGAATTCTGTCTCGCCTTCACCCAGATCCATGTTGATCAAACCAAGATAACGGCCGATTCCGTGCTGTTCATGGACTACAGGATCGCCTACCTTGAGTTCGGACAGGTCGCGCAGCATGCCTTCTGTCGAAGTTTTACGTGTGAGGTCTCTGGCGGATCGGCTCCGTACAAGATTCGCGTATAGTTCGTTTTCTGTAATGATGGCTACGCGGCCATCATCCAGAATGAAGCCGTTATTGAGGGGGCCAGTACCCAACATGAAATGCTGGCCACTTTCCATGCATTGCTCATAGCCTTCGCACAACGCCGGCTTAAGCCCTTGCTCGGCAAAATATTGGGACATAGTCTCGCGTCGCCCCAGGCTTTCAGCCAGGAGCAGGATTCGCCCACTAAATCCATCCACAAACTGCTTGAGTTTTTGTGTGGGGTCATCTGCACGTCGATCTACCTGGATTGACGGCAAGGTGGCTGTTTTACAGTCTGTTGTATCTTTACTTTCAGAAGCGTCCACTGCATTTTTGATGATTTCAATGCGCGGGAACGGTTTGAGTGCGCCAAAGAAAGTATCTACATTCAGAAACAGCTCTTGCGGAGCCAGGAGTGGGCGATCCCGATCACCGCGCAGTAATTCGAATCGGGACTGCGTATCCTGCCAGAAATGCCGGGTTGCGGATTCCAATGCATGGTAGAGGCAAAGGGTGGCATTGTCAGGAATATAGTCAAACAAGGTGGCAGTGTTATCAAAAAACAGGGGCAAATAGTATTCCACGCCATTGGGCGCCAATCCTTTGCTGACATCCTTGTAGAGCTGGCTTTTGGAAGGGTCACCTTCAAATTTTTCTCTGAAACTCTGGCGAAAATGGCTGATACCCCCTTCATCCAGAGGGAATTCACGTGCAGGTAGCATGCGTATTTCTTTAACCGGATAAATACTTCGCTGGGTGTCCACATCAAAAGTGCGGATGGTTTCCACTTCATTGTCGAATAAATCAACACGATAGGGGACCGCGCTGCCCATAGGAAACAAATCAATCAAACCACCGCGTATGCTGTATTCACCGGGGGTTAACACCTGGTTCACATGGCTGTATCCGGCTAATGTCATCTGGCTCTTGAAAGTATTCAGATCGAGTTTCTCACCCTGTTTCAAAAAGAAAGTATAGGCAGCAAGAAATTCAACAGGGGGTAAGCGATAAAGAGCAGTGGTGACCGGAATGATAGCAACATCACACTGGTTGTGCTTGATCTGGTACAACGTGGCCAATCTTTCTGAAACCAGATCCTGGTGAGGGGAAAACGTATCGTAGGGGAGCGTTTCCCAGTCCGGCAACAGGCTGACTTTTAGCTGGGGTTCGAAGTAGGGTATTTCTTCACAAAGGCGTGCAGCTTCCAGCGCGGTTTCCGTAATAACAATTAATGGCCGTGCTTGTAAAGCCAGTTGTGCTATAGCCAAGGCGTCACTTGAACCTGTGAGGTTGGTGTAGCGTTTGCGTAAACCTGGCGTTGGAAGTGGTTGATTAAAAAGCATGTCGTAGAAGCAAAATCCTGTAATTATCCTGGAAACCTTAGCTGGATGGGCTGAAGTGTGCTGTTTTTGGAGCCTAGGGCAAGGCGCTATGACGCAGAATGGTCATTCCATTTCAAGGAGTTGCAACGCTGCCCTGTGCTCCAAAAACTGTGCAATCCAACCCATAGCGGTCTCACCAACCGGGTGAACCAGGGAATCATTAAAAATTCTATTAGAATTATTTAGTTAAATTTTAAGGGTGGCGGTTAACTGAGGTTTCCAGGATTATACCGATATTACGTCAATAAATCAGTAAGCTTGCCTAGGTAATCATGTGTTCTGGTAAAAGGATAATAAACGACTAAAGTTAACTATATACACCATGATTAAAAGGAAAACTTGATGCAATTTGCTGATCGCAGCCATGCAGCGTATAGTGGACCCCTTAGTCAAGACAATAAAGCATCGAGTTTAAGAGGGTAACCTTTCACATGCAGCGGAATGGCGCTGCCCCAGTTTTGTTTCTGTAT
>JAYVLG010000194.1:0-7500 GCA_043759595.1 Sulfurirhabdus sp. | reverse complement strand
GCTGATGGCATTATGTGGGGTTGGACCAGCCAGGGGTCGGGTATGGGTAACACTAATCAAAAAAAATTACGGGCGTTTCCGGATGAGAACTATTTAGTTATTCGTAGAATTAAATGTCTGTAATTTTTTGCCGATAACGAATTAAGGACGTTATATACCTGAAGTTGGCGAGATACTGCCATCGTAGCAAGATGAATAGAGGCTCTTATGTTCAGTTTCAAAAAACTGCTTAAAAAAGGACCAGACCATCCGATGGGGAATATTCAGGACGCAAAGAAATTGCTCCTGGATTTGCCCCTGGTAAGCTCACTTAAGTCTTTGGAAGAAGTTTCTTTCTGGCTTGATTCAGTTCGTAATACGGATGGCTATAAACCTGCGGAACAATTTGAAATTCTGAAGTTGCTGGATGAAACTGCGCAGCCATTGCAGTTGGAATTGAGCCAGCAGTACCTTAATTTGTCGCGAATGCAAAAAACGCAAGAAAACCGTTTATGGATGGCATTGTTCGAGTTTTGGAAACATCTTGCTGCTGCTTACGCGCATTGTATATCCCTATATGAGGATCGTATTGAAGATGCTTTGAGTATCGAAAAACATCTACCCTTGATGGTTGTTCGATCCATGAGAGCCTATGCGGAACAGAACAAATTGCTCTATATCCGGTACAGGCCAATGGACGCAAAGATTTGGGATGGTTTGTCAAAATTGTATTTTTTTGGTGAGGCCAACGCGTTATTTCATAATTTGCTGATTCCTTATCAGCATGAAGCGGCACCTACTACAGCTTATAAAGAATTTTTACGAGCGGTCATAATGAACATTTCAACGCCAGATAAACTGCTGCCTGTTCAAATCCATCTGGCAGACAAAGTAATTGTGCATTTGATCAATACATTTTCCATGTCAGGGCAGCCTGAAAATAATAGCATGTTTTATATGGATATTTCAGCCCATACGGCACCGGCACGTTTAATAAAAGGTACGCCAATACATGCTGTGATGCTGTTCTTTAGTTCTACCCAAGCTGCGCAAAAGATGAAAGGTTTTGTAGATCAGATGGACGCAGGTGAGGTTCCTCAAGAACTTGATTTTGCATCCGAGTTCAATAAAGATGATTTGCACGAAGTGTTCCACATACTGGAGCAGTGCTGGTCACCCACACCGCCACAGCGGAAAACAGCCCGAAGCAAAATGGTTACCCGTTTGAATGTTGCGCATGGATTTAAGGAAATTCGAAGAAAAATTGCTACATCTACCCAAGGTACGACAAAGCGAATAGATGACAATAAGGACGTGTTGTATCAGGAAAGGGTTGATTTAAAGCTCTACGGCTTTGTGACAGACAAAACCAAACAAATGAGAATTGCGGCGAACGTATTGGAAAATGCCACTGCAAAAGAAGAGGGTGACACTGAAAGTTGGGTGACCGTCAACATCAGTGAATGCGGCTTTGGCGCGGTGATTCCTTCAATCGGAGAGGATTGGGTGAAAATCGGGTTGTTAATTGCGCTTAAACCGGAAGATGGGAAAGAATGGGTGGTGGGTACCGTGCGTCGGTTGAGTCGCGACAGTGATCACAAAATTCATGTGGGTATTCAAGTCCTAGGGCATAAACCCGTTTCCATACGCATGAAGCCATCTGTTAATAATATTTCCGTATGGGAAAAAGTAACTGATGTGGATGTCAGTACCCACATTGATGCTATTTTTATGGGCGCAAATAATAAATGTGTCGATGAAAACACCTTGCTGATGGAGCCACAAAGTTTTGTGGGTGAAAATTGCTTTGAAATGATTAATCAGGAAGAAACACTCCGTATTGCCCTCAATAAATTACTGGAAGAAGGTCAGGATTACCAACGAATCAGTTATAGAGAAATAGCTTTGTAAAGTAACAGTGATTTGCTTGTAGGGGTAATTTAAAGGAACCGTTGAGATTTCGATGTTCTTGTTGAAATTACATTAAATTATGTTAATGAAATGTTAGGCTGAAAGCTGAATTTCTTTTATAATCCATGTTTTCACATGTATTTTATGAAGATGCGATTAATTCATGCAGTATTTTTATTATGGCATGATTTTTGCGTATGTAATTTCATCTTGATAATTAGGTGATCACGTAAAAACCGTGAGAATCTGGAGTTATATTGAATGTTTGATTTTTTACCTTTCGGCCGGAATAAAGCGACTGACCCTCTTTCTAGCCTGAAAGCCCTCACCAATTGGATCAACAATGAATTGCCTATGGGTGATATGTATACTGCGCACGAGAAAATCACCCAGTGCATCGTTGAACTGAATAATAAAACTGATACGTTTTCCAAAGATCGTCTGCAAATGCTGATGCAGCTTGATGAGCAAGGTGTTGAGCTGCAGGAGCAACTATGCCAGCAATATTTGCAAAATCCGCGTATGTCCCGGGTGATAGAAAGTCGACTGTGGAATGCAATTCACGCTTACTACTGGGAAATTACACGCGGTTATCACGCATTCATAATGGATTATGTCGGTAATCCATCCGGAAGCAAGATCAAGCAATTACTCCCTAAAATTACTGCCAGAGCAATAAATTATTTTGGCATGACATTTAAGTGGCACTATTTCCGCTATGAGCAGCTTGAGTCCAAAATGTGGAAGCGATTACATAACCTGTATCATTTTGCAGAATATGAAGAATTTGATCACGAGCCAATCAAGTTATATGACGTCACCGGAAAAAGCGCGACTTGTATGGATTTGTACATGCAGGTGCTGATGCTGAACAGTCTGAATACCGGCAGTTTGTTTCCAAAGCAGATTGAAATGGTAAGTATGTGGCTGGAAGAATGGTCTTCCAGTATGCCATTGAAAAATATCTATGATCCTGCCCAGCATGTTTTTTATGTTGATCTGAGTACAGACAAAGGAGGGAGAAGGATC
The DNA here is from genome assembly GCA_043759595.1 of Sulfurirhabdus sp. Lineage (GTDB taxonomy): Bacteria > Pseudomonadota > Gammaproteobacteria > Burkholderiales > SMCO01 > Sulfurirhabdus. Next base: position 4,581 of record JAYVLG010000194.1, on the reverse strand, counting down.
CGCAAAATGCAGAATAACGATATGCTGCGTTATTGGGGAACACATGATTTGGTTTGCAGGATTGAGCGTATCAAAACAAAACTTCTGAAAGGAGATGCGCCAGCCAGGCTCGGGCTAGGGGAGGCTTGCAGATTGCCTGGTTGTCTTGAGTTTCTGGATGACTTGATACGGCATTGGGCACCCACTGTCACCCGAGTTAATCGACTTCATGAACGTAAAACAGTCGTTAAAATGATTGAAGTTGTGCATGAAGTTGAAGATATTTTTGGTCAGGTAAGAGTGGATAACGAACTTGCTTTGCTGAGCAAGAAACGCACCGAAACTGGTGCTGATATTGATAAGGGCGCGCTTAGCTATGATGAAATGGTTGATGTTCGACTTTACGGTTTCGTGACTAAGCGCACCCAGGCCAAACTGGGTGTTGCTGGAAGCCCCTTGGATCAACAGCAAGTGGCACATCACGAGCGCTGGGTAATGGAAAATGAGAGCGAGGGTGGCTATGGGGCTACTTTAAACGAAATGGGGAATGACTGGATTCGCCTGGATAAGCTGGTTGGATTAAAGCCGGAGCGTTCAGGTCAATGGCAAATAGGCGTGGTAAGGCGCCTTTCAAAACCAGCAGCAGGTCACTTGTATGTTGGTATAGAAGTGCTGGTAAAACTTCCAATTGTCGTCACATTGCGTGCAAAACAGATTTATTCAACGGGTTATGCGGTAGATGGTGTCGATGCCGCGGATATGATGCTACCAATTGCGGGTGTATATGTACCCAAAGATGATGAACATCATTTCCCGAATAGTGTGGTAATAGACCCTTCTGAATATGCACCTGATAGAGTGCTTGAGCTGGCTGCAGGTAAAAAACGCTACATGATCCGGCTAACCGATGTACTTGAAAAAGGCGATGACTGGTTGCGTGTGGCATTTGTTATAGTAGTCAAAGCTAAAACCAGTTGAACTTGAATAGGTTTTACTTTGATGTGTGCGGGCAGAACCAGCTATGAATGTGGTTTTACCTTAGCACTCTGATGAGCCAGTCATTTATATCGCTGATTTCTTCCTGGCATAAACTATGAGCCATGGCATATTCATGCCACTCAACATTATAGTGATTTTCCAATAGCAAGTTTTTTGATGCCATAGCTTTTGAGATCGGAATGACCGTGTCCGAACTTCCATGTGCCATGAAAATGGGCAAATGCCCATTAGTGTGGCTAGCCTCATTTGTGAAAGTCGATTGTAACGGAAGGTAAGTAGATAAAGCGAGGATGCCGGCCAGTCTGCCTGAATATCTCAAGCCAGTTTGAAGAGCAATGGCCCCCCCTTGGGAAAAACCTGCCAGTATGATGCGCTCACTGGGTATCCCCCGATCTGTTTCATGCTGAATCAACTTTTCTATAGCTTTTTGGGTATGTCGTATACCTGCTTCATCTTCATTTGTTGCCAGGTCGGGATGAGCAATGTCGTACCATGCGGGCATGATGTAACCGTTATTAATCGTAACGGCCATGCTGGGTGCATGGGGTAAAATAAAACGGACTGAAAGATCATCCGGGAGCGATAATTCCCCGACAATCGATTCAAAATCATGTCCATCTGCACCCAGACCGTGCAGCCATATAATACTGGCCGAAGGCGAGAGGCCGACTGTAATCTCTAGATGGGGCAGCACTTCAGCAGCCATTAATGTTTCGCAATGACGTCAAAACTTGTGCGAACAAAATCATCATTTTGTTCAAGTATATTTTGAATTCGGATCACATAGGATTTGCCTTGTGCTTTCAATTGCAAAGCTTGGCCTTTGATATGGGCGCTTGCATCAATAATGATGCTGCGCTGCAATTCCGCTGCTGCAGATTCCGGCAGGTAAATCGCATCCATAGAGGGATTGTGCGATTTTTTGCTTTCAGTATCAAGTAGTTCAACTGCAATCGGCGTTTGGCTCAGGGTCTGGATCCCTACGTGGGTTTTACTGGAAGTGTCTTTGTTAATTCTTCGTATAATGCCAACAGCAAAGTGCTTTTTATTGTCGGGTTTCAAACCGATTAACATGCCTACTTTAAGCCGGCTTTTACCATTTGAGTTGAAAACTGCACCATATCCGCTGGCGCTTTCATCTTCAATCATCCATTGATCAGAAAAGCGTTCAAATAATTCCGGCTCTCCGAGCATAGTTGTTTCGTCACTGGTGAGGCCGGATTCGGTTGAATCATTTAATTGGTAATCTATAATAAATTGCTCAACCAAATCCGGCTCGGCAGGGGGTAGTACAACGTTTGATTTGGACTTTGCGCCTGGCTTTATTTGTTCCAATATTTCTCTTAGCCCTTGTGCTACTTGCAGGATTTCTGTGTTTTTCTGGCGTTCATGTTTGCGGGTGGTATTTTTTCCTGACCAGCGATCAGACAATAATTCGATTAATTCCAGGCAGGTTGGCAATCGGCACTCTTCACTCAATTGAAGGTGTATGGGTAACTCGCCAGCTTTAATATGTTCGATTGTTTTAGAAATAGTTACTTGGAGCAATCCAATGCCCCAATAGCGGTATTTATCACCAATCATGTTACGCCGCAGTTTTTTGGCCGGTTTATTATCACCTAGATTGACCGCGTAAATTTGCCTGTGGGGACGGAAGCTGTCTTCAATAGTAATGCTGCTGGCCCAGGTATCCAGCCAGTGATCAACCATGTTGATTTGGGTGGGCAGTAAGCTTTCCGGGTTGGCGAGTTGCAAAAGGAGTGCTTGCATATACTCGGCAGTACAGGTGGTATCTTTGGTAAAGTGAGGATATAGACGCAAAGAGGTTTGAGCGAATTTTTCACGCTCTGCAAACAAATACAAGCGGTGCAAATTTCTCCATACATGGGGATCTGGTTGCATATAGCGAATGTAGCTCCATTTTGCTTGCATGGCATAACATCTGATTGCACGGGCGGTTAGCAGGGGCAGATTTTTCCAGATTTTTTTGTTGGAGGGATTGTTGGCAAATTCACGCACACACAATTGATAGCTTTCTGCCATTTCCTCCCAAAATGAGAGAATTGTAGGAAGATAAAGTCGCTCTGTAGCGTCCGGTTTGTTAAAGTTGGAGAGGTATTCCCGGCACAGGAGATCTTGTAATTTGCTGGCTTTTTCATCCAGATACATCAGCACCTGAATGCGCTCAAGAAGCGGTGTTTTTTCGTTACTATTGATGGTGCCAAGTACTTTAACGATTTCATCTTGCGCTTCTTGCACATCACTATCAGGAAGTTCCTGTACCCAGATCGTGGCTGATTTCAGATTTTCGAGGTGAGCGTCAGATTTTTTGCGTAACAGTGCGCTGATAAAACCCTTAAAATCAAACATTATATTGGTATCCTGCTGAAGCGGTCATTCCATCCCTATATTTTAGCGATTCTGAAATATTCTTACTAACGCATATTAAACTAATTTCACTTGAATTTATATGGAATTTCTGCATGAATTCTGTTATTTGTCATATGATAATTTGAAAACATCTCGAAATCTAATGGGATTTTAAGAGTTGGCTGTTCTTTGTGTTATTGATGCACTTAATTTTTCTCACGAATGGCTGATTTCGGACGGAACGTCTTGATGATTTCATCACGGGTTTCAATGTAGGGTCCGCCAATCATGTCTATACAGTAAGGTACCGCAGCGAATACGCCATCCAGCGTTTCTTTAATGGCTTTAGGCTGGCCCGGAAGATTGATAATCAGGGATTGTTTTCGAATAACCCCAACCTGACGTGAAAGAATCGCAGTAGGGACATATTTTAAACTGACCGCACGCATCTGTTCGCCAAACCCATCCAGCACTCTGTCGGCTACTGCGAGAGTGGCCTCCGGAGTCACATCTCGCGGAGCGGGGCCCGTTCCCCCGGTTGTGAGAATCAGACTGCAACCTTCGTTATCTACCAGTTCCCGTAAAGTGGACTCAATCAATACCTGTTCGTCTGGAATAATGCGCGTAATTGGTTGCCAAGGGGTTGAAAGCGCACTAGTCAGCCATTCCTGTAGCGCTGGAATACCTTTGTCTTCGTAAATCCCTTGTGAAGCTCTGTCGCTGACTGTCACCAGGCCAATTTTTATGCTGTCGAAAGAGTCGGTAGTCATGTGTCATCCAATTGAAATTAATTAAGTCTGTTATCGTATCGTAAAACACGTGGTTACAACATATTTGGGTTGTCTATGTGAACAATGGCTTTATGGACTAGTGCATAACCATCCAACTAAAAAAATGGGCGCATAATGCGCCCATAATATTCTCCCTGTTCCCCATCCTCTATAGTCGAGGAGCCGTTATGGTTGTTTTATAGCCGGCAATTATAGCTATGCAATTCAAATGCCACTTCGCTGTAAAGATGTAACTTTATATTTTATTGAGATAATTTATTTTGATTGCGTTTTGGGTGCGTGTGTTCAGCGATGAAAAATGAGCATGCATGTCACAAATTCAACAGGCTGGGTAAGTAAATGAGTATAGTGGACCCCTTAGTCAAGACAATAAAGCATCGAGTTTAAGAGGGTAACCTTTCACATGCAGCGGAATGGCGCTGCCCCAGTTTTGTTTCTGTAT
>JAYVLG010000193.1:0-21575 GCA_043759595.1 Sulfurirhabdus sp. | reverse complement strand
CCACTTTCTCTCTAGGTAAGAATATATCGTAACTATGTTGCGAAGAATTGAAGTGCAGATGAAACATCATTTATGCGCAGCTAAATAAAGCGGCATAAGTAAATTTGATTTGGTGGAGCAACTGCAACCGAATAGTCACTCCAACGCACTGATTAAATATGCTTAATCGAGTTCGATTTTAAAACATACCTCCAAAGATACCCTCAAAAAAGGAAGGCTGCATTTGGGGTCCAATGAAGTCCAATGCGATCCGAAGCGGAAGATTATAAAGGAATCCGTTCATCTAAGCTACACCTTAGCTCATCAACAACCCATGAAGCTCCCGCAGCTTATACAAATAAATCTCGGCTTCCTGTCTGCTATCCCATGGCGCCCTTCCACCAAAAAGATAATTTTCAGAATCGCATCCCACTGACCTCATCTGGCCCGGAGTAAGCCGAACATGAAGATTTGGGAAATCCTCATATCTCACCCGAGGTGAACCAGTCTCCAGGTTACTGCCTATCGGCTTGTAATTTCTGTTCACTAATATAAACGTTCCACCAACCTCAGTCCTGTGTATCGCATACGGGAAATCTCGACGCATTAGATTGTATGTTTCTGACTCACCTTTAATAGACTTCCAACGCTCAGCCAATACGGCTTCAAGGTAAGTAATTGCGTGGGCTACTGCTTCAGCAGCGGATATATGGGTAACAATAGGGAGATCAGAAATTAGCATGGACGTAAATCCTTAACTGGGACGCCCGAGAGCTCGGAAAGTTTATTGGCCAAGAGAATGTTAGCCACCCTCCCCTTGCGACACCAAGCATGGACAGCACCATTGCTTATCTGAAGCTTATTTGAAACGTAGGTTGGTCCACCGGCTTTGGCGATGGCTAATTTAACGTGGTTCACTGGTTGTCAAACAGCATGCAATACTTTCCAGATTAGAGGTGGAAACAGCGCCCAATAGTTTCCACCTCAGTGTGTCACCATCCGGCGTTTTAGCCGGAGGTATCTGGAGTGTTTTATATGGACATTATTTACGAAATTCGCAGGCGACATTCGGTACAGAAACAATCAATCTCAGCAATCGCCCGCGACATGGGCATCTCCCGACCGACAGTACGCAAGCATCTCAATACCGTTGAAGAACCCCAATACGAACGGGTGCTGTCAAGCGCCCCAAGGCTGGGTCAGTTTGAAGAGCAGCTAACCAAGTGGCTCGAAGAAGAAGCCAAACTAGCAAGACCACGCCGCCGTACTGCCCACCGACTATTTGAAGGCTGGGATCGTTTTTAACCGGACATTAGTGAAAACTCGTATTATATTAAATACTCACTCTTTTTATGCAAAGTTCAGGTTAAGTTACTGTTGCCTATGGATATTGAAACTTGGCGTGGAATTTTAGCGCGCATTCTAATTGCATATAGCGGCTCTAACATCCAGCAAGAATTATTTTTACAGGATATCGACACAATATGTACGAAACGTTTTATGGTTTGAAGGTCAGCCCCTTTTCAATTCAACCTGACCCCGACTTTCTGTATTTTGGTCGTAGACATACTTATGCGTATGCAATGATGGAATATGGAATCAGGGACAAAGCCGGTTTTATTGTTATAAGCGGCGAAATTGGATGTGGCAAGACTACTTTAGTCCGTCACCTTCTCAATAACTTGGCCTCAAGTCTCACTGTTGGCTTGGTTTACAACACACATCGCGAAATAGCGGATTTATTGGAATGGATCATGCTGGCTTTTGGGCTACCTTACGAAGGAAAGTCTAGGGTGGCGCTTTATGATATTTTCCAGGGCTTTCTAATCGAGCAGTATGGAATGGGGAAAAGTGTGCTATTGATTGTTGATGAGGCTCAGAATATCAATCCAGACGCATTGGAATCTTTACGTATGTTGTCGAATATTAATGCGGACAAGCATCAACTGCTCCAAATCATGCTTGTTGGTCAACCGCAGCTCAAGAATATGCTCGCGCGCCCAGAACTTATACAGTTTGCCCAACGCATAGCTGTGGATTTCCATATCAAACCATTTGAGGCGGAAGATGTACAGGGCTATATTCAGCACCGACTCAGTATTGCTGGAAGAGAGACTCCTCTTTTTACTCCAGAGGCCTGCGCCAGAATTGCCAAGGCTACTAATGGCATTCCTAGGCGCATCAATATTCTTTGCAATACTGCTCTTGTTTACGGATTCTCTGCTGAAGCTGAGTTAATTGATGTAAATTTAGTCGAAGAAGTATTGAGTGACAAGGCAGAATTTGGTGCATTATCCAACCCTGAATGAGATATTAGTAAATAATGTGGATCCTCGTGTATCGGGGTCGATTAATATCTCATATCTTCTTCTCGAGAGTGTTTAGAACCTCAGTTTCGTTGGGGATCTGAGCATATAATTATGCGCTGCACTAATGGATTTCATTGGAAATGTGCCAGAATCCAGCGAGCCCGGCATTACTCAATTTACCTAAAGGGTTATTTGGAGTTAAGCTCATTTTTATTTTCACTTGTATGTGGGCGGCTTTTTTTCGTTTTTGCTTTTGTGTTACTACGGAGACAATTAATGATGAATTGTATCAATACTATCCAAGCAAGATGCCGCATAGTAGCGGCGTTAATTATTGGTCTGCTGTTGGTTTCATGTAATGCGGGCTCTAGTGCAGGATCTAGTGTGAGCTCTTTCATTGCCAGCAATGGGCAGTCTGTGCAATCAAATACTTGTTCAAGTATTCAATATGCTGCGCCATCAGGAGTTGCAAACAATATCGTTTTTAAATTTGATAAAAGTTATCCGTGCGGGCAATTTATAAATGGAGACTGGTGGGTAAGTCCGGAAGGCGTATCGAGTGCAGGCGTTACAATTATAGAAATTTCACCTTCAGCTGCTAATGGCTTCAATGGTTTTGAAGTCAATCCTGCCAGTAAAACCAGTCAAGGTTTTGATAGCCGAGTGGCGGGTTATAGAAGTAATTTAATGCCCGCGTTGCCTTTGCTTTTAAATGTCGCTGCCTCTGTGGTTAAAACTGTCAGTTTACTACCGCTTTCAAATTCTTCTTGTCGCCCATGTATACAGTATGCTGCAGTACTTACAGTTTCCCCGAATAAGATTTTAGATTCGGCAAATACGTTTCGTCCTGGCTATTTTGGAGTCAATAAATCATTTTACAAAATGCCATTAACAGGATGGGATTCATTATTGCCTAAATACACCACAACCTCTGCTGCAATGTCTGCTGCACCGACTATTCAACAAGTTAAAAATAATTACGCTGGTGTGAGACTTGATCATCTTGAGGGGTGGGCAGGAGAATATCTTCATCCACTAGGCACGATGGCCGAAGGAGCATCAAGCGTTTATGGTGCGCAAATTGCAACCAACAATGCTGTTGCTATAACACGGCTGATGTTAAGTGATTTTGATGTGAATAACCCATTGCACAAAGCCGCGTTGGCGAACTATCTGCAAATGTCGGTGGATTATCAAAGTATGGCGAGTAATGGGGTGACTTGGCCGGCTGATGGCGGGCATGGTAATGGCCGAAAGTTGCCGTTGCTGGTTGGTGGTTTGCTTCTGGATAAAGCATCATTTGATTCAGCAAGAAATCACTCAATATTTTCAGAAGATACGGAAATGTATAGAAGTGTGGTAACTGGAAAAGTTTTATTTGGTGCAGTTTGTACGGATGATGACTATTGGAAAACTACGCTAACAGGAGGAGGGGAACGAGACTGTCGTGATCCATACCAGTTGATTGATGGCGGCGGATATGAAATTGGCACAGTCTATCAACTGTGCTGCACTGCCATGCCATGGAAATACACAGCGTTAGCCGTTACTATGCTTAACGTCAAAAATAATTGGGGTAACACTTACTTCTTTGAATACGTCGATAGATGGGTCGCATCCGGTGCAATAGCTTCTCCTGATACGTGTGCACCGTATGATCATGTTCCGAGTAATTATGGGATTACATATGGCCCATCATCACCTGGTGTTTGTATAACTGGGTCTGGCCGGTTTATTTTGTCAAATACCAATGCTGATGGAGGATTTTACAGCAGTGATTTTGGTAACAAATTATGGTTTTGGTCTAAGACTGCTGGCCTATGAGCGCAATCATATTGCCGGCACACAATGAATCGGGCGTGATAGCAGAGACCCTGGAGTCGTTGCTGCGGCAAGTTGAGGAGTGTGATGAAATTATTGTCGTCAGCAATGGCTGTAAGGATGAAACCGAAACCATTGCACGGAGCTTCGAACCGCGCATAACAGTCATCAATACCCCGATACCCTCCAAGGTCAACGCCTTGAATTTGGGTGATCAATGTGCGCGTACATATCCGCGGATTTATATGGATGCGGATATAAGGTTGGCGGATGGTGCACTTGGCATGATTAAAAAATCACTTGCTGGCGGTAATTATTTGGCCGTATCGCCTGACCCATTAATGGATTTAGGTGGATCCAGTTGGGCGGTGAAAGCCTACTATGACATTTGGCTGGCCCTGCCGTTTTGTCAACGCGGCATGATTGGCGCTGGTATTTATGCTCTTTCGGAGGAGGGTAGAAAACGTTTCGATCATTTTCCCGATGTGATTGCGGACGATGGTTTTGTACGTGCCCTGTTTAAGGAATGCGAACGTGGCAAAGTGATCGGTGCGAAATCAATCGTGCGTGCACCTGCTACATTGTATTGGCTAATGAAAATTAAAGTACGTAGCCGTATGGGGCAAATGCAGTTCGCGAACATGTATCCAGAATTGATTAAAAATGAACACAAAAACCATTCAGGAGGGATATTGAGTACCCTAATCAACCCCTTTAATTGGCCTAAACTAATTGTTTATTTATATATTTCTGTGATGTCACGAATTCTTGCGCGCAGGCGTTTGGTTAATATTGCAGCATATCAGTGGGAAAAAGACATTTCTTCTCGGCAATAATATCAATGACTGTTTTGGGATGACTAAACTTCTGCTTTTTTTTGTTATTGGATTTTCACTATGTCGATTCTTCATGGGTTAAGCTGGGGGTATATTGAACGGTGGGGGAATAAGATTTTTACCCTGCTGGTTTTTATCCTTCTCGCAAGGTTGCTTGACCCGAAAGACTTCGGCCTCATCGCCTTCGCTAGGTTATTCATCGATTATCTGAATTCGTTTTCTGGTCAGGGCCTCGACATGGCAGTGATCCAACGAAAAGAAATAACGGATCAGCACCTTAATTCGGCTTTCTGGATTAATAATCTGATGGCCGCCATATTTGCCTTGTTGTTATACGTTATTGCACCTTTTATCGAGAGTTATTTTTCTGAAAGTGGTGTTACTAATGTATTAAGAGTGTTGATCATCGTTTTTTTAATCAATTCACTCATTCGGGTTCAAGTGGCCATCTTGATGCGCAACTACCAATTTAAGCAACTGGCAATTAGTGGCTTGGCGGCGTCGATTGGTGGTGGCGCTGTTGGTGTTATCCTCGCCTTGAAAGGCTACGGGGTTTGGAGTTTGGTTTTTCAGCAGGTTTCATCTATGGTAATTGCGGTGTTGTTACTCTGGAACGCATCAAATTGGAGACCTAGCTTAACCTTTAGTGTAAAGGCTGCAAAAGAGTTGTATGTTTTTGCGGTAAAAGCGTTTTATGATCAACAGTTGACCTTTGTTTCGAAGCGGATTGACGAGGCACTGGTTGCTTTTTTTCTGGGCATGACCTTGCTAGGCTATTACAGCGTAGCAAAGAGAATTTTTGAGACTGCTGTTGAATTAATATATGGTGTGCTTAGTAAAGTTCTGGTTACTGTATTTTCCAAAGCACAGGATGAAATAGCCTCTATTATCGAACAGACCCGAAGGATAAACATTTTGATGGCGGCAATCTCATTTCCAATTTTTGTGCTTGCATCAGTTGCCAATCAGGAAATTGTATTATTCCTTTTCGGTGAGAAGTGGAGTTTGGCATCTACTTCGTTCGCCATATTAATGCTCTCAGGTTTGTTCATGCTTGCACCGAGTTTGTTGCATCCAATTTTTAATGCGATTGGTAGGCCTGTTGTACCTCTCAGACTTAATGCTTTTCGTGCAATAGCATCGGCAATATTGATTTGGATTGGTGCACCGTTCGGATTGATGGGTATTGCATTGGCTGTATTGACAAGGAATTTGATTGGAGGATGGCTGGATTTCGTTTTTTTAAAAATTGAATCGAAATGCAAAGTGAGTTTAATATGGCGTGATCAAATAACATACGCATTTTATTGCCTTCCCATGGCATTGGTGATTCTAGCGATTGGCAATTTTTCAGTTGGTAAAATGTCCGTAGTAGAGAGACTGTTAGTTTATGGGACTTCTGGGATATTGGTTTATATTTTAACCCTGTTTATTTTTAATGCCCGTGTGATAGATGATGCAAATAAAATATGGGTAAAATTCATATCGCAGCGTAAGGGGGGTAGATGAGCAGTAAATATCAAATTGTCGTGGCAGTTAATAACGACAGAATTTTGGCTGATAACCTAGCCCGTACATTGGCCTATTCATCTGTAGAAGTAAAAATTCTTAGAGGTTGTCACTCAGCATCGATCGCTTTTAACGAGGTGCTTGACTCCTCAATATGCAAATACCTGATTTTTGTACATCAGGATGTTTACTTACCTGATTCATGGCTGGCCAGGCTGGATCAACTAATTACAAAAATTGAATTCTCATTAGCTAAAGACTGGGCCGTGCTGGGTGTTGTTGGAGTTAATTCTGCTGAGAAGCTTGTCGGTAGAATATGGTCAGAAGGGATCAGAAGAGAAATTGATGGGGGTCATGAGATAGAAGAAGCTGTTTCTCTGGATGAAGTGCTTTTGGTTATCAATAGGCAATCAGGGGTCAGATTCGATGAGCAACTTCCTGGGTTCCATCTTTATGGGACAGATATTGTGCAAAATGCCTTGCGAATGGGAAAAAATTGTTTAGTAGTCAATAATCCAATTGTCCATAATGACCGGACAAAGTACTTCCTGGATTCTAGTTATAAAAAGGCATATAAGTACATGGCGGGAAAATGGCGGGATGCATTACCGATTCCAACAACGGTGATTGTGCTCAAGAAAACTTATTTTGGAGTTAGCTGGAGAAATTTCAAGCAACTAAAAAGATATTTATTGAGGGGAGATAGTCGAGAAGTTGATTCACGGCTCATGGCGATTCAACTTGGATATGAGAACGAATCTGCCGTTGGTGTTTTGGGAGAATACCTGAACCAGCAAGGTTGCGCATCAGAGGTGGTTGGCATTGAGAGCTTGCACTTGCCGCTAAAGAAGCCTTAACTAACTTGATTGTGTACTCTTTGCAAATTATGAATTATGCGGGCTTTATCGACGTGCTGAATGATTTCGACCAAGCATCATTTGATTACGTCATTTGTGCCGATGTGTTAGAACATCTAATTGATCCATGGACAATACTAGCTGATCTAGCTACGTTAATAAAGCCGAATGGGCAACTAGTGGTGTCAGTGCATAGTGTACAGCAATGCACTGAGTGACATTGATATTGTCGGGACGCTGGGAATATTGTGAAGCAGACATTATGGATCGGACGAATTTGCGTTTCTTTACCCGAGCGATCAGCTGGGTTGCTCGAAGGATGGCTCGCAAGTCAGTGGGTTCTGGTGGGTAATGGGCATCCTAATGGAAAAAAATAACGACCATATCTCTTCTTGGATCACGCTGCTTGTTTATTCCTTTTTGATCTCAAGCCAGTTCTCAATTGCTATTCTAGGATTGCGTTTTTCTGTATACAGAATTGTTCTCCTGTTTGCTTTTTTTCCGGTAGCAAAAATATTTTTCTTTCGCATTAAAAGATTGCCCGTCGACAATTTTGTGTTTGCTGTAGCGGGTCTTATGTTCGTTTCCATGTTAGTTAACCATGGTTCAGATGAATTGGCTTACGCTGGGTCACAAGTGTTAGAAACTATCGTTCCTTATTTATTGGGGCGGGTATACATACAAAACAAAGAAAACTTGATAGCTTTTGCAGATATTCATTTTAAATTAATTTTGCTTTTTCTTATTCCGGTCATCTATGAATTATTCACTGGATATAATGTATTTATCAATACCTTTGGTGGGGTGATATCAAGGAACAATGAAGGTATTCGGTTTGGGTTGTATAGGGCTGAAGGAACATTTGACCATCCTATATTATTTGGCATTTTTGCGGTCGCAGGGTTTGCTCTTACATCTATTTCAAAAAAAAATGGAATTGCCAAATATTTGGTGATATTGGTTGTATCTTTCACATCGATTTCTTCGGCTGCGTTCCTCATGCTAGCTATACAAATCGTTATGCTGAAAATAAAAAGACTAGCGCATGCACGGTTATCTAGCTTTGCTTTCGTGCTGATTGGAGCGTATAGCTTTATTAATATTTTTTCTAACAGAACGCCTATGGAAGTATTGTCTTCATATCTCACGATGGATCCTGCAACGGCATACTACAGAATATTAATCAATAGTTACGTTATGGATACTGTGATGCAGAATCCATACTTTGGAATTGGCCTGCATGATTGGCCACGACCAGATTGGATGCCCCCTAGCATTGACAATTTTTGGTTGTTGATAGCAGTTCAATATGGCCTTATCACCTTTACATGTTTAATGGTTGTTGTTTATCTTTCTTTGAAGAGCACTTATGTGAACTACGGCACCAGTGAAAGCGTGGGAATAAGAGTATTGCTGATTTCTATTATCGTCGCAGCTTTTACGGTCCATATGTGGAATGCTTCATATGTCTTTTTTTGGCTGATCATAGGGTTAACTAATAATCTAGGGCGATTCAAACCATCAAATTCGATTAACTCTAATGTGCTCTAGAATGAATGTTGCATAAATTCTCAACCACTTTTTGAGGCACCTGAAATTTGGAGGTGATTCTCACCTGTATGCACGGAAGGAACGTAGTGAATATTTGTTCCAATTATAAGCAGAAAAATTTATTCAATAATTTTGTACTCTGTTTTTATTGGAAGTCGTACGCACCAAGGTCAACGGGTGTCGACCTTGGCAGCCCAAGAAGATCGAACGCAGGCGCCATGTGTATCGTACCTGCATCAATCGCCGGACTACCGGACTTGAGTTCAAAATTCAGATTGGCAGGTTCAACAAATACTGTATCCAACATCGCATTGCTTGCAATTAAATTGTGGTCCGATCACTGGTGCATTTGCTAAGATGGCACACGAAGCTCGCCGAACAAATCAAAACAATCCTATTGTGTATTGCTCTACAATATAAAAATAGTACAAAAAAATGACCATATTCCGCGCAGCAACAGTGCTGCTCATTCTCTGCCTATTTTGCTTAGGTAGTATACCGGCCGTTGGCAAAGCCTTCCCTGGCAGTATGCATTTGGTGATTCATCTGGCCGCTTATGCCCTGATTGCTTTTAGCTTCTGTCTTGGTTGGCAGAATATGCAGGTAATGCACATTGCGGCTATCGTAACCACTATTGGTGTCATCCATGAAATGTCCGAAATTATTACACACAGTCACATTTTTGAATTCAAAGACGCTATCGTTAATGGTTTCGGTGCTCTAATTGGTGTGGCAATCTCGAAAGGGCTTCAGAAATTCAGACAGAAAAAAAACCGCCAGGCTTTTTCTAGCACCAGTGGTTTAGTGTGGTCTGAACTGGGGATGTTTTATTATCACGAGTTGTGAAAGGACTCACCCTTATCAAATAAGGCGTATAAAAAATGGCAGTCTTGGGTTACTTAAAATTGACGTCTAACTGGATGAAGTCACGGATAGATGAGAGCAACTGCTCTGAAGCCCTGTCAGAAATAAGCTCGCTGGCACCCAGTCTCGTGATGCTGTCAAGCAATGCTGGTATTTCCTCCGCATTCATTGCGACCGCCACCTTTGACATCTCTTTGATGCGAACTGCCGTGGCAAGCTGATGGTCATTGCGAGTTTCCTTCAGCTTGCCCTGCCGGGGCATGACGAGTAGCGGCTTGCCGTATTGAAGCGCAGTCAGTATCGACCCCATGCCCGCATGAGCCACCAGCACGTCCGCCCAAAGCACACGCCGCCGAAACTCTGGTGGCTCCAGCAAGGTTACATACTCGATATGCTCCGGCCGATAAGATGTTTCGCCGATCTGGGCATAAATATGCATTCCGGTATGACTAGCTGCCCAACTATCAACTGCCATGATCAACCGGTCGAATGGCATTTGCGCCCCCACCGTAACGAAGACGTTCATCTCAAGATTCCCATAACATTTATATCACCGCCCCCATGTAGCGGGGCCCCTCCTGCTTGGCGAGATGCGGCCACTGGGTTAGCCATAGATCCGCATGCTTGGCGAGCTTCGCACCTGACAATGACATCGTTTCAACATTGGCGATGCTATCGATCCAAATAGTCCGCGCTCTCATCCATTTGCCGAAACGGATGGCGGCATAGCCCGGGGCTGCCCCAGTGGTAATGACCACATCGGGCCGCAAAAAGAAAACCAACCAGGCAACCTGAAACAGCATCTTCAGTAGCTGCCATCTGTCCCAGCGTGTCGCATCCGTGATTGCCACGAAGCGTTCTCCCGGCACATCCTCGGAATAGGATTTGCGCACACAGGCGTATGTGATGTCACTACCCTCAAATGCAGGTCTGAGTCGAAGTAACTGAACCCAATGCCCGCCACCCGAGGAGATGGCCAATATCTTCATCTGATGCTGACTAGACATGATGGATGCCCTTTCCTATAACCGCCAAACCCTAAACCCATCAGCCTCTAGGGCTGACCGGTCGAACTTCGCCTTTACATCGATAAAGCTGCCGCCATGAATGGCCTTCGACAACAGTTTTTTGGGGTCCATTTGCGTGTATTCGTTGTGCGCAACTGCCAGGATGATGGCGTCAGCCTGTGGCAACTCCTCCCAAGACATTAGTGTCACGCCGTATTCGTGCTTGGCCTCGTCAGGGTTGGCCACGGGGTCGTGCAGGAATACCTCCACGCCGTAGCTTTCCAGTTCGTGGACGATGTCGATCACCTTGGTATTGCGAATGTCGGCGCAATTCTCCTTGAAAGTAAGGCCCAACAGATTTACCCGCGCATGCTTGACCTGTCCGCCGCCACTAATGATGTGCTTGACAGTCTGTTCGGCGATGAACTTGCCCATGCCGTCATTGATGCGCCGACCGGCAAGAATAACCTGTGGGTGATAGCCGACGGTCTCCGCCTTGTGGGTGAGGTAGTAGGGATCGACGCCGATACAGTGACCGCCTACCAGCCCCGGGCGGAAATTGAGGAAGTTCCATTTGGTACCCGCTGCCTCCAACACTTCCATGGTGTCGATGCCGATCTTGTCAAAGATGATGGCCAATTCGTTCATGAGGGCAATGTTAAGGTCGCGCTGGGTGTTCTCGATCACCTTACAGGCCTCTGCGGCCTTGATGCTGCTGGTGCGGTGCACGCCAGGCTTGACGATCTTCTCATAGAGGGCGGCGACCTTCTCAAGAGTCTCTGGGGTGTCGCCAGCCACCACCTTTATCACTCGGGTAAGGGTATGTTCGCGGTCGCCCGGGTTGATGCGCTCCGGCGAGTAGCCGACAAAGAAATCTTGCTTCCATTTCAATCCGGAGGCCTTTTCTAGAACTGGAACGCAGATTTCCTCGGTAGCGCCGGGGTAGACAGTGGATTCATATATAACTATAGCCCCCTTCTTCATATGCTGACCGGCGGCCTGGCTGGCGCCAATGAGGGGGCTGAAGTCAGGGCGATGGGCTTCGTCGACTGGGGTAGGCACTGCGATGATGATGATGTCTGCCTCGGTCAACATTTTTGGATCGGCCGTATACTCGGCATGGACCGCAGCCCGCATCTCAGCATCCGGCAGTTCGCGGGAGGGGTCAACACCGCCGCGGCATGATTCCACTTTGTGCAGCACGATGTCGAAACCAATCGTACGTTCATGCTTGCCGAACTCGATCACCAGGGGTAGGCCAACATAGCCAAGTCCAACGACTGCAATTACGCTCATGATTGCTCCAAAGAATTGTAATTAGATAAAAAGATTTCGCCCATTCTGCACAACTTGAATTTCTCTTTGCGTGCTAACTCAAGAATGCACTTAGTAAGCTCAAGAACGTACACCTCACGCTCCGGATTGTTGGGGCGGCTGTGGTCGTGCATTAAGATTACCCCTCCACCATCTCTCCTTATTCGATCGACCACCCCCTCGATCGGCATTGGGGTGGGCCATGTATCTGTCGAGTCTATAGTCCACCAAGCATGCCGACACTGGTTGAACCATACCTGCAGCATCGTAGCCAAGGTAACTTTGCCATGTGGAGGCCGGAATAATAAAGGCTTGCCGAAAGCCCTTATTTCAACCAGGCCACGCTTAATGTCTCGATATACAGCCAGTGGCGATCGTTTCCAAGCGTTCAAATGTTGGAATGAATGCGAACCGATTTCATGACCCGCTTGTACCAACATATGTGGCATTTCCAAGTCGGCAGTAACTTTATTTCCAAGCATGAAAAATGTCGCCCGTACATCATATGCCTTTAATAGAGCCAGTATCTTCTTTGTGAGTTCAGCACCCGGCCCATCGTCATACGTAAGGACAATCGTACGGGACATTCTGCACTTCCGCTTAAGAATGGCTTCCTGAAATTTTCGTATTGCATAGGGCAGTACTAACCATCCGAAGATGGATGAAATAATTATGATCGATACCAGATACATTTCAGACCTCAATTAGTTACATGACACCCGCCACTCATTTTTACGTTGCATGACCTTTTTCCAAACATCTGCCTTTTCTTTGAATGAGTTACCGCCAAGTCTTGCTAGCAAAAGATGTGCGAGATATCGACTAGTAGGCCACAAGCTCAATAGCCAACAACCAATCCTTCTGGCCCAGAATGGAAAATGAAAGCAAATCAGTAACATTTTTGCCTTGAGTAGGCGTACTAATTTATCGGCTCTAATTTTCTCGGATGCACCGCCATAATGGATAATCGTTGCAGCAGAGGTCACCATAGGGCGCACGCCAAAATTCCGTGCTCTTAAGCAGAGATCAGCTTCTTCTCCATACATAAAGAATTGCTCACGAAAGCCACACAGCTTCTCCCATAAGTCACGTTTTAATAATAGAAAACATCCTGAGACAATATCCACCGCCCGTATGCCATCTCTATCCCAACCACCAATACCTTCAATATTAAATATGCTTGAATGTCTAAATAGAGATGAAAGACCAAGCGCTTGTGAAAAGAGGCTCCATAGTGTTTGACGAGACCAGCATGAAGCAGGATTAAGGCTACCGTTTCCAAAGAGTGTTCGCCCACCCCAGATACCCGCTTGCGGATATTGAGAAGAAAATGCGTATAAATGATCAAGCGCCTCATTTAAAACCACTGTATCCGGATTTAATAACAAAAGCATATCACCCTTAGCTTTTGTTGCCGCCATGTTGTTTCCTGCAGCGAACCCAAGATTTTCGGACGAGGCTAATAATAGAACGCTCTCACCAAACTCTGCAGTAATCGCATCAGCAGAGCCGTCAGTAGATGCGTTATCTATGACAATAATTTCAAAATCAATTAGCCGGGTTTCCCGGAAAATTGATCTCAAGCACTCAAGGGTCATGTCTCGTGTGTTGTAACTAACAACAATAATCGAGACATCGACTTGCTTATTAATATGCATTATTCATATTCAAAATTAGGATGGAACATTAGTGAAATTGTAAACGCCATTTTATCCAGTGAGAGCCTTAGTTAGCCTGAATTCTGTATAAAAAGTGCGGGTAACATTTTATGCATTTGATATTATTAATGTGTTATTAAAATTGGTATTCCTAAAAATTCCTCCCAGCACTCTCCCGGTTATCAATTTATCCTCTGCGTAACTCCGTTTTCCTCGTGCTGCTGGTTTCACGGTTCGCTGAATGGGGACCCCAAAAATATGTTATTAGCGCAGTTACTCCAGCAGCATGTTTGTTACGTATATGACCAGCCAACACATAACGTGACTTCCTCTCGGCCAGTGTAACTAGTCCACCTTTGTGATTATTGCCAATGACGGTATCGCCTTTCCAATCACCAATACGTGATTTTTGAGAAACTATATCCGGTCGATTATCAATGCTGACACGGTTTTTAATCACTCCACGCCTCTTACTTGGTCGTTTAAGTGGCTCGATGATATCTCAGCTCGCCACCTAAATTCGCTTACAAAAGTTGCACTTCAGAGTTCAATCCGCCCCTTGTAAAAGGTCTCTTTAATAGTAGTAGGCTCTCGGTTCAATTTCTGCTTTGTTGAGTACTGTTCCAATAAGATTTTCTGCGGGAAGGAGGCGTAGGCTGTCCTCGATTTCTCGCTTTGTAGACATCCCGTTGGCAACCACCATGAGTACGCAATCGATCTGGGGTAATAGGGCGATAGCATCATCGGTAACAAGTAATGGGGGCAGGTCAAAGATGATGATGCGCGATTCGTAGCGCTCGCGCAGATCCTTGATCAGGTCTGCAATTTTTTTTGAAGATAAAATTTCTGATGAATTTTTCACTGGACTTCTGGTCGGTAGCAGCACCAGCCTCGGCATATTGGGATTGACAAGCACGTCTGCCAGTTCAGCCGTGCCAGCCAGCAGATCATTCAGTGATTTCTCCATAGGTATCCCCAGATAAGCGCCTATTTTTGGGCGGCGCAGGTCAAAGTCCACCAGCATGGCGGTCTTGTTGGTTTGCTGGGCAATGCTCATGGCCAGATTGATGGCGATCACGGTCTTTCCCGCCTCCGGGGTAGGCGAAGTAATGGCCAGCGTGCGCCAGCCATTCTCTTCCATCTTTTGCAGAATATGAGTGCGCAGGAGATCGAAAATCATGCTCTTTGGGTCGCTTTTGTTGAACGCAACAATGCGGTTTTTTTCCAGATGCTCCGCTCGCAGTTTGATTACACGCGTTTGAATGTAACTGACGTCCTCCAATTCGTTATGAGTTTGGGAGGAGCGCGGCGTGGTCATGGTAGCGTGATTATCCGGATGTGGCTGAGCGAGCGGGCCGGTTCCGCCGGAAGTCTGGTTTTTGACCTTTTCTATGGCCTGCTTGATGCGTTCCATTTCTTCCCCCTTACATTAATTTCGCCAAAATTTTAGCAAACAGGATATCCAGAGGCAGGTACAGATAATGTATCGCCACAACTGTTACGATCATGGCCACAATGGCCGTGATGATCGCCAGCTTGAACATGCGTTTTCTGCGTGCTCCGTCCTCAAGGACAGGGAGATAGGGGATAACAACCAGTGGACGAGAACCCAGCACATGGCTGAGCGCTTCGGTTCCGCGTACCCGCTTGTCGATCGATTCCAGCAGCATCATTGCGCCGCCTGAGGAAACAATTGCCAGGAAAAACCCCAGCGCAAAAATTTTAATACGATCAGGTTTAAAAGGTTTTTCAGGTAATAGCGGCGGTTCAAGCACCGAGAAGCGCTCAGACTTGCTCTCGCTTTCCAGATTTTCCGCAATCTGAGCATTCATCTGCTTGTTGCGGAGTTCTTCGAATTTTTTCTGTGCGCTGTCACGATCACGAATGAGTACATCCAGCCCTTGCTCGACTTTGGGCGTCTGTATCATCGCACTTTCATTTTCGCTGATTTTTCTTTGCAGCATTTCTTTCTGTTCCGCAAGTGAACTTAGTCTGGCTTTATCCGAATCAATTTTAGCCTGGATTCTGTATGCGGCCAGACTGTGTATATCGGCTGAAGCAATTCCGGACGCCGGCGTATCGGGTGACTTTTCCATGGACTCAATCTTGCGCTTGAGTCTCCTGATGTCGGGGTGAGATTCCTTATAAACAGACGAGAGTCTGGCGAGCTCGGTCTGGAGTGCTGGCAGCGACTGGGACGGATTTTCCTCACCCAGGCCGTGCTTGGCCGCGGAAAGCTCAACTTCCAGGGAACGGAGTTCCTCTTTGGTGCTCCTGACATCACGCTCGACTTCACGCAGATCATTCTCTGCACGCGCAAGCATGGTCATGCGCAGGGTCAGCTGTTCCGGCAGGGCATTTCTGTTCTGCTGTTTGTACGTAGCAATCAATTTCTCCAAACGGTCAACTTCGATTTTCAGCTTCTCGGACTCCTGAGTGAGAAAGTCTGTGGTTTCCGTGGCCCCCTCGGTCCGCAATTTGACATTCCAATCCAGGAAAAGCTTAATGAGTTCATTGGTGACCTGAAGGGCAACCTCTGGCTGCCGATCTTCGAAAGAGAGTGTGAACGCAAGTGCCCGTTGGCCCTGACGGTTGGTACGCATCGCATTAATGGAAGTATCCGTCTCAACAATAATGCGACTCCGCATTTTGTCTATCAATTCCGTAGTGGTCAGGGTAAATACACTATCCTTGAAGAGTTTGTATTTATTGGCAATCTGCAATAAATTTCCCCGAGTCATTACCCGTTGGTTGATCATGTTGATCTGCTCATCCAGTTGGTTTCTGATCGCACTGGGCACTATGTTGTCGGGAATTTTCTGCGATTCGACCATGATGGTTCCAGTAGCTCGGTAAGTCGGTGGAATAACGATAGCGATGACAGCAGAAATTAGTAATACCGCAACAAAGATGCTAATCAGGTAGGGCGCACGGCGACGCATAATTGAAAGGTAATCAACAAAAGTCAGTTCGTACTCGGTAGCCATATATTTTTTACGTTAACTTCAGAAGTTTGGATTGGTGTATACGAGGGCAATGCCCAGTATATTGGAAAACGCCACGCCACCTCCGCTCTGTTCGGTAATACGGTGTGTATAGTAGGTTCGCACATTCCAGAAAGAATTGAGTTCGTACTGCAGCCAAGTACTTGCGGTGCGATTGATAATATTCGTGAATAAATGATTTTGCTGCCAACCTATATCAATACCGGTTCTGCTGCGTTCGCTCAAGGCATTACTCCAACTCCCATTCGCTTGATCAACAGTAGAAAAACCGCCAAGCCCGCTGGGTGAAACCTGGCGATTTGCGCTCAAAATAATCACAGAGCGTTGGCCTGTGTAGTGCACTGATGCCCCACCTTGTGTGCCCATCTCAGCATCGCTTACCTTTGATTTTCCTATTTGCAATGAGCCCTCAAGGTAGTCCGATGCTATCCAGTTTAAGCCCAATACGGCAGTGCTGAGTCGGCTGGATGGGCCGCCACCAGTCGGTTCATAATCAGCATTCGATACTTTAAAAAATGGGGTGCTACTTTCGCTCCAGGCGTAACTGAACATCGTACTAACGGTTCGCGTGGCATAGTTAACGTAAGAGCTGTCCGAATAGGAAACACCTTCATATGAACCATCTGCTGAGAGAGTACTACGTTCAGTCAGTGCCTTATTCCATCTGCCAGACACGGTGCGCGAAACACGAGTACTGGGTACACGAGCAAGGCCGGTTGAATCTATACCTGCATCACGTGTCGCAACCTCAGCATATCTGGAGGAAATACCGAGTTCGCCCGCATTGATCGGATGCAACCAGTCAAAAAATACGGTGGGGCTGTCACGATCAGGGCTTAGAGTTTTGTTCGTCGAGCGTGCTATCTGAAGAGCAAGCCCTGTTTTCAATTCGTTCTCCCCGAGTCTACCCGTAAGTGTGTAACTTGGCTCGAACAAGGCACGCCATACGCCTTCGGAATATGTTGGAGACATGGCAGGATTGGAATCAAACTCAGTCGAGAATTGAGATGACACAGTTTGCTGCCAGGACTCAGCCCAGCACTGACTTATGCTGAGCATAGATGCTGCGAGTAGAATTACTAAACCGGGAAAGTGACGAAAGCTCAAGAAATCACTCCATTTGCTGATAAGAGACATGTCTCTTATTAAAATTAAAAATAATAAAGAAAATATTTTAAAAATCATTGATGAATACGTGCTGTAGTCAGGAAACAAATTCAAGGCACTACGATGGTATCACCTGCTTTTAGCAGTATATTGGTCGACATTTCCTTGCCAGAAATAATCTCTTTATAATGTACGGGAAAAACTTCCTGGCTATCTGATTTTGCGCGTATCACCTTAATGCCGCCCTCATCAGCAAATTTGTCAAATCCACCCACGATGCTGATTGCTTGCAGCACGGTAATGGGACCATTGATGATTAGAGATCCAGGGTGCATGACCTTTCCCATGACGTATGCTCGATTTCCGTCGATCCCTGCAATCACAACCGTGACGACAGGCTCAGGAATGAACTCCTTCAATTTTGTGGTAATACGTCGCTCAACTTCTGGAGTACTAAGACCTGCAACCTCAACCCTTCCGATCAGGGGAAATGTGATACTGCCGTCGGGCAGAACTATCACCTGCCTCTGTAATGTTTCTTCACGCCAGACAGAAATCAGTACCGTATCTCCCTGGTGAAGCTGATAGATGTCCGGTTTTTCAGCAGCCACAGCCAGTTCAACTGTCGTGCAAACCAGCAGCAAGGAAAGTACAAAGAATATTATTCTATTCATTATTTAAGACTCCTTATGCAATTCAGAACAAATTACTCTAAAAGTAAATCGCTTAATTATTAATATTACGCGAATTCAAGTTCGAAGAAACAATTTTAAGTGGTCGTGTATTCATGGTGTCAGCTGACCGACCAGCCAGTAGCGATCCTCGCTTCGCACTGCCTGCAATATGTCAGTTAAAAACGCTTGCTGAATCCGATAGGAATCCTGCGCATCATTGGATATAGTAGAAACGCGAAACAGAAGACCATCAGGCACTTTTCCGGACAAGCCGTAGCCTATCGCCGCCAACTTCTGTTCAACCCAACCGCGTGTAAGAGAATTGCCTATCCTGATCCAATAGGTTATTGGCTCATTGCGTGCACCTTGTTGCGCAACCAGATGCATCACCGGTATCCGCCCGATTGTCGTATCGACAAACGCCTTGCTCATTCTGCCTATATCAAAACCACCTGCCGCGTAACAGACTTCAGGTCTGTGAACAAGCAGATCCTTACTCTGATCCCTGCCATAAGCGATCGAGAGCATGACGAGTTCACCTTGGTCGCTGATATATGTGCGGGATAGTGTTTGATTGTAAACTTTGTTAAGTAGTCCCTGATCATCAGGGTTGACCATGAGGGCTATAGATGAGGGATTTATCTTCCATCTGCCAAATTCGCGAGGAATCATGGTTTCAAGATTTATCTTATTCTGCTGGCCAGTAAATATAACGGCGGGCGTCATGACCTTCGTTAAGACGCTTGACGACACCATGAGCATGCCCAGGATAAGGCTTACGACTAAAGGTTTTTTCATGGACTTTTTCCCGCAGACTGCATCGTTTTTGCTGTCCGTATTTTAACAATGAATTGCAGCAACGAATCCACGCTAAGGATTAGTACCAGTGCGCTCAAAAATAAGACTATGCCAGCAAATTGATGCAGGAATCCTTGTCCGACTTCATCTCCAAAATAGTAAGTAACCAGCGTAAGCGTAATGACACGTATTACGTTGGCAGTAAACGAGATGGGTACTATTAAAATAGCTAATGCTGCATTGCGAAAAACTGAGGTATGGCGAACAACATTCAAGTAAAACAGGCCTAGTGATTCCAGTGTCAGCAGTGTTTGCAGTCCTGCGCAGGCATCTGCAACTAAAAGTTGATATTGCCCGATCTGCAGGGTGACTCCTTGACGTGCAATTGGATAATTTGCCCAATATAAAATATTTTCAGTTACATAAGAAACTGCCATTTTCATCGGCATGGTAAGTACGGTGACTACTGAGTTCGGCAATGGGATCATGAACAGCATAAAAAATAGTGGAAACCACATGACCCTGAGCGCACTGACGCCGCGCTTAAGCAGCAGGATGGCAGCCAGCATCCAGATAAAAGAGCCCATT
The DNA here is from genome assembly GCA_043759595.1 of Sulfurirhabdus sp. Classification (GTDB taxonomy): domain Bacteria; phylum Pseudomonadota; class Gammaproteobacteria; order Burkholderiales; family SMCO01; genus Sulfurirhabdus. The sequence goes on along the minus strand of JAYVLG010000193.1, from coordinate 1,698 downwards.
TCGAATAGTATGATCTGCTGTGAACGGCCAACAATGTAAAGCACAAGCGCTATAGCAAATACTGTCCAGCCTGTCGCTGAAGCTGGTTTACCTGCACTTTTTTCAATCATGCGCGGCCAAAGCCGATGCATGAGCCAGATTGAAAGTGCAAGAATAATTGGTCCATGCACTTGTTCTTCCGTGGCCCACAAACCATTGAACAGATCGTAGAGGGTAGGCACATACAAGGCCAGCATACCCAACAAGACGGGCCACCATTCTGGCATGGCAGTTTTCAGGGTGAAAACCCTGCCTGTAAAATAAGCCCTGACTGAATTATTCATAAGACACCTATCCGCGTATCTGATTTTTAAATTCGAAGCATTTAAGTCATTCACTGTAGGGAAGGGGTGTCGACCCATTCATTCTCAGCGGGTTACTCTAAGGAGCAATCGGAGCAGAAGCATTGAGATATTCTATTTTGGCCATTGAACGCAAGTGAGTGATTTCTGCATCCGCCACTTCTTTTGTTTTTTTATTCATCAAATACTGTTCGATTTGAGGCGCTGCATTTTTAGCCGTGACAGGACTATCCTTAATATCAGCGATAGAATTTATCATGCTGTTCTCACCCTCATTGACTATGAATAGCTGACCCTTCTGCATATCTTTTAGCTTTGCCACCATTTGTTCCGGCAGGTCTGAAGTGCTGCGCGATAACTGGCCGCGCGCATATCGCACGTGATACTTGTCCAGCCATAACGAAATCTCGTTCAGTGATTTTGCAGAGTCTATGGCTAACTTGAGCTCGTTGCTGAAATCCTTGGTGGCTATAACCAATTGCTGTATGTCGTATTGCTTGCGCTGAGTGAAGTATTCCGGATGTTTCTGAAAATAGTCGTTGATCTCGACCGTGGAAGGCTTGTCGATTTTGCCCACCAGGCTTTTCAGGTACGCCTGGGCGACTATCTGCGCCTTGGCGCGCTCGATTGCCTGCATGACTTCGGGAGTGCGATCGACCTTGTTGCGCATCGCTTCAGCCAGGATTAGTTGTCGATCAATCAGTGACTCTAACAATTGTTTGGTCGCGGTCTTTTGTTTCTCAGTATTGACACCAGCACGCCTTAGTTCATCGTTGATCTGGAGCACCGTGATTTCCTCACCGTTGACTCTAACCAGAGCTTGCCCCGCCTTTTTCTCCTTGTTGCCGCAAGCGGAAATGGAGGTAGCGGTTACCAGCACCAGAGCTATGCAAAGCATGCGCTTGAATGATGCAATGTTATTGGTTTTCGTAAGCGACAACATGTCAAAGTAAGTCAAGATTATTCCCCATTCAATTTTAGTAATCAGATTATTTGGTCAACTAAAAAATATAATCAGTACGCATTTTCCCGGCGCAGAACCACCCATACTGTGCGAATGATTATCCATAAATCCAGCCATATTGACCAGTTTTGCAAGTAGTGCAGATCAAACTCAATACGTGCCTGCATTTTTTCCAGTACCTCTGTCTCGCCGCGCAAGCCGTTGACTTGAGCCCAGCCGGTAATTCCCGGCCGCACTTTGTGGCGTAACATGTAACCTTTGATAAGTTTACGGTAGAGTTCGTTGTGTGCTACCGCATGCGGACGCGGGCCGACAATACTCATCCGGCCCTGCAATACGTTAATAAATTGAGGCAGTTCGTCCAGTGAAGTGCGGCGCAAAAAAGCACCAATC
>JAYVLG010000192.1:0-5824 GCA_043759595.1 Sulfurirhabdus sp. | reverse complement strand
CAGGTTCAAAGACCTAGGGGCTGGCCCGGCATTCCTTCTCCCTGCTCTTTCGCGCTAGAGCAAATTTAACTCATTTCTGAGTTGAAGATAAGATACAAGGGGCTGGTCGCACAGGCGATAGCAGAAGCTTCAATAATTAAAGGTGCAAATGTACAAAAGAAAGCATGATATGGCCAGTCTCTCTCGATTGTTGGGTTGGTTGTCACTTTATCGGACAACAGAAACAAGAGAGCTTGCATCTGAATATGTCAGTTTGAAATTTTTTTCGAGCGTTGGTGGAAGGCCAACGAGTATTGTTGCGCTACTGTCCCAGCATGCAATCTCGAACAGCGCACCATCAAGCTGGGGCGCCATTTCCTTGCCGTTCCAGAAATGAGGGTTGCCATCAATGTATGGAGCAGAGGGAACTGTACGACGGTATCCTTCTGGCACGGCGCTGAAAACCGCCCAGATAAATTCTACTTCGTTTTGATCGATGAAATTTTGTAATGTGTGGCCTTCCATCCATTGATCTTCACTTGTAAATTTGGTCCCGTAGTAGTTTGTTTCGATATCACTGATGAACCAATCGTAATCAGCAGCTGATATACCTAACGCTGAAAACACCAAACGCATGTTGGTGAAAAATCGGACTTGATCGGTACGCTCTAGAATGAGATTCAAGGGGCAACTCTTTTGCAGCTAACGACGCTGTAGAAAACCCCCATTTTGAACCCCTCGTTCAGCATGGGAAGGATTTTTTTCAAACCAAACTGTCATCATCATTATTGATTCCCCATTTACTTGAAACATTGTCATCGCAAACCTGCCTGATCAGACCAGCCTATACGCACGATACAGAGACTAACAGGCCTTCTCGCTCCCCATTTGCCTAGCATAACCCTGATTTGCCAGTTTCTCAATATGATGCACCATACAATACAGCTTCCACTGCCCATCAACCTTGGTTCTTCCACGCAGCGTAAAGCGGTGCAAGCGTTTATTCCCGCACAGGTTACCAAACACCGGCCCCATTGTTGCAAAGCGGCACATGATCATTTCTGTACCCTGAGTGGTGTGGAATTCTTGCGCAAAATCCTGCTGCAACCAGCAGGCGCGGTTCAACTCACCATGAAAACGCATCACACCTCCATTCTGGCTGTGTTGTTGGAAGGGACTTGCTTTAAGATTCTGGGTATCTCAGCCCGTCATTGCAAACCGGATTGTTGGGTTAATTGTAAACACACAAATGCTGATTATATACATGAGTCTTAATTAGGACTAAAATTGGTCCTCACTCATTTCCAATAGAGGTTTGATCATGAAATTTTCAACTCAGGTAAAGCCTATCAGCTACCTCAAAAGCCACGCTGCTGAAATTATCAAAGAGATTACGGAAAATCGTGAGCCGATGCTGATTACTCAAAATGGTGAAGCCAAGCTGGTGGTCATGGATGTGAAGAGCTATGAAGAACAAGAAGAAACGCTCGCACTGCTAAAAATTCTGGCACTTGGCAATCGTGAAATAGAACAAGGCAAATTTCGTGACGCTGAGGATGTATTTTCCGAACTGGACAAGGCTGATCATTGATGGGATTCAGAGTAGTAATACTCGATTCGGCAGAACAAGATCTGAAAGAACTCAGAGCTTACGTACTCAAAAATTTTTCCATGGAAACTTGGAGCACTACTTACGTCAAGATAAAAGAAGCGATCCGCAACCTGGAAAATTTTCCGCAGGCTGGTTCCATACCAGAAGAAATTGAAAAACTGAATCTCACGCAATACAGGCAAATCTTATCGGGAATGAATCGGGTCATTTACGAAGTGCGGCAGGATGTTATTTACGTTCATATTGTTGTCGACGCTAGACGTGATATGAACTCGTTACTGACACGCAGATTATTAAGGGCAATTTGAGATGATTAAAGTCGAAATTCGAGTTCAAGTATTTTCTGTGAGATTACACAAATGAATATTTCGCAGGTAGAAGAAAAGTTAAGACTCTTATAGAGAATAACGGTCAGGCTGAATTTTTGTTCAGTCTTTTGGAATGCTATGGTGGCACTGAAACGGATGGGGTCATCTTGTTGGAAGGGGCTTGCTTAAAGATTCTGGGCATCTCAGCCCGTCATTGCAAAACCGGATTGAAGGGCTATTTGCATAGCGTTTGTGAGGCCCCACCGGGCTCGTCCAACAAACGGTTCAGATCGTGGCTCGCTTTGCGATCACGCAACTAACCTTAAGCGTTAGCAACCTGGGTTAGCTGCTCATGTAGTGAAGTTGCGAGTTTGCGAGGGCCGCGACGGTGTTCGTTGGAACTGGCGGCCTCAACGCACGCTTCAATGAACAGCTGGCCGACAGTGCCAGGAACAGGAAGATCAAGAGCCTCTCGCATTTCAACGCAAGCGGTGGAGGATTGAAACAGCGCTTCTCCCTGCTATCCAGGTATTGTGGCCATCCATGAATCGGCTGGCATTGGCCTTGCCCGCTGAAAATTTGCGATGAATTACAAACATATCAGTTGCTCCTTCTGTTAGTACGCGTGCGTGCTGCCCATAAGCCCTAACGAATAGCGTTTATCTGCCGCCTACCCCAACACTGCAGTAGCCGTGCGGCAGGGTAATTTAAAAAAAAGATGAAAAGGAGGGTGAAGCGTTTCCGGACGGGAGCTAGTTAGGGCGTTTTTAGCCACGTAATATCAATTTTCCTGTGATGTACAACGCAATCACGAAGATATAAATTAATAAGGCTCTGATAAGGCACCCCGGCCTCTTCGGCCATTTGCTTAAAGTAGCCAATTACATCTTCGCTCGGCGCATAGTGACTGATTTTTTCAGTTTTGCGGCATAGGGATTTTTGCGGGACTTCATTTTAGAAAGATCATATTCAGTTTTCATGGCTTTCCTCCAAGGTAGTACTGGGTTTCATTTTTTGTAGCTTTGCGTGCGGAGATGATTCGGATGGTATTTCCTTCTTCACGTTCATAGTGAACGATATGCAGGTTTGCGGTCCCTCTCGTCTGCCGTAGAGGGCATTGGAATTAACAACCTTCCTCCCGGGCTTGGCTCTGCGCAGGTGCGCCTAATACTTGCGCATTAGGTGGCGAGGAGCCTCCTATATAAGGTGGGATGTACTCGCAAGTGGCGTGAACATGCATGCCGAAAGAACTGTAAACGAACAGAAATGTGAGCAGTATGCCACCTCCGATGCGGCCGAAAAGAAACTTGTTTGGTTGCCATAAGAGCAGAAAGATTGGCACCAGATTTAACAGAAATACAGCGGAGGAAAACCACTCCCAAGCAGAAAGTTTTGCCGTGCCTGGAAATTGCATGGCCAATTGATAAGTGCCGATAACGATGGCAAATGGAAGGAAAAGTACCACTACCAGTTTTAGCCACCAAGTGCTTGTCGATCTCACGGTGTGCCCTCTAACGATGTGGTATATACAATAACGTCATATTTTAGTGCATATTAGGCATCATAATATTTACTGTCAACCAATTGCCTCTTTCTTTTTGGCAGAGGATGCATAATTTGTACATCCAGGGGGAAAAACTTGCAATGCACTTATTCGACAAGCTTTCTGTAGTTACAATGTTTTTTCCCGCATGGGTATCGCATCTTCCCCTTTGTAGCCAAACGGAATGATGGGTTGGGCATATAGACAAACATCTAGCTAGTTTGATATTCGAGTTGTCACGAATAATCAGACTAAAGCGAGGTAACAGATAATTCATTTGCCAATAATCATGTGTTGATGTGCTGAGCCGGCGCCAATTTCGCCACGCGACATGCTTTGACCGCACGCGCTACCAGCGGTGCATTCCAAACTGATGGAATTTAAATCGTACACGCGGGAGTGGCCATATTCGCCAGTCGGCAATGGTACTCCTTTTGGAATGTAAAACGTCGCGCTATGGCCGCCGTACAGCCCGCCTGGGTACGTGAATTTCTTCAGTACAACGAAGGCGTTGTTTAAGTCAGGAGGAATGTTCGGAGGCGGTCGATTTTGTAACTCATATTTCTTCTTGAGTGCATTAATCCAATTTGCCGCATCATCCAAGTTGGCCCTACGCAGCATCCCGTTCTCTACAGCTAGTTCGAGACCCGCTTGACCGGCCAGTGGCTCACGCTTGTTGTGAAACGATGCGGGCGTAGTGGTCGGCGACGTAACTAGCTCCTGACCTGCCTCAATCGGCTTCCCGATTAAGACACTGCCTAATTTTTCATTGATAGGGAAAATGGTGGTGATGGGTTGCGAGAAAAGCGCCTGTGAGAGCTTTTGTTCTTTTCGCGCCTCGGCGGGTTTTGTGATTAGCCCGTAATTGAAAATGGCGAGAAATGAGTCGTTACCTCCAAATGTACTATATTTAAATGCACTCGTTTCGCAGGGGCCTTTATCCGCATAGGTGCTGATGAGAAGCGGAGTTGAGCCTTTCAAACCGGCTACCCTCTGCCTGTAATAACCGTTAACAAACACGGCAGCAATCTTCGTTGCCTCGGTCCAACTGATATTCCAGATGGTTGGATTGGAGGCCCCCAGCATCAGAGCTACCGGTGCATTCGGGTGATTTACGACAACATCAATCTGACTCACTGCTATGGCGCTTTCCTGGTCAATTTGAAAATCTAGTTTTTTCCCTTCGAGTGCACTCGCTCCCAAAACAACCAAGTTGTTAGCGAAGGTGGTATCAGGGAATCCGCAAATCGTCGGCACAACGTCATGTGCAGGGGCTGCCAGTTTTTCCTTTGGCTTGTCGGTATGCGCACAGGCGCACAGGAACGTTACGGTAGTGATTGCAGCGGTGATTGTTTTGGACACAAAACCCCCTTCGTAGGATCAATTAAAATACGCACTACACAACATTGGACCCAACATTTGAATTATGCGGCAATGTGGTACTGTATTTGTTACTTTCCGCCAACCGATATTAAGAAGACCAGATTTTTTCTGAAAGGAGATTCTCAACTTTTAGAGGGTGATCTTAAAAACTTGAACCAGCCAACAACTAGAATGATGAAAGCGATTGGGGCTGTAAGTCCGATAAAGAAGACATAATAATTAAGATCTGATTTGCCATTGATGACGTACATGTTAATTAACATGAAGAAGTAAGGGCTTCCACCAAAGATGAAGGTGAAAAAAAAGAAGCAATACCATTTCCAATTAGTAGTCATATATAAATCTAAATGTGGGCGGCTATTGCATTGTTGCCACTTAACGTGTATTTGACATCCTAATTGACGTCAAATACTTTCATAAACGAGGTAATTCTATGTCATATTCTGGTGTATATTAGGCATCATATTCATGACTGTCAACCAACACTCCCATTCTTGTTTTTTTACTTTAGACTGGGGATGTATGCTTCATGTATTCAGAGGAAAAAAACTGGTAATACAACTTTCATTATTTTCATTGGCATGATCATGCAAGTCCCATTATTTTTTATAAAGGCATTGCACTTATTCGACAAACTTTACACATTTACAATGTTTTTTCCCTCGTAGGTATCGCAACTTCCCCTTTGTAATTAAACGGGATGGGTATGGCAGCATTGCGCAGGTTTAATTTTCCTTTCAGGTGGTAATGCATGCTGGTTTGGCTTTTATCCATTTCGGAAAACTGGCGTAACAGGCTCGCCAGTGTGCTGATGCCTTCCACTTCTAACAATTCAGTACCATATTGCGGAACAGTAATGGGTTTGTTGCTTAGGCCTTTGGCAAAGGGTTTGTCATTGACTTCCAGCTCGTACGAAAGGCCATCTATCTGTAGTGCAAAATCGTTTGGATTTTGGATGCGTAACTGCATCTGGTAGGTTTGTTCCAGAAAAGTGGCACG
>JAYVLG010000191.1:0-5290 GCA_043759595.1 Sulfurirhabdus sp. | reverse complement strand
ACCGCTATGGGTTGGATTGCACAGTTTTTGGATCGCAGGGAGGCGTTGCAACTCCTTGAAATGGAATGACCATTCTGCGTCATTGCGCCTTGCCCTGCGATCCAAAAACAGCACACTCCAACCCATCCAACTAAGGTTTCTAGGATTATTACTTATTAAATTTTATGATGAGTTCACCCGGCAAGACAGTCTGATCTATGCCGGTAATCCTTAGTCGGCGGACTATCCAAATCCTTACAAAAATATTGATTGAACTGGAAAATTAAAAGAACCGGGTGATCAAAGCCTTTTCCAAGTTGGGACTTAAAGGTATTTTTACCCTATAGCCACTACCCGGCGCTTCTTCCAATGTTTTACCGTCCTTGCCGGTCATTTGTTCCAACGTAATGGTTTGGTTGCCTAATGGATGAATGATTTCCAGTTTATCGCCAACCCTGAAACGGTTTTTTACTTCAATTTCAGCAAAGCCGGTTTGCGCGTCATAGGCCACAACGTCGCCAACATATTGGCTACGGTCGCTTTCTGAGTGGCCTTTGATATAGTTCTGGTATTCGTGTGTGTGGTGGCGTTCATAGAAACCATCGGTATAACCCCTGCTTGCCAGGTTCTCTAAATCAGAAAGGAGTGAAAGGTCAAAAGGGCGGCCAGCGACAGCATCATCAATCGCTTTACGGTAAACCTGCGCAGTGCGGGCTACGTAGTAGGCGGATTTGGTGCGGCCTTCAATCTTGAGTGAATCCACACCGATTTTTGCAAGCCGTTCAATATGTTCAACGGCCCGCAGGTCTTTGGAGTTCATGATATAGGTGCCGTGATCATCTTCGATGATAGGCATGAGTTCCCCCGGACGATTTTTTTCTTCTATCAGATAAACTTTGTCCGCCAATGGGTGCCTTTGCTGATCACCGCAATCGGCAAAGCGGGGTTCTTCCATGGCGGCACGGAAATCCAGATCTATTTTTTGTATATCGCCCGTTGCATCTTCATCGGTATCGTGTACTTTATAGTCCCAGCGACAAGAGTTTGTGCAAGTGCCCTGATTGGGGTCGCGGTGGTTAAAGTAACCAGATAGCAGGCATCGCCCGGAATAGGCGATACATAAAGCACCGTGCACAAATACTTCCAGTTCCATGTCCGGGCACTGCTGTTTGATCTCTTCAATTTCATCAAAAGACAATTCACGAGACAAAATAACCCGTGTGAGCCCCAGCGCTTGCCAGAATTTTACTGTGGCGTAGTTAACGGTGTTGGCCTGTACAGATAAATGAACAGGCATTTCCGGCCATTCTTCTCTTACCATGCTGATCAGGCCAGGGTCGGCCATAATCAGCGCATCCGGCTTCATAGCGATAATCGGCGCCATATCGGCCATATAGGTTTTGACTTTTGCGTTGTGAGGCATCAGATTGCTGGCAACAAAGAATTTTTTATTCAGGTTGTGAGCCTCTTTGATGCCAATTTCCAGTTGTTCCATTTTAAATTCGTTATTTCTTGCACGCAGAGAATAACGTGGCTGCCCTGCATAGACTGCATCGGCGCCGAAAAGGAAGGCGTAGCGCATTTTTTCCAGCGTACCGGCTGGTGCCAAAAGTTCAGGAGTTTTCATTACAGTGATAAAATGCCATAAGTTTGTAAGTGAAGCGTTTCGGTTTTGTGGTGAGATTCTCACCTAACCAAATGGTTCAACAGTTAAATTTCAAAAACACAATTATACCTTATGTCTGATCCTTCATTTATTCACCTTCGGCTCCATAGTGAATTTTCTATCGTAGACGGTATCGTCCGCATTGGCGATGCCGTCAAGCGCGCAGCCGCAGACAAAATGCCTGCGCTTGCCCTGACTGATCTGTCCAATATGTTTGGTATGGTGAAGTTCTATAAGAAAGCGCGCGGTTCAGGGGTAAAACCGATTGTTGGCTGTGATGTATGGGTGACCAATGAGGTGGACCGGGATAAGCCTACCCGTTTGTTGCTGCTTACCCAGAATAGACAAGGTTATTTGAACCTGTGCGAATTGATTTCCCGTGGCTTTCGTACCAATCAACATCGCGGCCGCGCTGAAATTTCCAAGGCATGGCTTGCAGAAGGCTTGGCAGAAAATCTGATTGCTTTGTCTGGTGCGCATATGGGTGATATTGGTGTGGCGTTGCAAATGGAAAACCTGGATGAAGCTGCCAGGTTGGCCGGGGAGTGGGATAAGTTATTCCCGCAGCGCTTTTACATCGAACTGCAGCGCACCGGTATGCCTCAGATGGAAAACTATGTACAACGCGCGTTGAATCTGGCTTCTGAACTGAAACTGCCTGTAGTGGCGACCCATCCTGTCCAGTTTATGGATACCGATGATTTTAAGGCCCATGAAGCAAGGGTGTGTATTGCAGAAGGTGCCGTGCTGGGAGATCAACGGCGTGCCAAGGCATTTACAGCAGAACAGTACTTCAAAAGCCAGCAGGATATGGCGGCCCTGTTTGCCGATGTGCCTGAGGCATTGGCGAATACCATTGAGATTGCTAAACGCTGTAACTTGACGATTGAGCTGGGTAATAACAAATTGCCACAGTTTCCTACGCCAGAAGGGATGACGCTGGATGATTTCATGTGTCAGGAGGCAGCTAATGGCCTCAAGGTGCGCATGGAATTATTGTATCCAGACCCGGTAAAACGCGAAGAACAGATGCCCGCGTATCTGGACAGATTAAAGTTCGAGACCGATACCATCGTGCAGATGGGATTTCCGGGCTATTTTTTGATTGTGGCGGACTTTATTAACTGGGCTAAACATAATGGCGTGCCTGTTGGGCCTGGGCGGGGTTCTGGTGCAGGCTCGCTGGTTGCCTATGTGCTGGGTATTACCGATCTTGATCCGTTGCGTTATGACTTGCTGTTTGAACGTTTCCTGAACCCGGAACGGGTATCCATGCCTGACTTTGACGTGGACTTTTGTCAGGATGGGCGTGAACGGGTTATTGAATATGTACGTGATCATTACGGCGCGGATAGCGTTTCCCAGATTGCCACTTTCGGTACGTTAGGCTCCAAGTCAGTAATTCGCGACGTAGGTCGCGTGCTTGAAATGCCCTATAACATGTGCGACCAGTTATCCAAGCTGGTGCCAATTGAGGGCGTAAAGCCGGTATCGCTGCAAAAAGCGCTGGAAATGGAGCCGCAGCTCAAGGAGCGTTACGATAACGAAGAAGAAGTGCGCGAGCTGTTTTCTCTGGCAGAAAAGCTGGAGGATCTAACCCGTAACGTGGGTATGCATGCCGGAGGCGTATTAATTGCGCCGGGCAAGTTAACTGATTTTTGTCCGCTATATTGCGCTCAGGGCTCCGAATCGGTAGTAAGCCAGTTTGATAAAGACGACGTGGAACAGATCGGTCTGGTGAAGTTCGACTTTTTGGGGCTGCGCACGCTGACCATCATTGATTGGGCGGTACGGTATATTCGTGATCTGAAACGTCAGGCCGGCTTAGATGATGCATTCAATATTGAAACCATACCGCTGGATGATGTGAGGTCTTATCGCCTGCTGAAAGATTGCAACACCACGGCGGTATTCCAGCTTGAATCCCGCGGAATGAAGGATCTGATTCGCCGTCTGCAACCAGATTGTTTTGACGATATCGTGGCGCTGGTGGCATTGTTTCGTCCTGGCCCTTTGCAGTCAGGCATGGTGGATGACTTCATTAATCGTAAACACGGTAAAGCCAAAGTAGATTATATGCACCCTAATCTGGAGGCGACACTCAAGCCTACCTATGGTGTGATTGTTTACCAGGAGCAGGTGATGCAGATCGCCCAGATTCTGGGTGGCTATTCTCTTGGTAGTGCGGATATGCTGCGCCGCGCCATGGGTAAGAAAAAAGCCGAAGAAATGGCGGAACACCGCAGCATTTTTGTAGGCGGGGCGACAGAGCGCGATGTTGAACCCAAAAAGGCAGAATATCTATTTGACCTGATGGAGAAATTTGCCGAGTACGGATTTAATAAATCCCACTCCGCAGCCTATGCGCTGGTGGCGTATCAGACCGCTTTCCTCAAGGCGCATTTTCCTTCAGCTTTTATGGCATCGACCATGTCTGCGGATATGGATGATACCGACAAAGTCCATACTTTTTACGATGATTGTTTATTAAACGGGCTGGAAGTGCTGCCGCCTGATATTAACTCAAGTGAATACCGCTTTGTGCCGGTGAATGACAAGCAAATTCGCTATGGTTTGGGCGCAATCAAAGGCACCGGTGAGGCAGCGATTAATGCCATTGTGAATGCCCGTAACACAGATGGGCCATTTAAAGACTTGTTTGATGTTTGCCGCCGTGTTGATAAACGTATCGTGAATCGCCGCGTGCTGGAGTCACTGGCAAAGGTAGGAGCATTCGATTCCCTTAATGATAATCGTGCCACCATGCTTGCTTCAGTTGGCATTGCGCTGAATTCCGCAGAACAGGCAAGCCGTGATGTCAATCAAAGCAGCCTGTTCAGTCTGTTTGATGATGATGCAGGGCATCAGGTACAATTGGTTGAATCACCACGCTGGACTGACAGAGAGCAGCTTATTCAGGAAAAAGCCTGCCTTGGCTACTATTTCAGTGGGCATCCGTATACCTCTTATGCCAAAGAAATATCAGGGTTTGTGAGAACCCGCCTAAAAGATTTATCCCCGCAACAGCAGCCAGTATTTATGGCTGGAGTCGTTTATTCAACACGCACTCAAATGACACGTCGGGGAAAAATGATGATTGTTTCCCTGGATGACAGCAGTACTCAGATTGAAGTGACGGTTTTCAGTGAGTTGGTGGATGCCCATCGTGATCTGTTAAAAGAAGATCAGTTGCTGGTAATCGAAGGAAAAGTTACCCGCGATGACTATTCCGGCCCGGGCAGTCTGCGCATCACCGCAGAAAAACTGTACGACCTTACAGGTGCGCGAACACGATTTGCCAAAGCCATACATATCTCCTGTAACGGGCAGGCAAATGCTGACAAGTTGCAGGAGTTGCTTTCACCTTATCGGAATGGGGGCTGTCCGGTAACCATTTCTTATCGGAATAACCGGGCAAGTTGCGATGTGGAGTTGGGAGAGTCCTGGCGGGTGCAACTGCATGATAATCTATTGCTGTCGTTATCAGACTGGCTTGATACTGAAAATATTCGAATTCGGTACCAATAATTTTCTGCTAAGTGCTTAGTTTAAAAATTGTTTCGTTTAATTTTGTTGATACTCTGCAAAGCTTTCCACACTATAAATCTGCAAATGGAAATGGCTTGACTGAAATATTTTTGTAAT
>JAYVLG010000190.1:0-2602 GCA_043759595.1 Sulfurirhabdus sp. | reverse complement strand
TGGGAAGTCAGCTAGAATTTTTTATGAGACAGGCAAGCGCTTTGGCATACCACTGGAAATTCACTCCATTGATTTACCGGATAACCTGGATCACCAAGAACATCCAAGGTCTAAGAGAGGCCGCTTGGTAAAAGGGTGTGCTGGAGTGTCACTTCATCAGGGGGATGGTTTATCAAAGGCGATAGAGCTATATAAGCACAATCCACAAAACAGAACATTGGTTTTTATTGATGGTGATCACAGTTACGAGTCTGTTTACCGTGAATTAAATGGTGTAATAAAGACAATGCCCAATGCCAGTATCCTGTTGCATGATACTTTTTACCAATCAGAGCAGTCAGGTTATAACACTGGACCATACGATGCCGTTACAAAAACCCTTGCAACAATGCCAGGAGTATATAAGGTCATGTCTACTACAACTGGCTTGCCGGGTATGACCTTGCTTTACAAGCTGTGATTCGGCGCCATGTACGTTGATGGATGGGGCGGACAACGACTGAAGATGTTGGCGCGACATAACAGAAAGTGCCGCTAACCAGAGCAAGAAACAATCAGGTAGTTGAATTGAGAGGTAGTTTGATTATTTCGCATATTATTGGTGGACTTGGCAACCAGATGTTTCAGTACGCAGCTGGGCGAGCCTTGTCGCTGAAGCGCGGAGATCAGTTTAGGCTGGACGTTTCGGATTTTTCCAGTTACAGCCTGCATCAGGGATTTGAGCTGCAACGGGTTTTTGGTTGCGCAGTTGAAACGGCCACACCAGCGGAGGTACATCGCGTTCTTGGTTGGCAGCTTCCATCCGGCATCAGGCGGGGATTATCGCGCCTTGGGGTTACGGCATTTCGTAGCAATAACTCTATCGCAGAGCCACACTTCCATTATTGGCCAGAAATAAACAATGTTCCGCAAGATTGCTACCTCGTTGGCTATTGGCAATCCGAAAAATATTTTAAGGATGTGACTTCGGTAATTCGCAGCGATTTTACTTTCAGGGAGCCTTTGGTAAAGCAGAATGCCGAAGTCGCTAAACAAATTAACCAGGTGAATGCGGTTAGCCTGCACGTTCGGCGCGGTGATTATGCAAGCAATCCCAAGACAACAGCAACGCATGGCTTGTGCTCCCTTGAGTACTACTCTAATGCGATCCAATATATCGCTGAGCGGGTTGAGCATCCTGTTTTTTTTATATTTTCGGATGACGTGGAGTGGGTGAAAGAAAACTTGAAAATGAAAATCCCATGTAAATATGTTGAAAATAATCATGGCATGGATAGTTATAACGATATGCACCTGATGAGTTTGTGTCAGCACCATATCATTGCAAACAGTTCTTTTAGCTGGTGGGGTGCGTGGTTAAATCCAAACGAGGATAAATTAGTGGTTGCACCAAAAAGGTGGTTTGTTAATGAAAGCAATGTTGCAGATTTATTCCCGCAAGGATGGGTGAGTTTGTGAACAAGCGCGGAGATTTTCGCGCCTTGGCAATATGGTTTTTGCTTGTATTCGTCTATTCTATAATCGCAATGATTTTGGTACGCGAGATTGCGATCCCGCACATATTCCCAGCGTCAGTTGGCGGAAATCTTCCTGCTGATCCACAATACTATAATGATTTGGCATTTAAGAAATCAGCTGAAATTGAGGTGCACGGCTTTGTTGCATTCGAATTGCGCCCATCTGGTCAAGGAGCGGCAGGGCTGGCGAGTTTGCTGTATCTGCTCGTTAAATCCCCTTATATTGTTGTCTTGGTTAATGGATTTATACATGCGCTCTCGGCGGTGGTAATAGTTCTGATTATCCGGAGTTGGTTTCCGCTTCGTACATCTATCATCGCTGCAATTCCGTTAGCGGTTTCGCCTTATATGATTCTCTGGTTTTCGCAGCTAAACAAGGATTCATATTCTTTGCTTGGTGCGCTTTTGTTCGTGTATGGGACGTTGCAGCTAGTGTTGCACGGAAAAACACTTCAGAATGTTACCTATAATGTACTTGTTGTTGTAAGTGGTGCACTCTTGATTTGGTTAATGCGGCCATACATTAACCTTATGCTGATGCCTATTGCCACGCTGCTATTGATGCTTGCGTTAGTTTGGCGTTTCCGGAATAAATCGACGAGTGCGGATTTGCTTCGGTTTGTTGCCGCAGCAGCAACCATTTTATTTTTTCTCGGCGTACTCAGTAAAGGGGCGGAATCTGATGAAACGCTTGATAGCTTACTCGTCTATCAAGCGCCGTTGGTGTTTACGGTGTCTTCGGCGTCGTCTCTGTCTCAGGTGTGTTTAGATAAAATTGACTCTAAACACTGGCGCAATGAGCCATTCCTTCCAAACTATCTCAATAATAAACTCCAGTCCATGATGGGGCAGAGGTGTCTAATTTTTTCTGTGTTAAATGCACAGTCTAATCCGACAACGTTAAACTCCTTCATAGACAAAGACGTTCTTCCCGGCGGTTCATTAGAGGCATTGTTTTATCTGCCAAGAGCTGCGTTGATCGGTGTTTTTTCTCCCTGGCCTAATCGCTGGGTTTATTCGCTGAATCATGAAGCCTCTATTTTTTACTTGATAACCTCGATTGAGGCCGTGCTCATGTATTTGGG
>JAYVLG010000189.1:0-3807 GCA_043759595.1 Sulfurirhabdus sp. | reverse complement strand
TGACGAAGCGGTCGCGCTGGTACTCAAAACCCGCCGCCCGTCGATTTCGGCGGTGCAGCGCCATTTGCGCATCGGCTACAACCGCGCCGCGCGGCTGATCGAGGCGATGGAGCTGGCCGGGCTGGTGACGCCGATGCAGAGCAACGGGAATCGGGAAGTAATTGGGCAGAATCGCGAGTAGGGTGGGGCGTCAGGCTAGCTGAATACTTGAGATTGATAGGACAGGCTAAAACAATGCAACATGATGAAATGATGGAATTTTTAAATTTTAAAATGATGTAGGCAACTGTTTGATGCAATGTTTTGCGTAAAAAATATGATAGTTATTTCACGTTAGAACTTATGCAACCGGAAAGCGCAATGTTTGAAAACAAGAAAATCGTGATCGTGGGCGGTAGTTCTGGTATCGGTTATGCCGTTGCGCAAAAAGCACTGAATGCTGGCGCTCAAGTTGTTATCGCTTCCCGCTCCAATGAAAGGCTCATTACCGCAGCAAAACAACTCGGTGAGTGCGTCAAGATAGAGGTAGTTGATGCATCGGATGACCAATCCGTCGCAGACTTTTTTCGGCGTGTCGGCCACTTCGACCATTTGGCGGTAACTATCAAACCCCAGTTACCATCTGGGCGATTTCTCGAAAATGATGTAGGCGCGGCAGTCGCCGCCTTCGATGCAAAATTCTGGGGGCAATATCGGCTGGCAAAGCATGGTGTCCAATATATCCGGAAAAATGGCTCTATCACTTTCACATCAGGCATCGCTTCTCGCCGTGGTTATCTCGGCTATTCGGCAGTCAGCGCTATGAATGCAGCGACAGAGGCACTTTCCAAAGCAATCGCTATTGAGCTTGCGCCCATTCGGGTAAACACTGTTTGTCCGGGTTTTGTGGATACCGAGCCACCGACTCCCGGTCGCGCTCAACACATCAAGGTACTGTCGCCAACTTTGCCCCTTAATTGTCCTGGCATTGCAAGTGAAATTGCTGACGCTTACCTGTATCTGTTCGCTAATTCATATTCCACAGGCACGGTGGTTGTGGTCGATGGGGGAGCAATATGCTGAGAGCAGTTCTAACCTTACATTCGAGTGGGACTGGCTACGCCAGCCCCTCAATTCAACGTTGGGCCTCTAGCAAAAGGTGCGCATGGAAACGATGACTAATTCAAAGCCGAACCAAATTCGGTACGCCTATTACTTGCTGTGGGGCAGCCTATTTCTGGCCTTTGTCTTGCGCGTGCTCGACGCCGAGTCATTGGATGGAAAGTTTCTTGCTAATTTAATTAGTAGCGGATACCTCCTAGTCGTCGCGCTCTATGCGTACCTATTTGTTGGTATTTCGAAAGGCCGAAACTCAGCCCGTATACTTCTATTACTCCTCTTCGCGTTAGGCCTGTTCCTTGCACCGCCCACTTTGTCAGGAATAGAGCTTGCGCCTTTTACAAAATCAATCGAAATTGCGAAAGCAGCCATGCAGCTACTTGCGCTCTATTGGATTTTTTTAGCACCTGGTAAGTATTGGTTTAAGGGGCGTAATGTGCCGCAGGGTGCAGAACCATTGATAGCCGAAAGCACCAACAGTTCGCTCGATCTCTTGCGCGCTATTCAGGAAAAGAATGAAAAAGATGGGCGTTAGGCCCAACCCGGCAGTCAAGCGGGACTGCGCAAAAGCGCGCAGCCTCTTACTTTTACGTTGACGCTGTAGAAAAACCCTCTGACGAAAAATCGGGCCAACCATGAATAAAAATCGACCTCTCAAAATGCGCTGTATTAAACGATCGTGGACTGGGGAAGGATCAAGTGACCCCCGAAAACCGGTTTGCCTGACCCCTCAAGTATTTTTTCTACAGCCTCGTTAACCATCATTGAATATAATTAAGGAGAGTTGAAATGAAAGAAGAATATGTGCATCTTCAATTTAGCGAGTCCGTCATTGCTCAAATGTCCGCAACAATATTTTCTGCTCTCGCTCAGAAGCAAGAATATAATTCTGCCAATGAAGATGATCTAGTTGAAAAGTCTGTAGCTATTGCCATTAAACTTGCCAATTGCACAGAGAAACTCGTCAAAAGCGATGAAGAGTGGGTAAAGAAAAGTTCTGATTCATCGTTTCTAGGTGGCTAACCTGCAATTCGGAGGGTCGCAATTAAGTGCGCGTCATATTTCACGTTAGGATTCTATGAGTATTTTACTATTAGCAGGAATGGCTAAAGCCAATGACCACTTCAATAAACCTTGGCTGTTTGCTTTTATTTATGTAGCGATTATATTTTTTGCTTCTATGCTATTTCCTTATCAGACCAAAACATTTGGTTTAATTTGGCTACATCTTGCTTTTGTATTTGTAGTGGTTGGCATTGTTCTGACATTTCTTTATCGTTTCCAAGATAGCATCCTTGACTGGCTGGGTATTATATTTGTAGGCTTGTTTGTTTTAAGTGGTGGTGCAAGGTTATTGCTCGGCAGCTGGATATTGTAATGGCTAACCCAGCTGTCAAGAGGGACACTCCGCCGAAAAACGCGGCCCGTGCTTCTTACCTTTGCGTTGGGCATCACTAATGCAACCAACCATACGATTTACGGCCTTTGCGCTAATCATAACAATTTCTGCGTTGTGTCGTGCCGAGGAAAGTGCCGGAGTACCGCAACGAGGCTTAACTCTTCTAGATTGTGCGACGTTTTTTGGGCTGGCATCCAAAACAGACTCACCTTATTCAGACACAATGAAAACTTTTTCTTTTGCGGGAATTGGATATGCTCAGGTGCTTATCCAAGACCCGCAGACTTTTGAGAAGGAAACAGGGAAATCAATGGTGCGCACTGCGGAAAGATTTTCTTTACTTCAGAAGGAAAAAGAAATTTTCAAGAAATAATTTAAAACTTGTATTTCAGAAATTAAGCTGGCTGAAGAAGAACTTCGTCCGAGAATGAGTGAGGTCATGAAAATCCTTGTTCCTGAAATATTTGCGCAAAATAAGTCACATACTGCCCAACCCACCGCTGCAGGGGACGCGCCGCAAGCGGTGCGTCCCTGAGCTGGCACGTTGGGCGGCAAAAACATGACCAGCACTGACACGCTCTACACCGAACTCAAGCCGGACATCGGCATGATCGCAAATCAACTCTTCGATCTTTCTGAAACGCTGCTCCGAAAGCGGGGCAACTTCTTGCCACACGCTGCGGTGCTAACAGAGGGTGGCGAAATAAAACTGATTGGTGCGGCTCCCGACACAAATAGCGACCGCACAAATTCCGTTGAAGTTTTGCCTGTGCTGCATGATGGGCTTCGCTTAGAAGCAAAAAAGATTCCGCTCAAAGCAATCGGTATCGCCGAGAACGTCACCGTTACCCTTGAAGGACAGCGTGCCATAAAGGCAATCAAAGTGCTCTTTGAGCATAAGCGCGGCCTTACAGTAGCGCTGTATCTTCCGTTTGAGAAAAAACTGCTGAAGGGCTATGTTTTTGGAAAGACATTTTCGTTGGCAGCCAATCCGGAAGTCAATGCGTGGGCATAAAATGCCGCCCAACCCGGCGTTCGAGCGGGACGCCGCAAAGGCGCGGCGTCCCTCAACTCTACGTGGGGCATTTTGTAGAGTACCGTTGCCATGAAGGAGATTGAATTGAAGAGGGTTGCGATCTTTGGCAATGCTGGCGGGGGCAAGTCCACGCTCGCCAGGCGACTAACTGGTATCACAGGCCTGCCGTTGCATTCGCAGGACCTGATCAAGTACAGCGCGTAGCTTGGGCTGAATGCAATGAAGCCCAACGCAAGGCTGCAATTGGCTGCGGGTGTTTGGCTTGGCAGCCCAG
>JAYVLG010000188.1:0-18668 GCA_043759595.1 Sulfurirhabdus sp. | reverse complement strand
GGTTTGGGTCGATTTGAGATGGACCGGCGCAAGGAAACTTTGTGTCACAAGATGTTTTGGCGAATTGCAGATTTAGACAGTGGTTCGTTCTTTGTTAAGGCGAGTTTTGGGGTCGTACTTGCGCTGATAATGCCACTAATGACAATGATTGCAATGGCGACCCATGATGTAAATGACAGTATTTCTCCCCATAGCAAGATCCCCAGCAAGCTGGCGAAAATCACTGTGGTGTAAGCCAGGCTGCCCACCACCAGCGTGGAACCGAGTCGGTAAGCGCGGGTCATGGCAAGTTGTGCCAGGGTGGCGGAAGTGCCTAATCCCAGTAGGAGTAAAAAGCTTTTGATGGTGACAGGATGAAAGTGGTGGATGAGCATCCAGATACCCGCGCCGATAGTGGAAATGAGCGTGAAATAATAAACGACACGCCATTCCGGCTCCCCAATTTGCCCAAGTTGTTTCACGTTAAGGTAAGCGATGCCCGCCAGAAAGCCTGAGGCTAAACCGTATAATCCTGCAGAAAACTGGCCTTGGTTCAGGGTGGGGCGCAGCAATAGCACGACACCTGCGAATCCGAGCAAAATTGAAAACAGTAACGGCCAATGGGGGCGTTCTTTCAGGTAGAAAGTTATCAGCAAAGCCAGGAATAGTGGCGAGGTGTAATTGAGCGTGATTGCGGTGGCCAATGGCAATTGACTGATGGCCGTAAAGAAGAACATGAGGGCGATAAACCCGGAAAGTCCGCGCCACAGGTGCATTTTCCAGTGGGCGGTGGTGAGGGGCATTTTTTGTGTTTTGGCGATCAGGAATATCACCAGCAGGCCGATGAGCGAGCGGTAAAACACGAGTTCGGCAGTGGAAAAATAGGCTGAACCAAATTTTACGAACGCGCCCATTAGGGCGAATAATGCGCCCGCTACGACCATCCAGCCGGATTTCATGCTTGTTTACTACAGTGGCTAGAAGGCACAGGGAAAACCTTGTTTTATGAGTTGGGTAATGCTGCTTGTGCTTATTATTGATGGCACAAGTAGCTGTGACAAGCGTTTTCCATGAAAATGCAGGTTTTTGAGGAAGGTCAGTCTTGAATATGTGGCCCGATTTCACGGCGGATAAATTCGTGAAAATGCACCATGCCATCTTCCATCGGGGACTGATACGGTCCTGCGTCATTGTCGCCTTGAAGATAAAGTGCTTTGCGACCTGCATCCATACGACGGCATATTTCATCATCTTCGATGGCGGTTTCTTTGTAGGCCGCTTGTTCGGCCTCCACAAATTCCCGCTCAAATAAGGCGATGTCTTCAGGATAGTAAAATTCCACTATATTGGTGCATGATTCAGCGGAAGTCGGTTGCACCGTGCTGATCACCAGCACATGGGGATACCACTCAATCATAATGTTGGGGTAATAGACCATCCAGATAGCACCGTGGGGTGGAACCTTGCCTTCATTGTATTTGAGTAATTGTTCGTGCCATTTCTGGTAAACGGGTGAGCCAGGTCTGGCTAACTGGTTGTTGATGCCAACCGTTTGGACGCTGTACCATTCGCCAAATTCCCATTTGAGATCGTCGCAGGTGACAAATTTGCCGAGTCCTGGATGGAACGGTTCAACGTGGTAATCTTCCAGATATACTTCAATGAAGGTTTTCCAGTTGAAGTTGTAGTGGTCGATCATGACACGGTCCAGCATGAAGCCGGAAAAATCCAGATCATTGATAACGCCCAGATTGGCAAGATCTTTGGCAACGTCACGTTTGCCATTGAATAACAGGCCGTTCCAGTTTTGCAGAGGTGTTTTTCCCAGATTCAAGCATGGATTGCCCGGAAAATGGGGTGCGCCCAGCAGGGCGCCTTGCTTGTCATAAGTCCAGCGGTGTACAGGGCATACTATATTGGGTGTGTTGCCACGACCTTCCAGCATAATGGCTTGGCGGTGACGGCAAATATTGGAAAGCAATTCAACGCCGTTTGCATTTTTCACCAGCATTTTTGCGCTATTCATCCAATCCAGCACATGGTAGTCACCCATGTTGGGAACCATTAGCTCGTGGCCAATGTAGCCCGGGCTATTAGCTAGCAAGATTTTTTTTTCAATCTCGAAGATAGCAGGATCGTTATACCATTGAACCGGTAATTGCGGCGATGTATGCAGCAGAGCAGAAGTGTTGGCCAAATCAGACATTAAATCCCCTCGATAATCGAAGGCTTAGCCCGAAATGCAGCATTCGAGCGGAGTTGAATCATTGTCAAACCCACAAAAGCTGGTGGTTTGACCCCAAATCGACAAAAAAAGCCGGTTATTTTCTCGCAAATTAGTGCAAGGTGCAATATTTCTGTAAAATAGTTACTATTACAGGTTCACCATGAATAGTGGTTGACCCGGATTGCTATATTGCGGTATTTTCGAGAATTTAAAGTGCGGACATGACTAAAACCGCTAAGACACAAACGACCCAGACATTTGAAAGTGCACTTGCCGAACTGGAAAGCATTGTCGCTACCATGGAAGCAGGGCAATTGCCGCTTGAGCAATCTCTTTCATCCTATAAACGCGGAACAGAGTTGTTGCAGTTTTGTCAGCAGGCATTGCTTGACGCGCAGCAGCAAGTAAAAATTCTCGAAGCCAACACCTTACAAAATTTCCCCAGTGCAGACGATAACAACTGATTTTCAAGAATGGGCGCGGCTCTACCAGGAGCGAATGGAAACTGTCCTGGGCGGTTGCCTGCCATCGGCAGAGATTGCACCTCAGCGTCTGCATGATGCTATGCGCTATGCCGTATTGGGTGGTGGAAAACGTGTGCGCCCGTTACTGGCTTTTGCAGCGGGTGAAGTTACTGGTGCGGATATGAACCGCGTTCAGACGGTTGCAGCAAGTGTCGAACTGATTCACGTTTATTCCCTTGTGCATGATGATATGCCCTGCATGGATGATGACAATTTGCGGCGCGGCAAACCGACATGCCATGTTGAATATAACGAACCGACTGCACTGCTGGTTGGGGACAGTCTTCAGAGCCTGGCATTCCAGTTGATCGCCGAATCCCGTCTGGCCGATGATCCGCTGGTGCAATTGAAAATGATCAAGCTGCTGGCGATGGCGTCCGGTTCTCGTGGAATGGCAGGCGGGCAAGCCTTTGATCTGGATTCTGTAGGAAAAATGCTGACATTGTCAGAGCTGGAATTCATGCATATTCACAAAACGGGGGCGTTGATCCGTGCCGCAGTGATGCTCGGCGCCTATTGTGGAAATGAGATGGATGAGGCTTCGTTAGAGAAAATTGAGCATTTTGCCAAGTGTATTGGTCTTGCATTTCAGGTGGTTGACGATATTCTTGATGCGGAATCCAGCACCGCTACTCTGGGTAAAACTGCCGGCAAAGATGCAGAGCAGAATAAACCAACCTATGTTTCATTGATGGGCGTAGAAAAAGCGCGCGCATTTGCTGATGAATTGCACCGCGATGCCATGGCTTCTCTCAATTTCTTTGGCGACCAGGCCAAGCGATTGCGTGAGCTGGGTGATTTTATCGTGTTAAGGAAGTTCTGACGCGCATGTATGAACTATTGAATACCATTGATTCTCCAGAACAATTACGTCTGCTTGAGCGCCGTCAGTTACCCCAGTTGGCAATAGAGTTGCGCGAATTCATAATTGAAAGTGTTGGTAAAACCGGCGGTCATCTGGCTTCCAACCTCGGGACGATCGAGCTGACTATAGCCTTGCATTATGTTTTTAATACGCCTTCTGACCGGGTTGTCTGGGATGTGGGGCATCAGACGTACGCACATAAAATACTGACAGGCCGGCGTAAAGCCATGGATCGTATGCGCATGCTGGGAGGACTGGCGGGTTTTCCCAAGCGTGATGAGAGCGAATTTGATACCTTTGGCACAGGCCATTCCAGTACTTCTATCAGTGCGGCACTGGGAATGGCTGTCGCAGCGAAAGCCCAAGGGCTGGAGCGGCGTGCAGTTGCTGTCATTGGCGATGGTGCAATGTCGGGTGGTATGGCTTTTGAAGCATTGAACAATGCCGGTACGATGGATGCCAATCTGCTGGTTATTCTGAACGACAATGATATGTCCATTTCACCCAATGTAGGTGCGCTGAGTAATTATTTGGCCAAACTGATGTCAGGTCGTTTTTACACGGCTGTGCGTAAAGGGGGCGAAAAAGTGCTGGGCGCTGTGCCGCCTATTCGTGAACTGGCCAAGCGCGCTGAAGAACACGTCAAGGGGATGGTTACCCCAGGTACATTATTCGAAGAATTTGGGTTTAATTATATTGGCCCGATTGACGGGCATGATATGGATGTGCTCGTTGCTACGCTGAAAAATATTCGGCAATTATCAGGCCCGCAATTCCTGCACATTGTCACCCGCAAAGGCAAAGGGTACAAACTGGCAGAAGATGATCCCTGTTTGTACCACGGTGTTTCCAAGTTTAAACCGGAAGACGGTTTGGTCAGTGTGAAGCCGGGTAGTGTTAAACCGACTTATACGCAAGTATTTGGTGACTGGCTGTGTGATATGGCTGCGCTGGATGAACGTATGGTGGGGATTACTCCGGCGATGCGTGAAGGCTCAGGCATGGTGCGGTTTTCAGAAGAATATCCCGCACGCTATTTCGATGTGGGCATTGCCGAGCAGCACGCGCTGACTTTTGCAGCCGGGTTGGCCTGTGATGGTATGAAGCCAGTCGTGGCGATCTACTCAACATTTCTGCAGCGCGCATATGACCAGTTGATTCACGATATAGCAATACAAAATTTGCCTGTGGTGTTCGCCATCGACCGGGCTGGACTGGTTGGTGCAGATGGCCCCACTCATGCAGGTAGTTTTGATCTGAGCTTTCTACGTTGCATACCGAACATGACGGTGATGGCGCCATCCGACGAAAATGAATGTCGTCAGATGTTATTTACCGCATTCAAGCTGGATACACCTACTGCGGTTCGTTACCCGCGAGGGGCAGGGATGGGTGCTGCCGTACAGCAAAAAATGGAAATGTTACCTGTCGGTAAAGGTGAAATTCGTCGGCAAGGAAAAAATATAGCAATACTGGCATTTGGCAGCATGCTGAATCCTGCGCTGCAAGCTGCGGAAGCACTAGATGCCACGGTTGCCAACATGCGATTTGTGAAACCTTTGGATGAAGCGTTGGTCATACAAATTGCTGAAACCCATGAATGGCTCGTGACGATTGAAGAAAACGTGGTGATGGGGGGTGCAGGCAGTGCCGTAATGGAATGCCTTGCTCGTCAGGGTATTACCAAACCTGTGCTGCAACTTGGCCTGCCTGATCGATTTGTAGAGCATGGCGATCATGCTGCTTTACTGGCAAGTTGTGGTCTGGACAAAGCGGGCATCATTCAGTCTATTCAAACTATTACCCGAGTAGTTTACTCAACTATTGATTTGGCTTATACTAGCGCAAAGTGATAAGCCTTGTGAAGGAACAAACGAATGAACCAATGTTGTGATACAGATGCTATTCCAGACGTACAAAACACGCCTGATACGCGCCAGCTAGCGATTGATAAGGTCGGGATTAAGTCTATTCGCCATCCCGTCAAGGTGGCAGATAAAACCGGCGGTGTGCAGCACACCATCGCCATGTTCAACATGTATGTGTATCTGCCTCACAATTTCAAAGGCACGCACATGTCGCGCTTTGTGGAAATTTTGAATGGTTATGAACGCGAAATTACGGTTGAGTCTTTTGAGCAGATGCTGCGCCAGATGGTAGTGTTACTGGAAGCAGAATCCGGTCACGTTGAAATGACCTTTCCATACTTCATTAACAAGGCGGCACCCATTTCCGGCGTACAAAGTCTGCTGGATTACGATGTTACTTTTATTGGTGAAATTCTTAAAGGCGAATACCGTCAAACCATGAAAGTAGTGGTGCCGGTAACCAGTCTTTGCCCTTGTTCCAAGAAAATATCCGATTATGGTGCGCACAATCAACGCTCCCATGTGACAGTCACAGCCCGTACCAATGATTTCATGTGGATTGAAGATGTGGTGCGTATAGTGGAAGAGCAAGCTTCCTGCGAACTGTTTGGTTTGCTGAAGCGTCCAGATGAAAAATACGTGACAGAGCGCGCTTATGATAACCCCAAGTTTGTTGAAGACATGGTGCGCGACATTGCAGCCAAACTGAATGATGATGTACGTATTGACAGCTATGTAGTGGAATCAGAAAACTTTGAATCCATTCATAACCACTCTGCGTATGCATTGATTGAGCGGGATAAAACTCGGAAGTAACAGGGTGTACATGATAAAAGGCTGTTGCGGAGGTATTAAATACCCCACAACAGCCTTTTTTTTCGATGATTAATTCAGCGAAAACCGGGATGGAATGTATCCAGGCTTGGTGCAGGACTTGAAGAATCGCAGCGCAATTTGCAGCCGATTTCCTTTAAGTCCGACAGGCTCCTAGTATTGCTTGGTTAATATCATGGTTGAACCAGCCCGTTTCATATCCAGTCGTTTCAGAAAACTCATTCCGAGCAAAGTGATCGGAAGTCCCTGGCCTTCAATAATGGTGCCTTCTACTTGATCGAGGGATATATTCCCGACTTTGACCGTATAGAACATGACTCTATATACCGGTGCAATGCCATTGGCCGTAGAGGTATATGCGCGCTCCCCCTTAAGATAGTTGATCCCCAAACGCCGAGCTTCTTCCGTACTCATTGAAACGGTACTGGCCCCGGTATCCACCAAAAATTTTGTTGTAGCACCGTTGACACTGCCTGAGGTCACAAAGTGGCCTTGAATATCTGCGACAAGGGAGACGCTGGGTTTTTCAGACTCTGAAGCGCGGCTGGAAATGCCCTGCCCCATTAATAAAGTCTGCCGTTTTCCATCAATTTCAAGATTGGCAGAGTTGGAATCAGCGCTGATCAGCTTGACGCCATCCTGGATTTTACCGCCCGCTGTAAGCATTCGCGGAGAGCCTCCGTTGATGGAAACCAGCGCTTTCCCGTTAAACAAGCCGGTAACGCTCACATCGGTTGCGTGTGCAACGGGCATGGCGCTAAATAAAGTTAACAAAGATAGGATAGAATGGTGTTGTATATTTTTGAGCATAGGATAATTTTATCAATGAAACCTGTTGCAATTTTTCGGCATACCGCCATAGAAGGACCTGGATATATTGCCACATTTCTGGCTGAACGAAACATTCCAGTGGAATTAATTAAAATCGACGAAGGCGCATTGGCACCTCGTGACCCCAGGCAATTCAGTGGGCTAGTCTTTATGGGTGGCCCGATGAGCGTGAATGATGACTTGAAATGGATACCGTCTTCATTGGCGCTTATCTGGAAAGCGGTGGCAAGTGACATTCCAGTATTGGGGCATTGCCTGGGTGGTCAACTAATGGCCAAAGCACTGGGAGGTACAGTCACTAATAACCCTGTCAAGGAGATTGGCTGGGGGGAAGCAAGCGTGCTGGATAATGATGCTGCACGAGAATGGTTCGGTGATGAGCAGAAAATATTTACAGCGTTTCACTGGCATGGCGAGACTTTTACCATACCTGAAGGCACAACACGTATATTGGAAAGCGCTTATTGCCCCAATCAGGCTTTTGCAATGGGAAAACATCTGGGAATGCAGTGTCATGTTGAAATGACGGAAGAAATGGTCAGGACATGGTGCGATATTGGTCGTGAAGAGATTGCTGAAAGCCCAGGCCCTGCAGTGCAGGCACCTGAGATGATGCAGCAAGAATTAACGCGGAAGATCAAGAGCTTGAATGCTGTGGCGGATAAACTCTACAGTCGTTGGTTACAGGGCGTGGTAATCAAATAAACTGTTACTCTGTTTCATCATCAGATAGTGCCTCGGGTTCGTCTTCTGGTTCTGTGGTTCCCAGAATGACTTCGCGCAGGCTTTTAAACAGCGCGCGGCTACTTTTAGGTGGTTTGTTGTTTAAATGCTCTTTATGAACATTCCGGATGAGCGTGCGCAGATATTGGGCATCTGCTCCGGGATAGTTATTCATCAGTTCACTTAAAGCGGCATCATCTGAAAGCAAGCGCTCGCGCCAACGTTCCAGCAGATGGAGCTTGTTTGTTTCTTCTTTCGATACGCCGCTCCAGGCATCCAGCTTAGCCTGTATAGGTGCTGGATCCACTTCTCGCATCAGCTTGCCAATATATTGCAATTGCCGGCGTTGCGCGCCCCGGGCGTTCAGCAGTTTTTTAGCCTGCATGACGGCGGTGAGCAAGTTATCAGGCAAGTTCAATTGTTTAAGTTTGTCTTTGCTGAGATCGATCAGCGCCCCTCCCAAGTCTTGCAAGGCTTGCATTTCTTTCTTGCGTTTGGTTTTGCTGGGGCCTAAGTCTTCTTCAGAAAACTCATCTTCTTCTGTATATTCGTTGGTCATTGTTTCGCAATGGTTAGCAAAGTTGTTATGATAACGACTTTATTATAATGAGCAATCGCAATATGCGACCGGAAGTCAGAAATAAACCGGTGCATACGCTGAATGCTGACTGTTTAGAGGTGTTTGTGTCTGATTCCAGTTTTTCCTATTCTAAAGAAACGTTACAGCAAATCACGCAGGATATCCTTGATCAGGCTTTGAAACAGGGAGCCTCTGCCTGCGAAGCAGAAGTGTCTGAAGGCTTTGGCCAAAGTGTCACTGTGCGCCAGGACGAGGTGGAAACCATTGAGTATAACCGTGACAAGGGGATAGGTGTAACGGTTTATATTGGTAAACAGCGAGGCCATGCCAGCACGTCTGACCTGAATCCCAAGGCCATTCACGATACGGTGAAAGCCGCGCTCAGTATTGCCAAATTCACGGCCAGCGATGAATTTTCCGGATTGGCCGATGAAAAATTTATGGCTGATAACATTCCTGATCTGGATTTGTACCATCCCTGGGGGCAATCGGTTGAAGCTTCCATCGAACAGGCAAAAGTGTGTGAAGCAGCCGCTTTGAGTGTTGATAAGCGGATTAATAATTCCGAAGGTGCAACAGTAGGCACGCAGGAATCCCATTTTATTTATGGAAATAGTATGGGTTTCATGGGAGGTTATGCTGCTTCGCGCCACAGCATCAGTTGTGCTGTGATTGCAGAGTCTGAGCAAGGCATGCAGCGCGACTACTGGTACACCACGTCGCGCAATGCGGAAGAACTGGATAGTGCCCGTAGCGTTGGGCTGCGCGCAGGAGAGAAAACGGTACGTCGTCTTGATGCGCGCAAACTTCAAACCATGCAGGTGCCCGTGTTGTTTGATCCGTCACTGGCTTCCGGATTGTTATCGCATTTTGTTTCTGCAGTCAGTGGCGGCAGCCTCTATCGCAAATCTTCATTTTTGCTGGATAGTTTAGGTCAGGAAATATTCGCGCCATTCATTGAATTAAAGGAACTGCCACATATTAAAGGCGCTTTGGCGAGCGCGCCGTTTGATAACGAAGGCGTGGCAACTCATGCGCGCGATGTGATCAGCAAAGGCGTGGTGCAAGGTTATTTCCTGGGTAGTTATTCCGCACGTAAACTCGGTATGACTACGACGGGTAATGCGGGTGGTAACCATAACCTGATTTTGTCCAGTACAGGTCAGGATTTTGCTGGCTTACTGAAAATGATGGGTAAAGGCTTGCTGGTGACTGAATTGCTCGGTCATGGTGTGAATCCGGTAACAGGTGATTATTCTCGCGGAGCGGCAGGTTTCTGGGTGGAAAATGGTGAGATTCAGTACCCTGTGGAAGAAATTACCATTGCGGGAAATTTGAAAGACATGTTCAAGGGTATCCTTGCCGTAGGTAACGATGTGCTTATCCGTGGTTCCAAGCAATGCGGCTCGATTCTGGTGGACAGGATGACAGTTGCAGGGGAATAAAGCCAGATACAGTCTTTTCTATGAAGGCTGAGAAATATCAAATCTTAACTTTGGGGAGAGTTTGCATGCAAAGACGTTCGTTTTTGAAAAAAGCGGGTATTAGCCTGGCTACCGGGGCAAGTGTGGCGGCTGTACCCGCTTTTGCCAAGGAAGAGGCATTGCCGGAAATACAATGGCGTATGGCATCCAGCTTTCCTAAAAGTCTGGATACGATTTATGGCGCTGCTGAAACGCTGTCTAATCGTGTTTCCAAACTGACCCAAGGTAAATTTCAAATTCGCGTTTTTGCCGGGGGTGAGTTGGTGCCCGGTCTGCAGGTGCTGGATGCAGTGAGCCAAAATACGGTGCAGTGCGGACATACTGCCAGCTATTATTATGTGGGTAAGAACAAAGCTTTTGCCTTTGATACAGCACTTCCCTTCGGGTTGACCGCACGTCAGCAAAACGCCTGGTTTTATTTTGGCGGCGGTTTGCAACTGATGCGCGAGCTGTTTAAAGGTTATGGTCTGATCAATTTTCCGGGTGGCAATACAGGGACTCAGATGGGTGGCTGGTTTCGTAAAGAGATCAAAAATCTGACTGATCTGAAAGGGCTTAAAATGCGCATTCCCGGAATTGGTGGCGAGATTATGTCCAAACTGGGTGTGGTTACGCAATCACTGCCTGGTGCGGATGTCTATCCTTCGCTGGAAAAAGGCACAATCGATGCTGCTGAGTGGGTTGGACCTTACGATGATGAAAAGCTGGGACTCTATAAGGTTGCCAAACATTATTATTATCCCGGATTCTGGGAAGGGTCAGCGAATCTTTCTTTCATTGTCAACCAGAAGGAATGGGACAAGCTTCCTCCGCTCTATCAGGAAGCCTTTGAAGTGGCGGCTGCTGAGGCCAACCTGATCATGCTTGCTGAATACGATGCCAAGAATCCGGCTGCGTTAGGACGCTTGTTGAAAAATGGTGCCAAGCTTCACCCATTTCCAAAAGATGTCATGGAAGCCGCACTCAAGGAGGCCGATAAATTATATAGCGAAGAAGCGGCTAAAAATCCCGCTTTCAATAAGATATATGCTTCGTGGAAGCGTTTCCGTAATGATGAATTCCAATGGTTTCGCGTAGCTGAAGCGACATACGCAAACTTCACCTTTAATAACGTCAAGTAGCTCGGGTGAAGTAAAGCAAAGCTACAGAGCGTAGCCTGTATTGTCTGAATTATTAGCAGGGTGAGTGTCCCGTTTTTTCGCATTTCTGGAAAAAGGAAATGATGCCAGACAGGCGCATGCTCGATATCGGTTGCGGCCAAGGTTTGCTTGCAATTAAAACAGTTAACCGCAGAGGCGCGGAGGCGCAGAGATAGAAAAGTATAGTTGAACAAGCTATTTACCTTCGTTTTTTTCCTGTTATTTAGCGCCTTCTCCATCGTTACTGAATGTAAATTCTGGGGGCGCTGTTGGTGCATCATATTGTTGTACGGGTACATCAATTTTTAGCGGTGTATTTGCCGACACTTTCTTTTGTTCTACCATGACCAGATTAGGGAAAGCGATGATGAGCCCTACCATGATGATCTGGATAAAGATAAACGGTATGGCGCCCCAATAAATTTGGGTAGTGGATACTTTTGCAATGGGTTTGCCTGTAATTTTGTCCAGGTAGTCGTCTTTAGGTGCAACGCTGCGCAAAAAGAAAAGTGCAAAGCCAAATGGCGGGTGCATGAAAGAGGTTTGCATGTTGACTGCGAGCAATATGCCAAACCAGATCAGGTCTATTCCCAGTAAGTTCGCGACTGGTGCCAGCAAAGGCACAAGAATGAAAGCCAGCTCAAAAAAATCCAGAAAAAATGCCAAAACAAAAATCAGGATATTCACCACCACCAGAAAGCCAAGTTGTCCACCCGGCAAGCCGGTTAACAGGTGTTCTACCCACTGGTCGCCATTCACACCACGGAAGACCAGACTGAATACAGTGGAACCAATCAGAATAAACATCACGAATGAGGAAAGTTTGGCGGTCGTGTTCATGGCTTGTTTAAGCAGACTGAGATTGAGTCGCTTATTAATGAGTGCCAGTATCAGTGCGCCTGAAGCACCCATCGCGCCGCCTTCGGTGGGGGTGGCAATGCCGAGGAAGATTGTGCCGAGTACCAGAAAGACGAGAAATAACGGAGGGACTAACGAGAATAAAATTTTACGCAGCAGGGCAAACCCTTTCAATGTCCTGGCTTCTGGTGGTAGTGCAGGCGCCATAGCTGGTTTAAGCAAGGCTATGCCAAGCACGTAGGCGGCATAAAAGCCGGTCAGTGCCAGGCCGGGAAGCAGGGCAGCGCTGTACATGTCGCCAACCGATCGGCCCAGCTGGTCAGCCAGAACTATCAGTACCAGACTGGGTGGCAGGATTTGTGCGAGTGTGCCGCTGGCAGCAATGACACCCGAAGCGAGGCGGCGATCATATCCATAGCGCAGCATGATCGGCAGGGATATCAATCCCATGGAAATGACTGAAGCGGCCACCACGCCTGTGGTTGCTCCCAATAATGCGCCAACCAGCACTACCGCAAAGGCGAGTCCGCCACGCATTGGCCCGAATAATTGGCCAATGGTCTCCAGCAGGTCCTCAGCCATGCCGCTGCGTTCCAGAATCAGGCCCATGAAGGTGAAAAATGGAATAGCCAGAAGTGTTTCATTTTGCATGATGCCGTATATGCGTTGCGGCAGGGCACCTAACAGTTCCGGTGTAAATAATCCAAGCTGGATGGCAATCCAGCCGAAAAGCAGGCCATTTGCGGCAAGCGAAAATGCGACGGGGTAACCAATCAACAGAAAGATCACCAGGGATGCAAACATCAGCGGTGCCATCATATTTGCAGACATTACGCTTCCCCTTCTTTTTGAGAGGCATCCATGAATTTGCTGAGTGGCGGGTGAGATGGGGATTCTGGTGGTTCCATGCCCAGCAAAAAGCCAATGCGTTTTATGATCTCGGCAATACCTTGTAACAGCAGTAAAAGAAAGCCTGCCGGGATGAGTGCTTTTGCTGGCCAGAGAATCAGCCCGCCTGGATTGCCCGACCATTCTTGAGATGTAAGAGAGTGGGTAAAAAAGGGCCAGCTGTAATAAATAATAATCAGTGACATGGGTAGCAGAAAAACTATGCCCCCAAAAATATCCAGCCAGGCTTGAGTACGTTTGCTGAAACGTCCACTGATCACATCTACGCGTACATGTTCGTTTTGTTTCAGGGTGTATCCGGCTGCCAGTAGAAAGACAGCTGAAAAAAGATACCACTGGATTTCCAGAAAGGAGTTGGAGCTGAGATTGAATAGTTTGCGACTAATGGCATTGCCCGCACTAATTAGTACGGTAACCAGTATCAGCCAGTAAACTGAATGGCCGACACGCTCGTTCAAGTTGTCTATCAGATGGGCAATACGCAGTAATGCATTCATTTTTTTAGTCTTTGTCAAAACTGTTTAATTTATGGTGGCATTATACGTCCTGATGCCGGGTTGGAAAAATGTGTCTGTTGCTGAGCTCGGTCAATAAACGTTGACGTGAAAATGAGCGCAACATAAAATCAAAGTCTGCAAGTAGTCTGTTCATGCATAATACCTAGCTTAGGGCGGGTGGTAAAAATGAAGACTCAATAATGACAACAGAAAACGGTCACTTAATTTCCCCCTTGTTGTATCCGCAGCGACTGGCTATGATTTTCGGGCTGGCTTTACTGTATTTTCTGGCAGGCCGGTTGGGTCTGCTGCTAGCTATTCCCCCTGGTTACGCAACAGCCATTTTCCCTCCTGCCGGCTTTGCCCTCGCAGCCTTGCTCCTTTATGGAAATGGTATCTGGCCGGGCATCTTGCTTGGTTCGTTTGCACTTAATCTCTCCATGGCGCCGCATTTCGAGAGTGTGTTCAGTAACACTGGATTAGTCGCGCTCTCTATCGCTATCGGCGCAACAATACAAGGTTTGTTCGGCGCTGCACTGATTCGACGTTTTGTTGGTTTCCCTGCCCCTCTCGCAGAAGAGTGGGAAATTTTTAAATTTTTTATGCTGGGCGGCCCGATCAGCTGTTTGGTGAATTCCGTTATAGGTACCAGCACCTTAATGGCAGCAGGGGCGATTACACCAGATGCCTTTGCTTTTAACTGGTGGACCTGGTGGGTAGGTGACGTCATTGGCGTATTTGTCGCAACTCCGCTTGTTTTTATTGCTGTGGCCAAACCAAGGGCATTGTGGAAACAACGTGTGCTCTCGGTAGCTTTGCCCCTTCTGCTCACTCTGGCTGTTGTGATTACCTTGTTCGTGAATGCCAGCTCGTGGGAATCTCAACAGCAGCATGCGGATTTCAGAGATGAAACCAAGAATGTTGCTATTGCTTTGAAAAGTGATTTACAAGTTTATCTGGCTATTCTTGCATCTATAGAGCGCCACTTTGTTGCTTCAGATGGGAAGGTCAGTAGCCAGCAGTTCAGCATTTTCGTGGATGAAGCGCTTGGGGCGCATCCTGGACTCCAGGCTCTGGAGTGGCTCCCCGTTGTAAAGGATGTTGGTCGATCCGGTTTTGAACATACGCTTCAAAATAAAGGTTTTGCTGGTTTTCAGATACTGGATCGTAATATGGACGGTAAATTGATTCCTGCAATAAAGGCTGGTGAGTATGTGCCAGTGGCTTATGTTGAGCCTTTCAAAGGAAACGAAAGTGCGCTTGGCTACAACGTTGCTTCCAGTCCGCCCAGACTAGAGGCTTTGCTTCGTGCGCGTGATACGGGGCAAGCTGTAGTAACAGGTGGAATTAAGCTGGTGCAGGAGACAAGCGAACAATTCGGTTTATTAATATTTCTACCTGTTTATGACCGGATCGGAAAACTGATGAATCCCGCCGAGCGGGCTCAGCATATCCAAGGTTATGCAACCGCTGTCCTTAAAATTAGTGACATGCTGGGCGTGCATGCAAATGGTTTGGCAAACAGGGATATTGCATTGCGGGTAATTGACGAAGCGGCTCCCAATGCAGCTTTGCAGGTACTTTATCAATCACCAAACTGGGGCCAAGCCTCAGCAAAAAGCGTGTTAGCGCATTCATCCAATCTGAAAGTTGGTGGGAGAACATGGCGAATCGAATTTATACCATTGCCCCACTATCTTGTAACGCATCGTGCCTGGCAAGCGTGGGCAACATTGGCTGGCGGGCTGTTGTTCACAGGTATGCTGGGTGCCCTGTTGCTTCTGATAACCGGACATACCGGAAAAGTTCAGAAAATTGTGGATGAACGCACTAACGAGTTGCGCATTATTCTCGACAATGTTGTGGATGGTATTGTTACGCTTGATCAAAGTGGCGCCGTTCAGTCATTTAATCGCGCAGCCGAAACCATTTTTGGTTATCAGGGGCATGAAATCATCGGAAAAAATTTCAAAGTGCTCATGCCGGAACAGTATCGTAAGGAATATGATGATTATTTGGAAAATTATCGTAAAACCGGCATAACCCGTATTTCAGGGAAGGTCAGGGAAATGGTTGGTCAGCGCAAGGATGGTAGTGCATTTCCTATAGACCTTGCTGTTTCTCATAGCATCCATCACGAGCAACCCCTATTTATCTGTGTGGTGCGTGATATTACCGAACGTAAACGTATCGATCGAATGAAGAGTGAATTTGTTTCCACCGTGAGTCATGAATTGCGCACGCCGCTTACCTCCATAAGTGGCGCATTGGGTTTGCTTGCGGGCGGCGTGCTGGATAAAAATCCCGAGCAGGTCAAACAGATGGTGGATCTGGCGCATAAAAACAGTCTTCGCCTCGCATCCCTGATTAATGATCTGCTGGATATGGATAAACTGGTAGCAGGGAAAATGGAGCTTGAATTGACATTGCAGCCATTGATGCCGCTAGTAGAGCAAACAATAGAAGCGATTCACGCATATGGAGAGAAATATCAAGTCAATTTTAAGCTTGTTTCGCGGGAAGAAGTAGATGTGCGAGTTGAAGGCAGCAGGCTGATACAGGTATTGAATAATTTTCTTTCCAATGCAGCAAAATTTTCTCCGCAGGGTGGAGAGGTTGAAATCGCTGTACGCAAAGCAGGTGACGCGGTAAGAGTTGAAGTGACTGACCATGGAGAGGGTGTCCCCACAGCGTTTCGAGAGCGCATATTTCAGAAATTTTCTCAGGCGGATTCTTCTGATACGCGACAAAAAGGAGGGACCGGCCTCGGCCTTGCTATTAGTAAAGAATTGATTGAGGGCATGCACGGTGTAGTCGGATTTAGATCGGAAGAGGGAAAGGGGGCGTGTTTCTATTTTGAATTGCCGATATGAACTGGCAAGGGTTAAAAAAATACGCCAATGGCGGGGTGAAAATGCGGGTAATCATAAACGAGATGAAAGAATAAAATAATATGGCGCGTAATTATCGTGTTTTCATTGGTATGGGGGGCGTACCCCCTTACGACAATCCCGAAGCGTATATTTGGGAACGCCATCTGCATTGGGTGATGGTAGGGGTGGCGTTGCTGGCCCTGCCTGCATTTTACCTGGAGGTGACTCATCGCTCGGGAATGCTCAAGGTTGTTGGGCAAGTGCTGGACGGAATTGTGCTGGCCGCATTTGCAGCAGAACTGGGCTGGATGCTTTATCTAACACGCCAAAAATTAGCGTATGTCATGTATAACTGGCTGGATTTGCTGATTATATTTGGTGCTGCAATCAGTTTTTTCGGCATAGAGGGGGAATGGATACCCTTGGCCAGGTTACTAAGGCTGGCTTATGTATCCTTGTTGCTGGCCCGTGCTCTGGGATCATTGCGCAAGTTGTATGCGCCAACAGCCATTCCCTATTTGCTGGGGTGGGGGGCGGTAACCCTTGCGTTGGCAGGTGCAGGTTTTTACTGGCTTGAGCCAACAGTGCATTCCTACTCTCAAGGGTTGTGGCTGGCATTTACGACAGGCGCCACAGTTGGCTATGGCGATATTGTGCCTACAACGGAGGCATCGCGCATTTTTGCAGTGGTGATGGTGGTTCTGGGTTTTACGATCCTTTCAGTGGTAACTGCGAGTCTGGCGGCATTTTTTATCGGGGAAGAAGAAAAAGTACTGCGGCACGAAATGCATCAGGACATCAGGGAGCTCAGGAAAGAAGTGCGCGACCTGCGTGATGAACTGAAAATTCACCGCGAAAACAATATTTCCGGCAAGTCCAGGAAGACAGACCCCCCCTGAAAATATTTTTCATTTTTCATTCCCCTTCTGGCATGAAAAAATACTTATTTTTCAACATATGCAGATACTGTTACCCATCCTTGATGTTTTACGTAAAACGTACTAATATTTTAAGCATGATTAAAACCTTTTCCGACAAGGTAACAGCCGCCGTCTTTGCCGGATTTTCGGCCAAGAAATTACCGCCGGAAATCAGGAAGCGGGCGCGGGAAAAGCTGGACATGCTGCACCTGCGCGTATTTTGGACGATTTGCGCGCGCCGCCCGCTAACAGGTTGGAAGCGCTTTCGGGCAACCGTGAAGGGTTTTGGAGCATCCGCAAAAATAACTAGTGGCGCGTATGTTTCCGCTTTGAAAACGGCGATGCGTTTGATGTTGAAATCGTGGATTACCATTAGGAGCCTAACATGACTATTCGTATAGAAGATCTGCCTGGGATGGATTTCTCTGACGTTGTAACAGGTGAGCATATACCGCCCACACATCCCGGCGATATTTTGCTGCATGATTTTCTGGAGCCGCTTAACATGAGTGCCAATGCGCTGGCCAAGGCGCTGCATGTCCCGGCCAACCGGGTTACCGGAATCCTGAATCACACGCGTGGCGTCAGTGCCGATTCGGCGCTTCGCCTTGCGCGCTACTTCGGGGGGACAGCGGAATTCTGGTTGGGGTTGCAGGCGGACTACGATTTGAGAACCACGCAAGCCATGATCGGCAGCAAGCTGGAAAAAGAAATTATTCCGTTACCAGTTGCGGCCTAAGCTTTTCTTTCCAGTTCACTAGGTTGGGCTGCGGGTAAATCAACCCGTGTAGCGCCGAATGTTAGTCCATATAATGCAATGACGCTGCATCACCACCCGTCCAATCCGACGGGTATATTCCTTGTTCCACTAATCCATGAAAGGTTGAATACGGCCAGTCTATCACCCGGCTTACCAACCCATGTTTCACCGGGTTGATATGCACATAATCCATATGCGCCCGATAATCTTTTTCGTCCCGAATTAAGTGCTCCCAATATCGCCGTTGCCAAATACCCCGTTCGCCCCGACTTGCTCTTACTTAGCTTAATCGTTCCGTTTTCGGTAGCGATTTGGAGAATCTCATCTTGATCAGGCGCCAACGGGTTGCAAAGTCGGCATCATTTATGGGTAATTCGATTACACAATGCAGGTGATCCGGCAATACAACCCAGCCTTGAATCACAAAGGGGTGGCGTTGCCGGACAGAACGGACAACCTCCCGCAATAACTGAATATGCTGTGTGAGCAAGTTGTTCCCGTTACGTTGCAACAGATTTACAGTAAAAAAATAAGTGCCGCCCGGATGCCAGGCGCGTCGATAATCAGGCATCGTGAGAATATCTCAATCTCTTACATACGGCGCAATGCCCTTTGGTTATTGCGCCCTTGTATTATTCCTTTGTATCGAATTTGACGGTATTGTGTAAAAGCACGAACTATCAAAAAAGTGCAGTAAGTCTTGAGGGGCACTTCAAGATCGAGTGACTGGATGCCGGTTGCGCCCTTAGGTCTTAAGCCTGTAGCGTAGATTTATGCAGCAGTCACTCACCCTCTAG
>JAYVLG010000187.1:0-2652 GCA_043759595.1 Sulfurirhabdus sp. | reverse complement strand
GTCAGGCCCATCGATAGCGAATTGTTTATCAGCGCGACAAAGGCACAAGCGCTACACCAGCCGAGCCAGATGGTCGCAGCATCGTTGCGAAACGATACCGGGTAGCACAAAGCCAAACCAAACCGCATTCGGGTTTCCTCAAGGAGCAAAGCAATCACTACGCCGCCTATGTTGCCTCCATCTACCTGGCTGCCATGCGGTTTTGCATGCTGGTGATAGTCAAGTCGTGGCACCCATCCAGCGGCATCGCGGATATGCGCCAACAGCTTGCGGCGAACGCGACGGCTATCGATTATGCCACGCGCTTGTGACTTGTCTTTCGGGCGGTGATTGCGGCTGCGCTGGACGAAATGAATGTGCTGCTCGGGGATGCAAGCTCTCAGGTCATGGAGACGATAGCACGCCATGTACAAAGCTTATTTGTTCAATTCTTGCAACTTGATGTCGGAACGTTGAGGCTAAAAGCCAGGTAAATAAATGATTTAAATGGTATTATTTGGTTAAAATGAACTTCGAAACGTTAGTTTCTAAGATAGAGTTAGTAAGTCGTACTCATTTAATTACTTTCGAACATTATTGAATGTATCAACTTGACCACAGGTTTTAAAATAAATGATCTAATAGTAAGTCTGTCAGCGAATTGAATAGGAATTTAGGCCTGCAATGAACCTCAATACACCCGTCAACACCCTAGCCACCCCTCCTTTGCCCGACGGCTCCGTCGACGTGGGAATGATCGCAGTGATCAGATGTGTTTTGGCATTTTCTACTTTATTTGTAGCTTATGTTGATCCTACTCAACCAGCCATATTTTCCACATTGACTTACAGCTCCCTGGTTATATATGCACTCTGGAGTTGCTTCCTTGCAATTAATGCAGTCAGGCGCGACCCTTCTGCGCCCCCACCTCGTGACACGCACTGGGGTGACTTGCTGTTTTGCGCTTATCTGGTGACGCTAACACAAGGCACCAATAGTTTATTTTTTACCTTCTTTTTATTTGCAATTCTTTCAGCTTCGTTCTCTAGGGGGACTCAGGAAGGATTATTGGTTACTGGCGCTTCGGTCATTTTATTTGTGCTTGCCAGCCTCTGGTTTGAGTCTGGTGCAAAATTCGGTTTCGACCAATCACTGGTTCGTCCAATCTACCTGCTTACACTGGGCTATATGATTTCCTACTGGGGGGGGCATGAAATTACTCAACGGCGTCGCATACGAGTATTGCAAGAGGTAAATAAACAGTTCAATCAAAGGCTTGGATCTAATCACGCGATAAAAATAAACTTGGATCGCATCCTGAAATTTTACAATGCCAAGGCCTGCATACTTGTTTTAAATCGCACAATCGCCTCATTAGCCTATCATTCATTTTTCATTTTGGATCATAATCCGACGGGTCACTCCCACTCGATTAACGCTGGCCACACCCAACTTAGCGCTCTGGATGAAGAGACTGAAAAGATCCTATTAAATCTTCCTGATAATTTTTCTTTTAATTACATTCAGCATCCAAAATGGTGGGAAAAGTATTTTCCTGGCGTAAAGCAAACTAAACCCGATCCTGCAATTTGCACGAAATTAGAACTGCTTTCCAATCTTCTTGATACCAAAGGTTTTTTAACTGTACCTTATATCCAGAGTGGGCACACATTAGGCCGCGTTTACATCATCCCCAAGATGAAAAGCTTCT
The DNA here is from genome assembly GCA_043759595.1 of Sulfurirhabdus sp. Classification (GTDB taxonomy): domain Bacteria; phylum Pseudomonadota; class Gammaproteobacteria; order Burkholderiales; family SMCO01; genus Sulfurirhabdus. The sequence continues at coordinate 962 of JAYVLG010000187.1, read as the reverse complement.
CACAGTCAGATGTCGATTTCACCAAACAGTTACTCGCTTCTATTTCTCGTGTTGTTGAAAATATTCAACTCGTAGAGGAGCTTGTATCATCCTCAGCCAAACATGAACGTTTTACGATCTCATTAGATATTCATGACACAACTGTACAACCCTATATTGGTCTTAAACTCGGTCTTGACGCCCTCAGCCGACAGGCGGGAAAGGAAAACATCCTTAGTAAAGGAATTAATGAACTGCTATCAATGACCGAGGCTACGATAGCTGATTTAAGACGCTATGTGACAACCTTGCGTGAAGATCAGATTCTGACTAAAGATTCACTAATTCATTTAGCAAACGAACAGGCAGATCACTTCAAGCGTTTTTACGGAATAAATGTCCAGGTAAACTGTGAATCAGACATCCAACTGAATTCTCGTTTTGCTTATGCAGTACTACAAATTTTTTCTGAGGGACTCAGTAATATACTCAGGCATACTCAAACCAAACAAGCCTATATCTCAATGCGTTGCGAAGATAAAAATCTGTTGCTCGAAATTGGGAATGAATCATTGGATCCAACCAAAAACAACGCGGATTTCATTCCCCGCTCAATTAATGCTCGTGCGCGCTCACTTGGAGGAACAAGTTTTGTGAAGTTGGGCGCAGGTGGGTATACTGTAGTTCACATACGCGTTCCTCTGGGTTAATTTATCGTTCATTATTGATGCTTACTACAGCCCCCCCAATCAAGATTATGCTTATTGATGACCACCGCAGTGTTCTGTGGGGTTTGGAAAAGCTTATAGACAGTGAAAAACCCAGGATGGAGGTAGTCGGAACAGCGACCAACGCCACAGATGCAATGGCACTGCTGCAGACAGTCACGCCTGATGTCATTTTGATAGACTTGGACCTCAATGGAGAAAGTGGTGTAGACGTCATCCCCAATCTAATCAATCACTCAAATGCGAAAATATTAG
>JAYVLG010000186.1:0-53254 GCA_043759595.1 Sulfurirhabdus sp. | reverse complement strand
CGCACTTATCAAAGAAAGGGAACTCAGTATTAAGAAAAACGCTGTATATGCCCGCGATTGTGGCAAGGCGTTATAATCCAGTTATCAAGGAATTTGCCGATCGTTTGAAAAAGGCAGGCAAGCCAAACATGGTGATTATTGGTGCATTGATGCGTAAGTTGCTGCATATTATTTACGGTGTGCTGAAATCCGGCATGCCTTTCGATCCATCTTGGTCTGCGAATCATGCTTGACAGACAAGACGGTATCTCTTTTCGTTGGGAGTTTTTACGATGATCCGTAGTGCCGCAAGAATAATATTAATCGCCTTTGCATTCTTTTCAATTTCCAATATTGCGACAGCAGTAGAGTTCACAATAGACAAGAACACACTAAAGGAAATTAAATCGAATGAGCGTGTCTTAGCGTATTTTATCGGCCCCGCGTATTATCTCTTAAACGAAATGGGCACCAATGTAATCAGTTCTTTTAATACAAAGCCTCCTTTCTTATCGGATAACTTCAAGTCAACCGCATTCTTCTCACTTGACCGCAAAACTGCTGAAATATTAAAGCAGGAATACAACACACAAACTAAAGGGAACGCCACAATCAAGCAGGCACCTCTAAGTACCATCCTTTGGCAACAATACAAAACAATCGATCAACCAATTGAAGACAAGCCAAAGATACCTGACTTCATTATCTTTCAATCGTTTCCACCAACAATACTAACCGTCGAAATTCTTATTTCAGTTGATAACAAATCGTTCTATACAGCTACGTCCGGAAGCAAAAAATACGTTCCCGCCTTTTTCTTCCAGTCTGACGCCAAAAAATATCAGGAAAAAGTTATCTCCGAAACAGGTGTCAAATACGACCGAGTTCTACTGGATTTTGGTACTTTTTTAAGAGAGTTCATGCTCCCACAAGCAAAAACATCCGCGTCCATTGTCCTTTTCGGAGAAGATGCCAATACCCTTATCCCTGGTTTTGAGAAAATCTATCACTAATACTCCTAACCCACGCCCTTAGGTCGACAGTTAATGGGTATAGGCTGGTTGAAGCTGGCAATGTTTTAGGTTAAAGAGGAGTTCAAAATAAAGACTATCCAGCGCTTAATCTTTAAATATTTTATACTTATGATTGAAATAGTCAGAGCAGATCTAAATAATCATGTCCATGCGAAATCGCTCATACTATTGATGCGAGAATATGCCTTGGATCCGATGGGTGGAGGCAAGGATTTATCAGCATTTGCAATAGACAATTTGGCTTCTTTTCTTAACAACAGGAATGATGCTCATGTGATTTTTGCTTTTCATGACAATGAAGCGATCGGGCTGGTTACTTGCATGGAAGGGTTTTCAACATTTGCTTGCAAACCCTTACTAAACATTCACGATGCCATAGTTAAATCGCCGTATCGGGGTCAAGGTATTATACAAATCTTGCTAAAGGAAGCAGAGCTAATAGCTATTGAAACTGGTTGTTGCAAAATGACTCTGGAAGTCTTGGAAGGTAATATTCCCGCACGCTCAGCTTATGCAAAGTTTGGTTTTCACGGATATGAACTAGACCCCAAAATGGGTAAGGCGCAATTTTGGGAGAAACGGTTATAACAATTCATTTGATGAAATTGCACCCACTATCCTATTTCATCACAAAACTCTGCTTCGGCTTTGGCAAATTCATATATTGCCTGCCAACCATCAAAAACGTTACGTTTTCAAAAGCATAATAATAGGTGACCCATGGCCCCATTAAAATTCGAAAGCCATTCTGGCAAACAAACGGCACTTTCGCTGATTTGCATTGTGGCTGGTATAACCTTGGCAATGGGTTTCCGTCACTTTGATGGTCCAGGCATGACAAACAGCCTTGCGGGATTTTTATTGGGGCTGCTCTTGTTGCTCATCGGCATTTCTGCTTTTTTAATCAGTGGAAAGCAAAAAATCGTCATTGATCCCCAAGCCCGGCGCATCACTATCGAAGACACCAACCAGTTCAGGTCAAATAAAAGAACAATTGCTTTCAATGACATTACTGATACCGGCATCGGTTATCTCGGGAAAAAATCAAATTTTGTCAGCTTCTATTACATCAATCTCCACCTGAAAAATGGAGAAGTATATCCACTGTTTTCACCAGGACGATTCTTTGAAGGTGGGTCGGATAGATCGGTTATGGAAAGCCGGCGACAGCAACTTGAAGAATTCATTCAGCAATCCTGGAAACCTTAGCTGGATGGGTTGGAGTGTGCTGTTTTTGGACCGCAGGGCAATGCGTAGTGATGCAGAGTGGTCATTCCATTTCAAGGCGTTGCAACGCCGCCCTGCGCTGCGAAAACTGTGCACTCCAACCCATAGCGATCTTTCCAACCGGGTGAATCAGCGAATCATTAACAATTCTATTAGAATTATTTGGTTAAATGTTAAGTTTAGCGGTTAACTGAGGTTTCCAGGATAATCTGCCATAAAACCACTCCACACCGAACTCTAAGCTCTCGCAGTTGAGCAAGTAAAACGGTAAGCTTGTAACAATTTAAAATCAAAACGTTGCTGATACCCGATAACTGACTATGCCATTTACACCTTTCCACATGGGGCCTGGACTATTGATCAAGGCAATTTTACAGGGCAGTTTTTCGCTCATGGTTTTTGGCTGGGCGCAAATCATCATGGACATTCAACCCCTTGTTGTCCTTCTCACGGGCGAGGGACATTTACATGGCTTTTCGCATACTTACATTGGTGCAACGCTCATTGGCGCTGGTGCGGCACTGACTGGGAAATACGCAGCAGAATTTGGCCTGCGCCTCATGGGCCTGATTCGTTTTTTACCGATCAGTTGGCCCATTGCAATTATCAGCGCATTTATCGGTTCGTTCAGCCATGTGCTACTTGATAGCATAATGCATGCCGACATCACCCCTTTTGCCCCTTTTTTCCTGAACAACCCATTTCTCGGATTCCTGTCCGTTGAAATGCTTCACAAACTTTGCCTTTACAGTGGCCTTATTGGTGCAGGTCTGTATTTTGCTATCGCACATTGGCTTGGCAAACGCGTTATCTCTAAAGCAAGCAACCAATCATAGCGGCCAATTCGAATTATGCTATCATCATTTATATTTCCAAATTTGGGCCTTATGCGTAAAGCCAAACCGGAAAATGCGTGCATCACTCTTTCTTGAACAACCAATAAAACATTCAGCAAAATATGTATAGTGAAGATGATATTGCCTCAGCCATAAAAGCAGAAATTCTGACAGAAGAAACTGCCAAGGCATTTCGGTCCCATGTTGCTCAGCTTAGAATCACCCCTGCAGTGGATGAAGAGCACTTCCGGCTGATTACCGGTTTCAATGATATATTTGTTGTCATAGCATGCTCGCTCCTGCTCACTTCGGTAAATTGGATAGGTGCTACTTTGGCACCGTGGTTTGGTGCATTTTCCTCTGCTGTTGTTGCGTGGTTTCTGGCAGAATTTTTTACCCGCAAACGTCGCATGGCACTGCCTGCCATTGTTCTGTTATTAGCCTTTATTGGCAGCGTTTTCTTTACCAACTATATTGGTCTTGGTCAGTCAGGTGTCGTCATTGCAAGCGCTGTTGCTGCTATAGCCGCATGGTTGCATTGGTTACGTTTCAAGGTTCCCATTACAGTTGCAGCTGGTGCAGTCGCGGTTATCGGGAGCATTGCCGCCTTGATAATTACAGTCATTCCGGAAGCGATACACTTTGCCACAGTCATCGCATTCATCGCGGGCATCATCGTTTTCACCCTGGCAATGCGCTGGGATACCGCAGATATCCACCGTCAAACACGCCAATCAGATGTTGCCTTCTGGCTCCATTTGCTGGCTGCGCCACTCCTTGTTCATCCCATTTTTGCTGCACTGAATGTTTTCGGTGGTCAAACTACCTGGTGGCAAGGGATTGCTGTCATTGCGTTATACATTTTAATAGCGATTACCTCTCTGGCAATCGACCGCAGGGCGCTCATGGTCTCCGCCCTGATTTATGTTTTGTACACTTTCAGCTCATTGCTTAAAGTGTATGGGGTGATCAGTCTCGGCTTCGCCATCACCTCACTTGCTATTGGTTCTGCCCTGCTGCTGCTATCCGCATTTTGGCACCCTTGTCGCAAGTTCGTCCTGGAACTTCTGCCTCTCGCAATACAAAAACAACTGGCACCACTTCGCTAATTGCGTAGCAAGTCCAGAAGCCACATATGACAACAACCATTTACAGAAGCGTTGAGTGTGTTACTTCGTCAGTAAGCAGCGATTTGTAAATATTGAGTGAAGCATTATGAAAAAAGCGTTTCTTTTAATTATTCTTATCGGCGTACTTGTATCTACGCAAAAGCCAGGTTTCGACTACACCGCCAAAAACAGGGCTGTCGCAGCGGTCAAGATCTGGGATCATGCTGATATTGATTTTACATCCTTATCTTCCAGCCTTTCAGAAGCCGCGGTTATCGCCAAGTATCAGAATCTGCATCTCGACTGTGGTGCTGAACCATCACCGATGGGAGACCGTTCCTGTTTCACCAATGTGCGGAGCATCAATGGCGTTGATGCCTGGTTTGTAGCCTTTTTCTTTGACAAGGACCATTTGAACCAGGTCAAGGTGGATTTTGGTTCTGCCGGCCACAAAGAAATTTTAGTCTCGCTCCTTGCCAACAATGGAGAACCCCGTGGCTTTAAGCCCGACCAATATGGAAATAACGTTATAGGCTGGATTCTGAAAAATGGCATACTCACAACAAATGAAGTAGCTTATGCTAAAGGAACCACTCAGGTTTATTGGCTCTCAAACGAAAAGCTGCTTGGTTCAATGTTGAAAAATCTTGCCATCTGACATTCGAGGCGCTAAATGATCGTTCCACAATATTGGGCTGAGAGCCGTACAAAACATCGGCAACAGGGCAAACAAATCACAGCACATCGTTTTGGCTGGTCTGATATCAGTCAGGAAGAGGCTCAGGCAAATGCAGATCATCGAGCCGCTGAGGCGCTCAATAAATTAATCTCCGGTGAAAAATTAGTTCGCAGAGAACCCAAGACGCCCTACAACGGGGCTGAGGGTGTACCGATTCGTGAAGAAATTGTCAGCCGTCACGGCGAGACAATTATTACAAGAAACGCTTATGGTGCAAGATGCCTGAACACGCCTGACGTGTTTTTTGCCGATATTGATTTTCAAAATAAACCACCACTACGTTCTACATTGAATGTTTATACGATTCTGCTGCTTGCTGCAGCGGTTATCTGGTGGTTTACGCAATCAAAAGCACTGGGTATTTTCCTTGTGATTTCTGCAATTTTATTCAGCAGTTATATTTCCAATGCTTTTTACCGGGCCATGCAACAGACAAAGGGCGGGGCGGAGCGTGTTGCACGAAATCGCATAAGTCATTTTTCAGAACAAAACCCGGCATGGAACATGCGCGTTTATCGCACCCCGGCAGGTTTGCGCGTGATGGCTACCCACCAAACTTTTAACCCTGGCGATCCTGCCGTTACAGCATGTTTTAATGCGTTGGGCACTGATCCGATTTACATGGCGATGTGCCGCAACCAGCAATGCTTTCGGGCACGCGTCAGCGCAAAACCCTGGCGCATAGGTGTTGATCATCACATAAAACCCCGCCCGGGAATATGGCCTGTTGCCCCGGAACGCATGCCAGACAGAAACGCCTGGATACAGGCATACGAAACTGCGGCAGAATCGTTTGCCGCATGCACCCTGATTGAAACGATAGGCAGTGGCGTAGCGCATCCTGACGCAAAGCTTGTGCAAGAGTTACACGACAGACTATGCAGAGCAACCAGTCCATTGCCAATCGCTTGAACACTGATACAAGTGAACATTAAAACGTTAAGATTCAAGCACGACTCATAGATGTTCCATGTGTTGAATTGATCAAAATTCGCAAAACACCTGAACGTTGGAATATTCCCGTAACAGTAGTAAAAATGTGTGCGGCTGCCCCAGCTGAGATCATGATTCACTTATACTTGAAAATTTCAGTATTAGCCGATCCGTAGCAACGGCGCGATGCCAATTTCGATGTCAAGGTCAAGTTATGGTTAGCGAAATTTGTAAAAACGCTCGCAAATTATCGCTTCATGCAAGGGAGTAAAGTCGCTACCTTACGAGCATTGATTCTTTCGGCCGAGATGGGATTACCCCTCCCTTTGAAGAAATACATGGCAACTCAACCAAACGAAAAACAGTTGAAGCAGCAGTAACCTTGACTACTGTTACCTGTTTGATTCAACTCAAGATTGATTTGACAGCCACAGCATCATGCCCGACAATTCTGTGTTGAAAGCTAATTTTATATCAACAAACATCATTCACCCCTGATGCATTATCTTCAGGGAATAAGCCGCATCAATCAGCTCGCTTGAACAACAGAATGCCAGGAACCCAAAAATGATCAAATTCCCTTCACCTATTCGCAATGTTTTATATATCAGTATGGCAAGTTTGGCCTGCGGATTGCCATATAATGCAACCGCTTCTGGCTTTGCCTTGATTGAAGATAGCGGAAGTGGCTTGGGAAATGCTTTTGCGGGAGGTGCTGCGAGCGCTGAAGATGCCAGTACGATTTATTTCAATCCCGCTGGTCTGGTTCTGCTTGACCAGCAGCAATTGGCATTAGTCGCACACGCTATCAGGCCTACAATCCAATTTACCGACCAGGGTTCTTCTAATGCGCCTCGACCCGTTGGCGGCAATGGCGGAGATATGAAGGATATCACCCCTGTGCCCAATTTCTATTATGCGGTGCCTGTTAGCCCGGCTCTAAAATTTGGTATCGGCATTAATGCGCCTTTCGGGCTGAAAACAGACTATGACCCAAGCTGGGCAGGTCGTTTTCAGGCGGTAAAGTCTGAATTAAAAACCATTAATGTCAACCCTGCTGTTTCCTACAAAGTGAATGACAAACTCGCCATCGGTGGAGGTATCAATTACCAGTATATTCAGGCCGAACTCACAAGCGCTGTAAATCTGGGCGTCTCAGAAGGTTACAGCTCAATGAAGGGGTCTGATTATGCATGGGGCTATAATATGGGTGCACTCTTTCAGGCTTCCCCGCAAACACGCATTGGTGCAAGTTATCGCTCACGTATCCGTTATCAGCTCTCGGGGGACATCACTTTTACAGGCGTACCAAAACCTAATGGCCCGGTCACTGCTGATTTAACGGTGCCTGATACCTTATCCGTAAGCGTTTTTCATCAGATCAACCCTGAGTGGGATGTGATGGCTGACCTGACATGGACTGGCTGGAGCAGCTTTGACAAGCTGACAGTGGTAAGAACGACTGGTGAAGTGGTCAGCAACACTAATGAAAACTGGCGCAATACATTGCGCCCCAGCGTCGGTATGAATTATCACTACAGTAAAGATGTGACCATACGCAGCGGTATTGCGTTTGACCAGAGCCCGGTTCGTGCCGAATATCGCACTGCCAGAATCCCTGATAGTGATCGTACATGGCTAAGTTTTGGTGTGCAATATAAGGTTTCTAAGCAAGGGGCAGTCGATATTGGTTACGCACATATTTTCATGAAGGACGCGAATATCAACAGAATAGAAACACCTACGCCTTTGCCATCTTCGACACTCAAGGGCAGCTATAGCAATTCGGTGGATATCCTGAGCATGCAATATACGCATAATTTTTGATCCATCATGACTTGATCTGATTTCGGCCGCACATGACACAAACAGAAATTACAGGGGCAAGCACAACCAGCAATTCGCCAGCTGGCATGCCAGAAGGTAAAAAAATTCGCGCAGTATTCGGGCGAGATCGCGAGTTTGAACAATCTCTGGTGCGTGTAGTGATCAGCTTGCTCGTCCTGGCCTATCTTTCCTGGAGTTGGTCTGAAGGGCAACTGGTAAATCACGTCGGCGCTGTACTCTTCTGGAGCATTTCCTACTTTTCGTTTGCTGTTCTGGTAGCTGTCTGGGTTTTCCTGCGTCCTGAGACCATGAACTATCGGCGCATCATCGGGACTATTTCAGACATGGTGTCCATCACCTTTGCCATGAGTATGGGTGATCAGGTAGGTGCAGCACTATATGGAGGTTACCTGTGGGTAGTGATTGCCAATGGTTTCCGGTACGGACGGGCAGCACTATTTCAAACCCAGTTCATGTCTATCATCGGGTTTATCTTCGTTCGTTTTTATAGTGATTTCTGGATGAATAAGCCGCTCATGTGGGCGGGGCTGATGGTCTGGATGATTCTGCTTCCGGTCTACGTTTCACTACTTCTGAAGCGGCTTGAGCTGGCTCGCCAGAGCGCTGAACATGGCAATCAGGCAAAGAGCCAGTTTCTCGCCAACATGAGCCATGAAATCAGAACGCCGTTAACAGCCATTATTGGTTTCTCGGAGTCATTACTCAACAGCCAGCAATCCATGTCGGATCGTATGGTCTCTATCTATACAATTATTCGAAATGGCAAACACTTGCTTCAGATCATCAATGACATTCTGGATATCTCCAAAATAGAAGCAGGCAAACTGGATACAGAACATATTGAAGTATCTCCTTTCAGTGTGCTCTCGGATATTCAGACCATGGCTCAGCTTCAGGCTGAAGAAAAAGGCCTGATTTTTGGCATAGAATATATTTTCCCACTGCCCAAAACCATTACTTCCGATCCGGTACGACTAAAACAGATACTGCTCAACCTTTGCAGCAACGCGATCAAATTTACCGAAAAGGGGCGTGTGACAGTCCGGGTTGGACTGGCCCCTTTAAACGACCAGATGCAATTTGATGTCATTGATAGCGGTATTGGCATGACTGCCGAGCAACAGGAAAAACTGTTTGCTCCATTCACCCAGGCCGATTCCAGCATTACCAGAAAATTTGGTGGCACGGGCCTGGGGTTGCATCTTTCCCGCCAATTGGCAGAAAAACTGGGAGGGAATATTACCCTTGTGAGCCAGGCTGGTTCAGGTACAACTTTCACGCTCAGGGTCAATACCGGATCACTCGCGAATGCGGAATATGTCTATGTCATTTCAGAAATAGCAGAACAAAAATCACGCCAGATGACTCCGCAATTAGCCAATTTAACGGGCAACGTACTGCTGGCTGAAGACAACCCGGATAATCAGCGCCTCATCAGCATGTACATTAAAAGAACAGGCGCAAATCACACGATTGCAGAACATGGACTCGACGCAGTGCACAAAGCCCTGTCCGGCAACTTTGACCTTATTCTGATGGATATGCAGATGCCGGTGATGGATGGTGTTAAAGCAACCGAAGTGTTACGCGAAAAAGGGTATACCGGTCCAATCGTCGCACTCACTGCCAATGCCATGCAGGAAGATAAAGACCGTTGTATTGCTGCCGGATGTAACGATTTTCTGACCAAGCCACTGAATCTTGATCATTTTAATCAAATACTGGAAAAATATCTCAAAGTATCTGATGAGACTGGGCAGCAGAAATTGCCCATTTCATCGGAACTGCTGAGCCAGGGACCCGAGTTTGCTGAACTGATACATTCTTTTATTCAACGCCTCCCTTCGATGATTGAAAACATTCGAAATGCGTTTAACCAATTAGACTGGACCACGATGAAAGAACTGGTTCACGATTTGAAAGGTGTCAGCGGGGGGATGGGCTACCCACAACTCATGGATCATGCGCGTTCCATGGAAATGGAGATTATCAAGAACGACCACGAAACAGTCACAAACCAACTCAACAGACTCGATTTGCTTTGCGAACAAATTCAAGTAGGGGCAAAACTGGATTTGAGCGGCTTGGTTGCTGGCGGAAACTAAGGAAAAATAACGACTTTTTCTTCTGGTGCCCACGGTTTATATTTTTGCATCACGGAAGCAAACAGCGTTGATTCGGTCAATGACATCAACCATTGCTGCAGGCGAGGATAAGGCGTTTTATTGAACCATTCCTCATCCACATGGGAAAACTGACGGACAAATGGAAACAATGCAATATCTGCCAATGTAATACGGTCTGATAATAAACAATGCGCTGCCTTCAGATGATTTTCCAGGCGCACCAAAAATACTTCACCTTGCTCCCGGTAGTACGCCATGGGATGCTCTGGATATCTGTCAGCATACTTGTAACGATCCAGCCATTTTTTAAACTCCTGATCATTTTCCTGAATCAAGCTATTAGTCTGTTCAAACAGTACCGTATCGCTTCCGCCAGTCCAGTTGTCCGGGTCATTAGCGGCCAGTGCCCAATACATGATTTCGACACTTTGGTCTATCACTCGCCCGTCTGGTAATGTCAGCACAGGCACAGTTCCTTTGGGGGACTGGATCAGGAGTGATTCCGGCTTGTTGCGTAGCACTACTTCACGCAGCGCTACTGGCACTCCACTATAACTGATAGCCATTCGTGCCCGCATCGCATAAGGACAACGACGGAATGAATACAATACAGGGAGAGCGCCTGCCATTGCCAGAGTCATGCGCAGCCAGCTTGCCCTGAATGTATATTGTCATTTGTAACAGGAATTTCCGTCTGAATATCAAACTGCAGGCAACTGTGCGCCTGACGCAGTGATGATTCGACAACTTCCGGCGTAATGCCGTTAGCGAAAATAAAACCCAGATAACTTGCCCCCTCTGGCGGTGGCGAGACAATCTGGCCGACACTCGCGGAAATCTGAATATCACTGATACCGTCAACCAGCCGCGCTTCATCCAGATGATGCACACTTTGCAAAATTCCGCGTTTGGGAATCGGAATCATCATGACTCCCGTTGCTTCAGCATGGCAAATCTCAGGCAATGGCATGTTCAATGCATGTCGCAAAATCAGTTCTTCCAGGCTCATGCCCAGCGCATGCTGCAACATCCTTCCGCACAACCCCCCTATCGAACGTGTGGCAATTTCCAGCAACCATACACCTTGTTCGTTCAGACGCATTTCAGCATGAATCGGACCACTTGCTATTCCCCCAAGCTCACAAGCCTGTTGAACAGCACGAGCAATTTCATCCTGTTTTTCCTGCGGTAATCTTGCTGGGGTGATGTAAATACTTTCTTCAAAATAGGGCCCATCCAACGGATCGGGTTTATCGAACAAGGCAAGTACGCGTAGTTCACCCTTATCCAGCAATCCTTCTAATGCATATTCTCGACCGGGGATAAATTCTTCAATGATTAGTCCTAACTGAGTACCGTCCCGGTCTGCTTTCTCCTGAATACGCACTACCCATTGCACTGCCTGATTGAATGTCTGCTGCGTATCAGCCCGAATAACCCCGCGACTGGAAGAAAGCCGTCGCGCTTTAACAACAACAGGAAAAGAAAGCGAACAAGCCTGCTCGGGCCGAGCTTCAGGGGTGAGATGATAAAACTCCGGACAATTCAGCCCGCCATTTTGCAACAATCGACGGAACGCCAGCTTGTCCCGCATCAACCATACTCCGGCTGGTGGATTTCCCGGCAACTGCAAACGCTCACTCAACAGCGCTGCCAGTTCCAGTCCACTATCATCCACTGCCAGCACGGCGTCCGGTTTGCGGCCTAAAGACTCCATGACCTGATGCACCGCTATTTCTGGTTGATCGAACGGTACCGAGCTGATCGGGCTCATTCCCCAGCCAGGAGCCAGCCTGTGACAGTAATCGGCTGCGCAGATGATTTCTACATTGAGTTTTTTTGCAGCGGCAAGAAAGTCTTTGTTACGATAACTACTGGCTGGCAGCAATAACAAAATTTGCTTCATGATTCAGCTTTAAAAACTCTGCAATTGTTGATCTGTCGGTTCGGCACAACAGTACCAGGGCTCAGAAAGATGCGCGATAGTTTCACCAAATTCAGCCTTTGTCAGCGGCGGAACAGCAACACCTAACGCCTCATGCGTGAGTTGCCAGATTTGCGCAAAGATTTCGCTACGTGGCATTTCCGCTTGTTCACCTTTTGCTGCACATGCCTGCAAAGCTTGTTGCAAAGCATCTACACGCGGATCCTGATGCTGCCAGGGGTAGCCCAGCAACTTGGCATCGAATGGCTTGATCATTTGCATAAAACCCGGCAATTGAAGCAGATAAGAACCTTCCGGTATCAATAAGCGAATACAGAGCTGGATAGGTGGCACGGCCTCTACCAGCTTTAAACGTAATAAAGTACTTAGCAGGTCTAAATAACCTTCCAGTGTTGTCCAGGGAGTAAATGGCACAAACGTAGGCGCCATGAATATCCCCGCCTCGCGGCATATTTCCAGCGCGCGTTCAAAGTCTGCGCGGGTATGATTTTTAGCCAGATAATCCAGTACTTTTTCATCCACAGACTCAACTGCAGCCGTAATAAACAGACAACCCGCTTCTCTCAACTTGGGCAGCAATTCAGCATGTTCAATAATGTGCTGAATCTTGATGGTGGCATCAAAACTCAAATTGGGAAATTTGGCATGCATTGCCTCGATCACTTTCATGGCATGGGTAGGGCCATTGAAAAAATCCGGATCACCAAAGGAAATATGCCCTGCACCTGCCTGCACTTGCTGAAGAATATCTTCCATCACCACATCAACCGGCACAATGCGGAACTTTCCCTGATAGACCGGCACTACCGGACAATGGCGGCATAAGTGTTTGCAACCCCGGCTTGCTTCGATGAAGCCCAGCATTTTTTTTCCACCATCCGGCAATATCAAATGCGCATAGCGATGCAAGCGAGGCAAACCGGAACGATCCGGCGTCATAAATTCAATTTTAGACAGATTAACGACAGGTTCGGTTTGCACGTCACACGCCACGCCCGCTCGCAAGCGCTGCGCCAGACCGAGTAACGCCGGCTCAAACTCTCCACCCAGAACGGTTTTAACACTTAAACCTCGCAACAGCGCTTCATTCATGGGTGCATACAAACCATAGACGCATAAATGCGCTTCTGGCAATAGCTCACGAATACGCGGAATTGCTTCAACCGCAATACGTGTAGCGGTATGCATACCCACATACAGCGCTACCAGCTTCGCCCCGGCCAGAAAAGCCGGATCGAGTTTTTGCAAGGAAAGATCAATGCATTGAACGTGAAACCCATCCTGCTTCAGCCAGGCAGCAGGTTCGGCCAAAGCAAAGGGCTGCCGCCCCAACTCGTAAGGGTTTATCAGCACCACTTTGAACATGGTGACCGGGTCTATCCAGGTTATTTCATCTGCGCTGTCTAATTCGCAGGAAGTATTGTTATCCATAAACGCTACTTAGACTTGGGACGTGCCTGGAATGCACCGATGACGGCCTCTCTGCTTGCACCGGCATCTTCCATACGCTTTAAATACTCTTGCCACATTTCTTCCTGATGCATACCCAGCTTGTAGAAGTAATCCCAGGAATAGATGCCGCTATCGTGGCCATCCGAGAAAATCAGCACTACAGCGTATGCACCTACAGGTTCAACATTCGTAATTTCGACATTTTTTTTGCCGATTTGCAGCACTTCCTGTCCGTGGCCATGACCACGTACTTCTGCAGAGGGAGAGTAAACGCGCAAAAATTCATAAGGCAACTCGAAACGCTTCCCATCAGCAAAAGAAATTTCCAGCACGCGTGATTTCTGATGCAACTTGAGCTCAAGCGGCGTAGGGGTGGACTTATCTAAACCTGCCATGAAAATTCCTTATCTTTATAAACAATTCTGCTTCACAGTATACGCGCTTCCCAATTGGGTATACGTATTCAACCTAAAAACCTCAGTTAACCGCTAAACTTAACATTTAACCAAATAATTCTAATAGCATTTTTAATGACTCCCTGATTCTCCCGGTTGGTGAGACCGCTATGGGTTGGATTGCACAGTTTTCGCAGCACACTCCAACCCATTCAACTAAGGTTTCTAGGTTTAATGAGACAGTATAAGCCGTCAATTGTTACAAAAATCAATGAGAAATTCCAGATCAGAAATCCACAGACGTGAAAATCCGGTAGCGATTTGTTGATATGGCGGATTCACTTGATATCCGTCAATGGTGCAGTAAGTGTCGAATAACCAATATCTGAACAGGATAACTTTCAGATATTGGTCAATTAGGCAAAATAAACGACTACCTGTTAATGCTGGAACTTACCGTCATTTCCAATGATCGTAATGTCCACAAAATTAGAACCATTATGGTCGGTTGGAGAATAGTCCACATAGAATCCGCTCATTTCATACTTACTCATGGATTCCATGGCAGAAATCAGCTTCTCGCGGGTAAGGTCTTTACCAGCTCGTTTCATCCCTTCGACCAAAACTTTTGCTGCAATAAAACCTTCCAGACTAGTGAATGAATAACCGCTCTGAGAGAATTGCTTCATGTCTTCCTGATACTCTTTCACAACGGCATTTGCGGTATTCCATGGAAAAGGCACTACTTGGGACACGGCAACGCCACGACCATCCGCACCCAGTTCGGCTGCCAGTGCGCGGCTTCCCACAAATGACACATTAAAAAACTGCACAGAATTCATCCCAGCTTTTTTAGACTGGCGAATGTATTCTGCGCAAGCTTTGTAAGCGCCAACCATGACTACAGCCTGGGGATTGGATTTGGCGATAGTATCCACAGCAGTGGAGACATCCGTAGTATTACGCTCAAAAGTGCCTGTTGAAATGATTTTCAGATTTCGGCGGGCCATGGCTTGCTCAACACCTGTCAGACCCGCTTTACCATAAGCATCATTCTGATAAAAAACCGCAATATTTTTCATGCCCAGAGATGTTAACTGGCGAACAATTTTCTCGGTTTCATCAAAATAGCTGGCGCGAACATTCATAATGTAATGGTTCATGGGTGTTCGCAGTATTTCTGCGCCGGTAAATGCGCCAATGAAAGGCACTTTGGCTGCAGTAAAGATAGGTATCGCTTCCTTGCTGGTTGGCGTGCCAACGTAGCCAAACAAAGCCAGTACTTTTTCTTCTTCAATCAGTTTTTTGGTATTTGCAACAGTTCTTGATGGCTCATAACCATCATCCAGGGAAATCAGCTGAATTTTCCTGCCATTCACGCCGCCTTTGCGGTTAATGGATTCAAAATAAGCGTTAGCACCATCGCGCATTTCGCTGCCGAGTTCAGAGGCTGGACCGGTAAGAGCTGCAGACTGACCAAGCTTGATTGTGGAATCCGTTACTCCCACTTCTGCTTGAGATGTGCCGCTCAGTGCGACGCAAAATAAAAAAATACAGTAAAAAAAACGTTTCATAATTGTCCTTCAATACAAAAAAAATTTACTTTAACCATCTACTTCATCATGCTTAATAAACAACAAGGTATCTGTGTTCACCACTTTTTAACTGCAGCCATTATTGATTGTGTGACAACCCATAAAAGCGTCTGATTTCGAGCACATAAGAATAGCCTTTGCTTGCTTAAGGCAAGTTCCATACCAAGAATATAACACTATGAATACAATAATATTTATTTTTATGGACTAGTATATGCAGTAGATTATTGCTGAACAGACAAACAGACTGACGATAAACCAACTATCGTCACTTTGGGTCACTGCCCCACCCATAAAAAATAATAGCCTTTCATGGACAACTACATGTTGTTTAAGTAAATTAAACAATTCCGCAAAATTTATTATAGTCAGAATCCTGATTCTCGCCAGATTAATCAGAACGCAATTAACCCTATGTAAAATACTGTCCCCTGTTTTCAATACTTGAAAAGTATTAGCCAGATAGCGTTTCACTGGCATCAACCTTGCAAAATTGCTGAAACCATTGAGTTCAGCAATTTTGCAAGAAGCTCAATTGTATAAAAATGTTTCAACTATTTTTTGCAGTAGTACAAAAGTACTATATAATTAAGCCATTGGAATAATTTGGGGGGTTTCGATGACAACATCTGTTCATGCAGTTGCGGATTGTTTTATTCTCGCTGTGGATCGATCCACAGGTGACAATGTCAATACATTCAAACTCCAAAAACTGGTTTATTACGCACAGGTATGGCACCTGGCACTGCATGGAGAACCTTTGTTCGAAAATGATATTGAAGCCTGGGTGCATGGACCGGTTTGTATTGAGTTGCACCAGCGATTTCATGGTCAGAAAGATATCCCTATTGAAACCGACGCAATCATCACAGACACCAACCAGCTCGACAGCAATACCAGAGAATTCCTGGATGAAGTATGGGCTGTTTATGGTCAGTATTCTGTCGCCAGGCTGGAAAAAATGACCCACGAAGAAGCCCCATGGTTAGAGGCAAGAGCAAAATTGCCTGCAGATATAAGAGGCTGCAATATCATCAATCAGGAAACAATGCGGAAGTTCTATTCAAGCCGGATGACAGCAAGAAGACGTATCAGGGAAAATTGACCATTCAATTGTACGTTAACCGCAGAGACGCCGAGGCGCAGAGTTGAAGTGCTACATAAAATAAAACAATAATGCTTGGTTATCTAGCGAGGCTGTTTACTATCGCAAAGCTTTGTCTTTCTCCGCGCCTCAGCGCCTCTGCGGTTAATTAAGTGGCTCCTGGATTTGTCATATTTCCAAAACCCGTAAGAGCTTTCCACTTAGCTGGGCATTCTGGCTAATCAGCTAGGATTTTTGCCGCTGCTCTTCAATCAAACGAACTCACTTTTTTTTCTTACGGTCATGCTTGCTCCAATATTGAAACTCATCTTCATGAACCTCAATATCCACCTCCATCACTCTTGATTGGAGGCGTTCCTGAACATCAGAAACAGCCTTGTTATAAACAGGGGGGCCAAGTTCTTCCAGCAAAAAATCCAGAAGTGCTTCAGCTGAAATATTCCCGATTGACTCTTCCATGTTTTCATCAAAGTAACGCTGGATGGAAACGATGATTTCTTTCCGTATTTCTTTTGAGATTTCAATGGCCATATCAGAACTTTAAAAAATTTTCCTGATTATCAATCATCTTCATCGCAATAAACTGGGCATTTGTCTTTTAGCCGCATTGACAATATTTTGGCGCGTTTTCACGGGGGTATGCGCAACGTTGTACATTAACCGCAGTGACGCCGAATTGATGTGTCAAATAAGATACAACTGAGATGCTTTGTTATCTGGCGAGACTATTTGCATTTCACAATGCATTGTCTTTCTTAGCATCTCAGTAACCCTGCTAGGAATAAGCGATTCCTACGTTTGAAATAATTCCAAAATCAGAAGGATATCACCCCAATATAGAAATGGCATTACTTTGACTTGGGCGCCTTTAATTGCGCAATAGTATCTTGCTGTAGCTGCTGCAATTTAGGCAATATAACGGACATATTTGCCTGCATTCCCTGCATGGTATTTTGCATAAGCTCAGGCATTTTGTTAACAACCGCGTGGCCTGCTGGAGATTTGTAGAAATCAAGCATGCCTTTAATCTCTTGCTGAGTGAACGTTTTCTTATAATTATCGATAAAAACCGGTTCAAATTTCTCCCATTTCATACCATTTGCAAATATAACCTGCATTTTGGTTTGCATACCATCAATTATCTTTTGCTGATCAGGGGTTGCTTTTTGTCCCGCAAGGGCTTGTTCCATGGATCTTTTCATTGTGCTGTCGAGTTGCGCCTTTATACCATCAACAAGCTTGCTTGATTGTGTCAGCACGAGTAATTCACGAATCGCTGCATCCGTTGCTGCATTTTCTTTCGTTCCGATTTCAGCTGCAATTGCAGTCTGTAATCCTAATAAAGTCACCAATAAAACATAGAATACTCTTTTCACAATATCACTCCTTAAATGGTACATTGTTTATTAATCGGCACGTATTTGACGATAGGTTAATGATGTATAAGCACTAATCCAGATGGCAAACACGTTTTATTTTCCCATTTCCAGTTTGAATCGACGTTTTGCAGCATCTTCAGCTCGCGCGTCATCCACTTCCCGCATGACACTACCCACATCAACCTGCTTTTCGCTGCGAACAAAGCGACCAGTAAGTGTGACTTCAGGATGCAACTCACCGCTTTCATAAAGCGCCCAGATTTCTTTTCCATATTCTGTTGCACAAAGTTCTGGCGCAAAGCGGCCAAAAAAATTAGCCAGATTATTGACGTCACGCTCCAGCATTTTGGAGGCATGATTATTGCCCGCAGCGTCTACGGCCTGTGGCAGGTCGATGATGACGGGGCCGTCGCTACTGATCAGGACGTTATATTCAGAAAGATCTCCATGAACAACACCTGCACATAGCATGCGTACCACCTGCGTAATCATGGTCTGGTGATATTCACGGGCCTGTTCCGGGGTTAGCATGACATCATTCAGCCTGGGTGCAGCTTCGCCATTTTCGTCGGTTACCAGCTCCATCAGCAGCACACCTTCCAGAAAATTATAGGGCTTGGGTACGCGCACTCCTGCGGCTGCCAGTCGATACAAGGCGTCTACCTCTGCACTTTGCCATGCTTCTTCCTGCTCTTTACGGCCATATTTTGTACCTTTTTCCATAGCTCGAGCACGGCGACTGTTTTTTACTTTTCGGCCTTCGGTGTAATCAACGCTCTGACGGAAACTGCGTTTGTTGGCCTCTTTATAGACTTTTGCACAGCGGACTTCATCTCCGCAGTAGACGACATACACCGTGGCTTCCTTGCCGCTCATCAGCTGACGGATTACGCCATCTACCAGCCCATCATTTACTAGTGGTTCAATTCTACTGGGGATCTTCATTTACACCTTACCGGCCCTTGCCTGGCAAAAAAACTGGGGCAAAAGCAGGTAAGTAACTTGCGTACATCGCAGCAAAAACATTTACCTGGAAGCCCGTCATGTTGTTATTACTTAACAGAAGTCAATATTGTGAGTGTTGCCTGAGCATGCTCCGCCACTTCCCGGCCCAGATTTGTGAGGTAGCCACCATCTTCCAGTGTAAGCAACCCTTTTTCGTGCAAACGTTTGGTCGCCGCGATTATAGCGGGTTCAGCTGTCTTATGTACTTTAACACCCTGCAAAGTCGTCGCCAGGTCATAGTGTATTAGCGTATTCAATTCATCTACTAAATCTGGGGTATAGGGCATGGTCAATCCTCTTTATTATTCAAGTAAAATAACAGCTTGCAAACATCATCGTGCTTAAAGAAAGTAAAGCTAGTTATAACCTGAAATGCGGGTAATTTCTTTCTGGCAGCTACAATTCATCACGCTTTTTATTAGCATAACCACCTTTGATGGGGATGACAATTAAGATGATGATTTTTCCACCTTCAGCTTTCAGGTTTTTAAACATTTTACAAGAAACGATCCAGCAATTTACGACTGGCTTTGTCCAGTGTATTAATGTCACGCACGAGAAAATGAATACCATTGCTATCGGCAATAAGCAGCGTGGTATGCGTCAACCGGCGAATATCATCTTCACCTTTAAGCACGAACGCTGTGCTGCCACGATCAGTTTCAACCTCCCATGTGCACGGTGTTGCAAAGCTTGAAACATGGAGAATGCGATGGATTTCCGGGATAAATTCCCTGCTTGCCAATTCATCTTCCACTAAAATTCGGATATCTTCGGTTAAATCGCTCAGTTGATTAATCCATGCCAGTTCATGACCATCCGGCGTAACCAGCGCCACCCCTTCTTTGGGTGCCGTAATAGGAAAAGCGTGTACGGGCACGACGCCTTCATGTGTTTTGCCATCTGCGCCAGTAAATACCAAGCGGCCAAAAGCGTTGCGTTTCAGTTGAAAATTAAGCATCTGAGCCTCGATCTGCGTCATCGATATCTGCATCTATATTCCGTGCCTGTGCCTGATAAAGACTATAATAAGCGCCTTCACGCGCCATCAGTTCGTCATGGTTACCTACCTCTACAACCTGCCCCCGATCGAGCACGACCAGCCTGTCAGCACGGCGCAGGGTGGAAAGCCGGTGAGCTATGGCGATGGTGGTTCGCCCCTTGACCAGATTATCCAGGGCTTTCTGAATTTCTTTCTCGGTGGTGGAATCAACAGAAGAAGTCGCTTCGTCCAGAATCAGAATACGTGGATCAATCAGCAGCGCACGTGCAATGGAAATGCGCTGACGCTCTCCACCTGACAGAGATTGGCCGCGCTCGCCCACCATTGAATCATACCCCTGCGGCAACCGCAGAATAAACTCATGGGCATGTGCTGCACGGGCTGCTGCAACGACTTCCGAACGGGTTGCGCCGGGTTTTCCATAGGCGATATTTTCGGCAATGGTACCGAAAAACAGGAATGGCTCCTGCAACACCAGACCTATATTGCGTCGATAATCAGATACAGCGATAGAGCGAATATCTACACCGTCCAGTCGAATCGATCCCTCAGAAACATCATAAAAACGACAGATCAGGTTGACCAGTGTACTTTTTCCCGATCCGCTGTGGCCTACCAGGCCAATCATCTCACCCGGAGCAATATTCAGGTTAACTCCCTGGGTGACTGTCCGATTGCCATAACGAAACCCGGCATTGCGTATTTCTATCCCGCCCTTAACCTCATCAAGGTGAACAGGATTGGCCGTTTCAGGGACACTGGAGACGTGATCGAGAATATCGAAAATACGTTTTGCACCCGCTGCTGCCTTTTGAGTGACCGATACAATTCGGCTCATGGAATCAAGCCGGGTATAAAAACGGCTGATATAGGCCAGAAAAGCGACCAGCACACCCACCGTAATATCATTACGGGAAACCTGCCAGATACCAAAAGCCCATACTACCAGCAGCCCAATTTCAGTGAGCAGGGAGACAGTCGGGGTAAACAGTGACCAGATTTTATTCAACCTGTCATTGACAGCCAGATTATGCTGGTTGGCCTCACGAAAGCGCGTTGCTTCCCTTTTTTCCTGCGCAAAAGCCTTGACTACACGAATGCCGGGAATCGTATCAGCCAGCACGTTGGTGACTTCTGACCAGACACGGTCAATTTTCTCAAATCCGGTACGCAATTTATCCCGTACCACATGGATCATCCAGGCGATAAACGGCAAGGGCAGCAAGGTCACCAGCGCCAGCCAGGGATTGATTGAGAACAGAATTGCCGCCGTCATGATGATCATGAGCACGTCTGTTGCAAAATCCAGCAGGTGCAGCGAAAGGAAAACACAAATGCGGTCGGTCTCGGAACCGATACGCGCCATCAGGTCACCCGTTCGTTTTCCCCCAAAGTACTCAAGAGAAAGCCGCATTAAATGCTCGTAAGTAGTCGTTCGGAGATCTGCGCCAATACGCTCACTCACCAAAGCAAGTATGTAAGTACGAGCCCAGCCAAGGCTCCATGCCACCAGCGCAGAAGCCAGCAGCCCGGCCAGCAGCAACATGACCAGCCCTTTATCTATTGGCGCGCCGTTCTGGTAGGGAATGAGCACCTTGTCCATCAGGGGCATGGTCAGGTAGGGCGGCACCAGCGTAGCGGCAGTACTCGCCAGCGTCAGTAAAAACCCGGCAAGCAGCTGTTTGCTATAGGGCTTGGTAAAGCGCCACAACCGGAAAAGCGTCCACGTTGAAGGCGGGGTATAAATTTCTTTGGTGCAGACGGGGCATTCTTCCTGGCCCGGCGGAAGTGGCGCTTTGCAGCTTGGACAAACAGCCGTTTCTAGCTGGCTCACCGGCTGCCCCGTCAAAACACTGATAAGTTGGTGATCAAAATGTTCAACCAGTCGCATGGAAGGCGTATTCTGGCTCAGAGTATAGCGCCAGCAAGCCAGGCGCGCTGTATGGTCATACAATTCCAGCCTGCCAACCCCTGCATGGTCATGGCGTTTAAGCGATAGCCCTTCCCCAAAAGACCATGACCGCCATGTTGTTTCATCCTGCATTCTGGCCAGAAGCCGCTGGTTTGTCACCGCAACCAGGCCACGTGTGAAATGCAGTTGTTCATTGAGGTCCACTTCAAACCACGCGACAACCTGTTCGGCTTCAGCAAGTTGCGATTCCACCCCTGCTCGCCATGCTTCTGGCAGCATTTTGCCTGCCGGCGCTGAAATATGAGAGGAGGTTGTCATTTTAAAGCCCGCTCCATAACGCAACCCTGCTCGCCAGAACAAAAAATATTCCCGCCTCCGTTATATGAGTCGAAAAACAGGAAGAATGTCATTTGCTTTGGTTGGTCGCCAATTGATTAAAAGGGCTAAATGTTCTATGTGTGAATACAGGTATTGAGTTCATTCTTACTACAAGATTTCTCTGTTTAATCAAGTTGATTATGCGATTGTAACCCGCCTTTTCAGGCATTCGCGGAGTTTACTTGTCTTGGTGCCAAGAGTACAGTATTAACCGTAACATAAGGTATACGCCACACAAAAAAATTTTAAGCGTTTTTTTACCTGCTTTGGAATAAACAAAAATACGCTTTTTAGCGTGCTTGCGGAAGTGCAAGCATAAAAACCGGGATTTCACGGCTGATACATTATTTCGGCTTTTCGGTTTTAATCTGCCATTACTACCGTCAAAACGAAATCTTTTGGGCCTTCCAGTAAACCATTTGCCCCTTTTTGCGTTATTACTTTTAAGATTGCAGTCTGTTTATTATTTTAATTGCCCGCATCAATTACACAGCCTGGCACTAAATTTATGGAAAGGATCACATGGAATTTCTCAAGGTCATGTCTCTACGCGGACCAAATATTTGGACGTATCGTCCGGCTGTTGAAGCGTGGGTTGACATTGGCGCTCTGGAAGACTCACCTTCCAACACCATCCCTGGTTTTTATGAACGACTGACTGCATGGCTGCCCTCCCTGATTGAGCACCGTTGTGGTGTAGGGGAACGTGGTGGATTCCTGCAACGCGTGCGGGAAGGCACCTGGCCTGGTCATATCCTTGAACACGTCACCATTGAATTGCAGAACATGGCTGGCATGCAAAGCGGCTTTGGCAAGGCGCGTGAGACCTCAACTCGGGGCGTATATAAAGTGGTTGTGCGAGCACGTAACGAACAGGTCAGCCGCGCCTGCCTGTACGCTGGCCGCGATCTGGTTATGGCGGCAATCGAAGACCGTCCTTTTGATGTACCTGCGACAGTTGCGTATCTTCGATCACTGTCTGATGAATTACTGCTTGGCCCCAGCACCGCTTGCATTGTAGATGCAGCAACTGCGCGACATATTCCGTCCATCCGGCTAAGTGAAGGCAACCTGGTTCAACTGGGCTATGGTGCCAGTCAACGACGTATCTGGACTGCCGAAACCAGCAAAACCAGTGCTATCGCCGAAAGCATTTCCAGTGATAAAGACTTAACCAAGAGCCTGTTACAGGCTTGCGGTGTCCCCATCCCAGAAGGCAGGCTCGTTGACAGCCCTGAAGACGCATGGGAAGCGGCCGAAGATATTGGCACACCTGTTGTGGTTAAGCCTCAAGACGGAAACCATGGGCGCGGCGTTTCCACCGACCTGAACTCTCGTGAAGAAATCGAAGCGGCTTATCAGGTTGCTCGTGGAGAAGGTAGCGGTGTCATTGTAGAACGCTTCATTCGCGGAAACGAACACCGTCTTCTGGTAGTCGGGGGACGCCTGGTGGCAGCTGCGCGAGGAGAATCGGCATCAGTAATGGCTAACGGCCACTCGACAATCGAAGAACTCATCGACAGCCAATTAAACACAGACCCACGCCGTGGCACGACTGAAGACTACCCGCTCAATCAGATTCATGTAGATGATGACCCCGCTGTCAAACTGGAACTTACCCGGCAAGGATTCAACGCTGATTCCATACCCCCAAAAGGCATGCAGGTGCTGATTCAGCGAAATGGTAACGTGGCATTCGATGTCACCGATCAGGTTCACCCCAGCGTCGCGGCAACCGTCTCCCTTGCCGCGCGTGTGGTGGGACTGGATGTTGCTGGTATCGATCTGGTTGCAGAAGACATTTCTCGCCCGCTTGACGAACAAGGTGGTGCTATTGTCGAAGTCAATGCAGGTCCAGGTCTGCTGATGCACCTTAAACCTGTTGAAGGTACCCCTCGCCCGGTAGGCAAAGCAATTGTTGATAACCTTTTTCCTCCGGATGAAAGCGGTCGAATTCCTATCGTTGGTATTACCGGTACAAACGGCAAGACTGTAGTGGCAAGAATTGTGGCACGCCTTATGCATTTGAGTGGCAAACATGTGGGCCTGACATGCAGTGACGGCGTTTATCTTGACCGTCGCCAGGTAGAAAAAGGCGATCAGGCAAACTGGACAGCTGCCCACAAAGTGACCATGAACCCATCCGTTGAAGGCGCCGTATTCGAAACAGACAGTGGTACGATTTTAAGTGAAGGTCTGGCTTATGATCGTTGTCAGGTGGCTGTCGTTACTAATATTGGTCAGGCCGATCATCTCGGTGAATATTACATTGAATCACCCGAGAAAATGTTTAACGTGATGCGCACGCTGGTTGACGTCGTATTGCCTGAAGGTTTTGCCATATTGAATGCAAATGATCCACTGGTGGCTGAAATGGCTTCGCTTTGTGACGGCACCGTCATTTTATTTGCCATTGACCCTGCAATCCCGGCCATCACGGAGCATCTGGCAAAAAACGGACGTGCGGTATTTGTGCGGGACAAGCAACTGGTGATGGCTACTGGTGCCTTAGAAACAGCGCTTACAACTATTGCATCCGTTCCCCTTACCTGCGTCGGAAAAGTTCCTTTTCAGATTGAAAATATTCTGGCTGCCACAGGTGCTGCATGGGCGCTAGGCATTTCTCATGATCTTATTCGCGCTGGTATCGAGTCATTTGATGTCGGGCAGTCTGATGCGCCAGGACGATTCACTGTATTCGAACGTGAAGACACGACCATAGTCGTGGACAACGCACATAATGCATCCGCTCTGGAAGCGCTTGTTGCAGCGCTTGACCAATATTCTACAGGCAAACGCAGTATCGTCTATGCTGCGGGCGCCAATCGCCGGGATGCAGATTTAATCAAACAAGGAGAAATTCTCGGCAATAATTTTGATCATGTAGTCATCTATGACAACATTTATGTAGCAAGTACACACTCACATGAAGAAGCTCGTAAATTGCTGCGTCAAGGTATTGAAAGAGGAACCCGCGTCACTGAAATTGCAGAACAGCAAAATCACCAAACTGCGATCGAAGCAGCGATAGCACAAACCAGTCCTGGCGAGATTCTGGTATTACAATCTGCCGAAGGAAACACTGGAGCAACAGTAAACCAGGTATGCCAGCTGGTTGGGTAAGGATTTAACCTGGAAATTTTAGTTAAATGGGTTGGAGAGTGCTGTTTTTGGAGCACAGGGCAAGATGCAACGCCGCTCTATGCTGCGAAAACCGTGCAATCCAACCCATAGCGGTCTCACCAGCCGGGTGAACCAGGGAATCATTAAAAATTCTATTAGGATTATTAAGTTAAATTTTAAGTTTAACGGTTAACTGAGGTTTCCAGGTTTAATGCATTACCCTGGAAAACAGAGCTAGATATTATTACAACACGGTCAAGATACCGTCCAGAAAAACAGGAAATTTGTACATGCGAGTATCACGAATCCGAGCATTGCGCGGCCCCAACCTGTGGAGCCGCCATACTGCCATTGAAGCCATAGTATCCTGCTCAGCAGAAAAGCTGTCCATTGGTGATATTCCCGGTTTCGAAGCTCGGCTTCGCACACGCTTTCCTGAAATTGGTTCACTACACCCTGTCGGCAGTGAAGCAACCATTCCCATTGCATTCGCACTGGAATTTGCCGCTCTCGGTCTGCAGGCACATGCAGGATGCCCGGTCACCTTTAGCCGTACAGCACAAACAACAGAGCTGGGTGTATTCCAGGTCATCGTTGAGTATACCGAGGAAGCCGTCGGACGACTTGCATTCGAGCTTGCTGAAGCACTTTGCCATGCCGCTGCAGATGACACCCCTTTTGATCTGGATGATGCGCTGAAGCGCATTCGTGAGCTGGATGAAGACATACGCCTTGGCCCAAGCACCGGTGCCATTGTACAGGCCGCCATCACACGTAACATTCCTTATCGCCGCCTGACCGAAGGCAGCATGGTGCAATTTGGCTGGGGAAGTAAACAGCGGCGTATTCAGGCGGCTGAAACAGATCGCACCAGTGCCATAGCTGAATCGATCGCACAGGATAAAGAGTTAACGAAAAACCTGCTGGATGCTGCCGGCGTACCTGTTCCAAAAGGCAGACCCGTATCCGATGCAGAAGACGCCTGGAAAGCCGCCTGCGAAATTGGTGGCGCAGTAGTGATCAAACCCCGGGATGGCAATCAGGGAAAAGGGGTTGCCGTTAATGTAGAAACACGTGAGCAAGTACTTGCTGCATATGCAGCCTCTTCAGAAGTCAGTTCGGATATCATGGTGGAACGGTATATTCCAGGATATGACTTCCGTCTGTTTGTGGTTGGTAAAAATCTTGTTGCTGCCGCCCGCCGCGATCCGCCCCAATTGATTGGTGACGGCGTACATTCCATTACAGACTTGGTCGAACAGATAAATACTGACCCACGCCGTAGCGAAGGCCATGCAACATCGCTGACCAAAATCAGGCTGGATGACATTGCAATAGCTGTACTTGCCAAACAAAACCACACAGTTGATTCCATACCCGGAAAAGGTGAGTTGGTCATATTACGCAACAATGCCAATCTCAGCACTGGTGGTTCTGCAACCGACGTAACCGAAGATGTCCACCCTGAGGTGGCAGCCCGTGCCATTGCCGCTGCACAAATGGTCGGACTGGATATTTGTGGTGTAGACATGGTGTGTGAAAGCATGCACAAACCCCTCGAAGAACAGGGCGGAGGCATTGTTGAAGTCAATGCTGCTCCCGGCTTGCGCATGCACCTTCACCCTTCATTTGGCAAAGGGCGCGCTGTGGGTGAAGCCATTATTGCCTCCATGTTTGCCGAAGGAGAAGATGGTCGGATTCCTGTGGTTGCGGTAGCCGGCACCAACGGAAAAACCACTACCGTCCGCTTGATTGCGCATATTATGAGCGCCAAAGGGTTGCGCGTGGGCATGACCAACTCAGACGGGGTCTACATTCAAAACCTGCGCATCGACACCGGTGACTGCAGCGGTCCTAAAAGCGCACGGAATGTGCTGCTCCATCCCGACGTAGACGCAGCGGTATTTGAAACTGCACGCGGTGGAGTACTGCGCGAAGGACTTGCCTTTGATCGCTGCAACGTCGCAGTGGTCACCAACATTGGCCTGGGCGATCACCTCGGTCTCAGTTATATCAGCACCGTAGAAGATCTGGCTGTGGTAAAACGCGTGATCGTTGAAAACGTTGCGCCAAACGGTACGGCAGTGCTGAACGCAGCAGACCCTATGGTCGCCAAAATGGCTGACTCCTGCTCCGGATCAGTCACATTTTTCACCAGCGACCCACACCACCCCGTCATGGCCACTCACCGCGCACGCGGTCAACGTGTCGTCTATGTGGACGATGATAAAATAGTCGCGGCAGAAGGCAGTTTTGAATACCATATACCCGTAGCGAATATCCCCCTCACCCGAAACGGCACTATCGGTTTTCAGGTTGAAAATGCAATGGGTTCCATAGCTGCAGCATGGGCACTGGGCCTTGACTGGGAAACCATCAGCACAGGCCTGAGCACATTCGTCAACGATGCTCAAACTGCGCCAGGCCGGTTTAACATGTTCAACTA
Source organism: Sulfurirhabdus sp. (assembly GCA_043759595.1). Lineage (GTDB taxonomy): Bacteria > Pseudomonadota > Gammaproteobacteria > Burkholderiales > SMCO01 > Sulfurirhabdus. The sequence goes on along the minus strand of JAYVLG010000186.1, from coordinate 25,685 downwards.
TAAAGGTGCCACCCTCATTGCAGACTATGGCCACAATCCCGATGCCATTTTGGCGCTCGTCAATGCCATTGACCATATACCGTCTAAACGCAGATTTGTAGTTGTAAGTGGCGCCGGCGATCGACGCGACGAAGATATCCGTCAACAAACCCATATTTTGGGTGATGCTTTCGACGAAGTTATCTTGTATCAGGACCAATGCCAGCGCGGGCGGGAAGATGGTGAAGTGTTGGCCTTGCTCCAGCAAGGCCTTAAAAATGCTAAACGCGCCAAACATATACAGGAAATTCGGGGCGAATTCCTGGCTACTGACACGGCACTGACAAAACTGGAACCGGGAGACTTATGCCTGATTCTGATTGATCAGGTGGATGAAGCGCTGGAACATATCGCAAAGCGGATTGCAGAGAGCTGATACTTCACAATACTAACAATACCTGAGGTAGGGGGTAACCCGACGGCTGATATCTTGTTTTTGTTTGCCCAAAAGAAAGGCACCAAAGAAAACAAAGTTTGCGAGCTTTCGCCTATCGGCGAAATGCCTGCTTACCCCATTTCAGTGAAGACTAAACTTTCGGTTATGCCGGAGCTAAAAAAGCACCCTATTGCATCGCCCTTCGGGTTCCCACGGTTTGGATTTTGAACCAGGCGGCCGCGTAAACTCGCACTTAAACGTGCTCAGACATACTTGCCTTTTCCCCGATTCAAAACCCAAACCGTGGCGATACAACAAAGGGAACCAACAACAAGCTGGCATAGCCAGCATCAGAACGCGCTACGCGCGCGTGGCCTTTGACTTACCCCCCATCTGCGCCGCTGAGGGTTACCGAAGGGACGGCGCAGTTGGCGTCACCTTCTTTTGGTTACTTTACTTGGCGAAGCAAGAAAAGTGACTAGCCGCCGGGCTACCCCCGGCCTCGGAAGGCCACATTGAGCAAAGACTCAATGCACATAGCGATAAGCAAACACCAGTCCACGCATTTGCTCAAATTATACGGCGCACTACACTTCGGTTATTGCGCCTTAGCGCCCTATGCACCCTCCTGATTCCTTGCTGGTTAATATCTGACCAGAGTTGACACTATTTCTCGTTTTTGACATGAACGGGTAGACAATTCATCTATACTTCAGGTTTAAGCCAAGTACTTTATAAGGAGAACTTATGCGTTTCCAATTCATTCTGTTCACATTACTGCTGGCTTTTGCAGTTCATACGCCCGCAGCTGAAATTGATAACGAATTAAAACGCTTACAAAGCATTCTGACCACCCTGAATCAGGAGCTGGAGGCGACTTACCGCCAGTTCCAAATGGTTCAGGAGGCGCGCCGCGCAAGTGCTCAGCAGGAAATAGCTTCAGGTCCTCGCCCCGGGCTAGACAATCGAAACTACGATGACATCATCGCAGCTCAAACCGAAGCGAGAGACCGGGGCAAAGAACTTTCCAGGGAGATGAACCAATTGCTGACCAAGGCAAAAGAAATTGAAGCCCAAAAGCAACCACTACTGCAAAGAGTCTATGAGCTGGTACGCGCCACCCCGTCCCCTAATTTGGAACTACAACCTGTGGAGACCCACACCCCTACAGGAAAAAATCAACCTTATGGAAAAACCCCGGCAATAAAACCATGATTTTCCCGCATCATGCGCACTGTTATGCTGGCTGAGGCTGTCAGTCAAAAAATCAAATGTACCGTGGTGATTTGAGAGACTGGCTTGCGTTGAGGTTAACTGCTGTCAAACCAGCAAAATAATTGCCTGATCAATTAGCAGATAAGAAATTTCACGTGTATAAATGCTCACAAGTACGCGGTACGGGATTTCCAATATTGTAAATAAAATTTCCGCCAAGATTATTTTTCTTCATCAAACTTGAGTGAAAGAGAGTTAATGCAATAGCGTAGTCCAGTCGGTTGAGGCCCACCTTCAAACACATGCCCCAGATGCGCACCACATTTATTGCATAACACTTCCGTCCTGGACATAAACAAACTCTTGTCGGTTTCAGTTGCCACATTTTCTTCAGCAACCGGGGCCCAAAAACTTGGCCAGCCGGTGCCTGAATCATACTTTGTTTCTGAACTGAACAATTCCTCTCCACAACAGACGCATTTGTAGATGCCTTTTTCCTTGTTGTTCCAATAGGCACCAGTAAAAGCCATCTCAGTCCCTTTTTCACGGCAAACATGAAATTGCTCTGGTGTAAGTTCAGCTTGCCATTCTTCTTTACTCTTGGATATCTTATCGCTCATGATTGCTATTCCTTTTTCAAGCTACTTTGATTTTGTCGAAAAAATTCACGCCTTTCTTAACATCATGGTTACAAATTAGATAAAGATCAATTTAACCGCAGAGGCGCAGAGGCGCCGAGAAAAACCATTAGATCACTAACAATTCATTAGCCACCTATTTTGTACAGGCGCTTTATCTCAAGCTATTACTTTGCAAGTTGGGCAATAATACAAAACGCTTCACCCCCTCGTCTTTCTCTGCGTCTCCGCGCCTCAGCGGTTAAAAAATTACCTTCCATTAAGGTCACAAAAACACAGTCAGCACACCTGTGTAACCATATAACCTGTCATGAGAAATTTCTCCGTTTGCAAAAAACCCCACCAAAGGAATATCACCCAATGCACGGCTGATCATTTTCAGTTCTTCTGAATCCGGCCCGAACATGCTCTCGCCTCTACCCAGACAGGAGTAATAGACAGCGCCCCTAGGTGTACCAGTCATTCCCGCTTTAATGTCATTCAGCATGCGCTCCATATCTTCTACTGCACTGGCTCCATCTCGACGACAAAACTGCAATGTTGCGCCTGGTTGCAGATAGTCACCAATGGCCAATAATTTTTGATCTACATCGATTCCAATCAGATTTCGTACCAGATAATCTCCGGTATCAGAACCAGCAATGGGTAACCCTACAAAAATATAGCCCGCCACACGGTTTAAATCACGAGACAGAACCTCACCAATTTCTTCTTTCAGCACATCAAAAGCAGGCCTGCCATCAATACTGATAATGATATTTTGATCGCACTCAGTGATCTGGTGCTTGCTTCCAATCGGCGAAACACCTTGAGTCAATCGAGTCGTGAGCGCCACTTCCGATGAAAATACCACACCGGAAATGCCTCCTTGTGTGATTTCATCAGCCACTTGCACATTTTTATGTCGTGAACTGGTAAGACCGCCTACGACAAACCCACTCTCCATCTTAGCTGCGAACTGCTCAATCAGCGCTGCAATATGCTGGTTTTGCGGGTCGCCATGCACTATGCCGAAATAAGCAGGATGTTTGCCCACCAGCAACTCACCGGGAATTTCCGCGGTACTTTTGATCGTGGGTAAAACCTGGAATGAATCAACAGGGAACTCACCCAGCATGATCGCAATAGCGGGTTGATCGAGATATTCATGCTCTGTGCAGCATATCCCTATGCCAGTCGTCCCTACCCAATGCTCCAGGCCGGTTTCTTGCTTGATAAAGCCGAGTATATCCGGCATGCGGTTTGCCAGCGCATCTGTTACATAAATAAAACCCAGATTCGCCGTTACCGGTATTTCGCCTATTTGCGACAAGCACGCTTGTGCTGCCTCATTCCACTGTGGAGTGGCAGAATATCCATATTTAAAAGCAGCTGTCATTTCTCACCTCTAAAATCCCCGGCCACCATTCATCCAGAATGCTGATCTGGTCGCCAGATTTGTATTACATTGCCAGCAAATTTGCCAGCTAAATTTCGTCTGTTTAACGCCCGCCTTCCGTAAACCTAATAATCTGACGCCGGGCTTTTTTAGTGGGTCGCCCCCCTTCTGGCGAAACATGCGCTCTTTCGGCTGACAAACGCGCTGTGAGTGCTTCTCTGGCAGCTTGACTGCCAGCAGTTTCCTCATAGAGCAACATCGCTTCTGAAGCAGGACCACGCTTGCCGGATAAACCGGAAACGTGCACGATAAATTCATAGGGGCCGATGTGAATACTCAATTCATCATCCACCTTAACGGCTTTAGCTGCCTTCACGCGCTCACCATTGACTTTCACTTTACCACCCGCGACTGCATCAGCCGCCAATGAACGCGTTTTAAAAAAACGGGCAGCCCACAGCCACTTGTCTATTCGTATATTTGCCTTGATTTCCATATCTCTCAAGTTATTTCCTGGCTGGCAATAATACTTTGCCAATTCTTGCGAATGAGTTCGTATGTACTATTATAACTATATCAATCTCAATACATGTTTGATGATTAAAAACCCTTTTTTCAGGAGTATTTATTCATGGCGTTATCAGTACATGTTATTGCTGATTATTTTATCCGGAAAGTCGAAAGAGACACTGGAGATAATATCACTCAGCTAAAACTTCAGAAGTTACTATATTATGCTTAGGCGTGGTATTTAGCGATGTATGACCAACCTCTGTTCAGCAATAAAATGGAAGCCTGGCAACACGGTCCGGTGTGCCGGGAAATTTACGAGCGATTCCGTCATTTGTCATGGAACCCCATACCGGATTCAGCCACCGTCAGCAACGAACAAGCTCTGGATGGTGACATCATCATTTTTTTAGAGGAAATATGGGAAGTTTATGGCCAATTTTCCGCCAGTAAGCTGGAACAAATGACCCATGACGAAGACCCTTGGATAGATGCCCGAAAAGGAATATTTCCCGGTTATCCCAGTCGAACGCTAATTGATGAAAACGCAATGCGTAAATATTATCAAGCCCGTATGCTAGCCAGAAAACGGATCAGAGCAAATTAAACTTTTAGCTTGTGACTGAAGAAATACATATTGTCAGTCACTGCTTTTAAAAACAAATAAATCAGTGAACAGTTGGTGGTACGGCAGAAATCACATTTGTCACAAACAATTGCTCTGCATCAACCGCGTCAAATGAATAATGTCGATTACAGAATTCACAATCCACTTCGATCGTTTTCAGTTCATCCAGAATTGAATGCACTTCTTCCGGGCCCAGCATGCGTAACATATTGGCCACACGTTCCTGAGAACAGGAACAGCGAAAACTCACCGGGGTTCTTTCAAAGGCTCGAATGTCTTCTTCGTGAAAAAGGCGAAACATGATCTCGGTTGCAGGTAAATTAAGCAATTCTTCACGGGAAATTGTACTCCCCAGATGCACCGCTCGGTTCCATGCATCATCTTCATCATTTTCTTCCTGGGGCAATTTCTGCAGCAGCATCCCGGCTGCTTGCCCTGCGTCTGCTTCCAACCACAAGCGCGTTTCCAGTTGCTCCGAACGTTGCATATAGCTTTCCAGCACTTCAGAAACGGTACCACCTTCCAAGCTCACTATTCCCTGGTAGCTCTGTTTACCTTCTTCCTCAGGATCAATTGTGATGACAAAACGTCCCTCCCCAAGCAGTTCTGAGATTGGGCCATCAGCAATTTCGCCATCCCATTTGGCAGTTGCCCGCATGGTCATTTCACTGGTACATTCAACAACCAGCAGCTTGACGGAACCACTGCCATGCATTTGCATAATCAACGTACCGGAAAATTTTAATGTAGCTGCCAATAATGCTGCTGCTGCCATCATTTCACCTAGCAGAGTCTGGAGCGGTAACGGGTATGGATGTTTTTCAAGCACGGCTCGCCATGTTGCATCGAGATTAACTATTTCACCACGTACGGGTGAATTTTCGAAAACAAAGCGGTGCAAACTATCTTGCTCTTTCACTGATCATTCCTGCTTTTCTTGGTTGGTATGCCCTAAGGTATCATATTCCGTCAAAAAATTACCACCGGAACGACCTGGCTGTCATTATAGACTACGCTGATAACCTATCCTGAAATTTATTGAATTCGCAGATGTGCCGTATTTCTGAAAGTTTTGTGAGGGTGTGCCGGAGTGGTACAGACGAGTGAAAAAAACCTTCCGCGTTAATCAGAAGATTAGGAAAGAACATACAACAAACCATGAGGCACACATGGTAACTTGCTGTGGATTTAGTTTAAAAACCTGATAGCCCGTTAACTTCAGGGTTTATTTTATCGTTTTGGTCAGTATGAATAGCCTCTTTAAAAACTATTCCAAGATAAATCAGGCTGTCACCAGCACAAACAAGGCCATTCCCAACATCATGAATCCAAATGCATTAAACATAAAAAATCCCTCCTTCATTATTGTAATTTAACTACACAATCAGCGAACACCCTTCCCGAGATTGGCACACAACTTACCCTTATCGAAGCCAGCTCCACTCCCGAGATGAACAATTCACCAGCCAAACCAAGACAAATTCCAAATCCTGTAATTATTATGATAGTTGGAAATAAAAAACATTCCAGTTAATTGTTTTTCATTTTCTGATAAATTTTACAAAAGTCACTAATTCTAAAAGGTATTCCTAGCAAAATACTCTCGAATATATAATTTAAATAATGTAATTCGCTTACAATCAATAAACACACTATATTTTTCTATTATCTACACCTTAACCCTTCACCAAAATTATTTCAAGTGCAAGGCCTTCCGAAATCTTTTCCCACACCTGACCAGGGCAGCTTCAAAGCCTCCAAAATGATCGTGATTTAATGATTGACTCAAGATTCAGGTAACCCCCTTAAATTTACTATAGTGAATGTACTTAATGTCAGTTACCTATCTGACCAGCTCGTTAACTTAATGCACCATTTAAAATAGCCGATTTAAACGCTGAAAAAATGACTCCACAACAGGTTGAAAATAATGAAGCAATCTTACACATCATGTTTGGTGGCGATGTCATGCTTGGAAGAAACGTCAAGGAATATATCCGGCGCTGCTCTCCTTATTATCCCTTAGGGGAGATTGCCGAATACATGCGGCAGGCTGATCTGACGATTGTAAATCTGGAATGCGCTATCACAGATTCAGATAAAATATGGCAGGGCAAACCAAAAGCATTTTATTTTGGCGCACCAAAACAGGCAATCCATTCCCTCATTGACGCTGGTGTTGATATCGTCAACCTGGCAAACAATCACAGCCTTGATTTCAGGACTAAAGGCCTGCTGGAAACGCTGCACACTCTGCATGAACATGACATTCATTTCACGGGTGCCGGGATTGATCTTGAGGAGGCCCTTGCGCCTGCCATCATTACCCACAAAGGAGTCAGGTTTGGCATGGCTGGATACTGTGACCACCAATGCGATTTTGCTGCCGGGCCTCACACACCAGGGATGGCTTATATTAATCTCGACGATGAGGAGCAGTCTCAGCGTATATTTAGAACCGCACTTAATATATTGCTTGATGCACAAGTAGACTGGCCTATTCTGTCGCTTCACTGGGGGCCCAATATGGCTAGCCGCCCTTCAGAAAAATTCAAACGATTAGCTCATAACCTTGTAGACATGGGATGGAAAATCATTTTTGGTCATAGCGCCCATGTTTTCCAGGGTATCGAGATTTATAAAGGTTGCCCGATCATTTTTGCAGCAGGAAATCTGGTTGACGACTATTATGTCGACCCGGCATTTAAAAACGATCACCAACTGCTTTTTGAACTGGAATTATCAAGCTCGTCACTTTATAGCATCCGCCTGCATCCGGTTTTTATTGAAGCTTGTCACACCCGGCTTGCGACGGGGAATCAGTTTGAATTGATCGTCAATTCCATGACGACACTCTGCAGTGAAATGGGAACGCAAGTAAAACGCAAAGGTGACAAGGTGTGGATTAATGCGAACTATCGCAAGTCAGATGGCCTTATAGCCTCCTGATTTCAGGGAACCAGCGGTTTTCCGGCTTGCAAATTCCCGTATTTAGCCAGGAATCGGTCCAGCTGATTTGCAAACACCTGACGATCAGATAGCGAAAGCGTTGAAGGTCCGCCAGTATTCACGCCGCTTCCGCGCAATTCATCCATGAAATTACGTACGGAAAGAAACTCCCTGATTGTGTCTTTAGTATAAAACTCGCCACGAGGATTCAGTACATGCCCGCCTTTTTCGATCACATCTGCTGCAAGGGGAATATCTGCCGTAATCACCAGATCACCAGAATTAACTTGTTCAACTATTTTGTGGTCAGCTACATCAAAGCCTGCAGGAACTTGAATGGCTTTGATATATAGAGAGGACGGCGTTTGCAATAATTGATTAGCCACCAGTGTGGTTGTAATTTTCGTTCTTTCTGCCGCTCTGAATAATATATCCTTGATGACCTTGGGACACGCATCGGCATCGACCCAGATTTGCATGAACGACTCCTGATAACTGGTCAATTAATGCACATACGCAATGAACAATAGTGGATTATCCCTTTAAAACACAGTGCGTGCACCCTATAAAGGGATAAATCGATTATACCTGACTATTTCTTGCGGAATTAATCTTAGCCATCTCTTCCAAAGCACGAGGATGTTCAGGTGAATTTTCCAGCACTCTACGACAACACGCTTCAGCATCCTGCAAATTACCCTGAATACGATGAATTCGTGAGAGCCCAAGTAACGCATAGGGGTCGAATCCGGTTTGCATACTTTTCTCGAAATGCATTTGCGCGCCTTGCATGTCACCTGTGTTGAATAGCGCTTCACCCGCACGCGTATTCAACCTCTGATTTTCAGGGTTTTGCTCTAGCGCTTTATTCCACCACTGCATACCCTCTGAGTGATCTTTCAGCCCACGCATACAGTTACCCAAACCGTAAAGTGCCACTGAATTGGAAGGCTCGATTTCCAATGCCCGTTTATAGTATTCTGCAGCCTCCACAAAACTCATCATCTGCTGATGAATATCTCCCGACATGAGCAGCACCATTAAATGCGCAGAATCCAGCACCAGCAACTGTTCAAAACAGGATAATGCCTGAGCATTCAGGCCTGCCTTGTAGTAGAGACGCCCTACCCCTAGCAGCACTGCTTTATCGTTGGCACCGTACTTCAGCGCATCGGCACAATAAACCTCAGCTTCATCAATTTTTCTTAATTTCAGCAACGAATCAGCAATGCGCACCATTACTTGCGCATCTTTACTATTACGTTCTAAATAACGCGTCCAGTAAGGGATGGTTTTTTCAGGCTGCTGCAACCCGCGATAGGCGTCACCTATCCCACGCAAAGCAAACTGGTTTGCAGGGTCGGCCAAAAGCGCCTGCTCATAAAAGATGATCGCTTCTTCGTACTTTCTCAGCGAGGAATAAAGATTTCCCAAGCCAACCAGAACATATTTATTCTGATTATCTATTGCCAGCGCCTCTCTAAACGCTTTCTCCGCTTCCCAAAAAAGCCTTTTGCGTAGCAATTCATAACCATTTTTGGAAAGTTCCGCTACGGATTTATCATGATTCTGTGTCATTATTCTTTTCCGTTACAATGCGATAGCAAGTGTATCCCCCTGATCATTATAACGATGTTACGCTAAAATTGGGAGTCAACATGAACATTATGTAATGTTGAATGTTTTCTAAACCTGCTTCAAACCCCGAAGTTATCCTACTGAAAAAAATTTGCCCCCATGCTCGCGAGATAAATATCTCAACTATTTAAGCACTTGGACAGGTACAGGTGAAGTCCATACTCGGTCATTTGCGAGCAATTAACTGCTCACTTAAACGTTCTTCAAACTGATCCCAAACTGGGTTTCCAGTTCATAAGTAATACCATGTATCGTCCCACCCCCCTTGGCAATACACAGCTTTCTGGCTCTGACATCTTCCACCCAGAGTGGATTGGATGCCTCGGCGCGGCGATTGGCAATGATTTTCATCTTTTCTACTTCGGCGTCCTCATTGGACAAACCAGCTGGCAAGGTTGCAAAATCACGCTGGATCTGTGCCTGAACCAATTTATTGATACTGCCATTTTGCACTTTGATATCAAACATCAAGGCAACCCCTCGTTCACTCTTTAAGCCATAGTCGCTGCACAACTGTAATGCAGATTTGTAAAGCCCACTTGCATATTGCTGCTCAATCGCCTGAAACGCTTCTGTCCTGCCCAGCGCCTTGAACATCCCTCGCCAGGGTTCAAATACAAAATGCTTGACGGGATGCTGTATAGAGCGTGCAAACTGCATCAATTCATGTTTATCTGCGTTAAGTGCCTCAACCAGCACATCATAGTGATCCTGAAAAATTGATTTGACGATTTTCTTGTTATTTTTAATCATATCCTTGAGCAGGGGTTGCAGCGAGTCCTGACCAAAATTCCATTGCAGTACCCCAAAACTCAAGCCTTGCCCATCAAAGTCCCCGCTAATTCCTGCAAAGCATTCCGGTATACCCACACCCGTTTCAAATGCGCCAGTCAACGCGAGACATTTGTAATCAGCCGGCTTACTGACAATAGCCGGATCAGGGATTTTTCGATTAAATAATGCTTTCCAGGTTATTGCCCCCACCTGACCATCAATTTCCAACTTATTGCTTTTCTGGAATGCTTTTATCGCCGCTTCAGTTCCACCACCAAATTCCCCATCCAGCGGTCCATTGTAAAGCGCCAGTGTTTTCAGCCTGGTCTGAATTTGCAAGACTTCTGGTCCTTTGGATCCAACACGATAAGTTGCCACAATTCACTCCTTTAGTCTTATTTCATCATTTCGATAATAAATCACCGTTATTCAAGATATGACTGATTAACCTTTGACAGGCTCGGAATCAACCTCTTGAATAAACGGAATATCCGCTATGTATTGCGTATATAACTTCATTGCTTCCTGTACTGAAAATTGCCCAAATTCAACAGCCGTCTCCAGCCCTTCCAGCAATAAGCTGGAAGCCTGTGCTTTAGCAATACGGGCAGCCATATCATGGGATTTGTACATATTGGTTGAGATGGCTGCAACCAAAGAAAGGAATAACGCCAAAAAACACACAACTCTCCATACAGGCGGGTCACCGGACATGCCTAATTGCTGCATGCCTTCAATGAAATTCACGCCACCGAACGCCGGGGCAGCAGTTAATGCACTCGTTAATGCGCTACAGATAATGCTCAGATTGGTCAAACGAACGGCACGGCGATCCAGATTACGTACGAATACATTAATGCTTTCTCTTCTGGTTTTTATTTTGCTCAGCAGTCTATGCTGAAGATCATCCTCATTATTCACGCATCACTTCCTTTTAATACATTTCCCTCTGATCGACATCAGCGCACCAAAATGCTAATGGCAACTCCTTAGTTAGTTCTCATCCGGAAACGCTGTAACTCCCTCTCCCCTTGTGAGAGAGGGTTGGGGAGAGGGGGTGGATTTCAATGCATCACCACCCTCTCCCTAGCCCTCCCCCATCACGGGGGAGGGGAAAAACAGATGTTTCCGGATGATAACTAGTTATAGTCGAGATTAGATGAAATTTGGAGAAACGAAAGAAATTGTTTTACCTGGAAACCTTAGTTGGATGGGTTTGAGTGTGCTGCGTTCGGATCGCAGGGAAAGGCGCAATGACGCAAAATGGTCATTCCATTTCAATTACTTGCAACGATGCCCTGCGCTGAGAAAACTGTGCAATTCAACCCATTGCAGCCTCATCAACCAGGTGAACCAGGGAAGAGACTCCAGAAGAAAAGGGGTATTACAACCTGCAATTAGATGGCTAGCACAGGATAACAATATTCATTTTTTTAGCTCAGTCAGCTTGCGCCTGATGTCCTGACGGGTATCATCATTTTGCAAAGCATGTTCAAGCTTTTCTATCGCTTGCTGCTTACGTCCATATGCCAGATATATTTCAGCCTCCGCCAAAGGATCGACATAAGCACTTTCATTTTCAGTTTTTGAAGACCTACGCATCCACACCAGCATCAGAAGCAGCGCAGCTAAAGCACCTACGCCAGTTATCATCATTACTGTCATATTCAAGCACCCGTTATATTGTCATTAAATATTTAAAGTAAATACCATTTAGTTATAGCGTATTCACCAAATGATGAAAGCATATTTATAACTTATTCTCACTTTTAATGGAATTAAAAAAATTAACCCTTAAAAAACAATTTGATAAACACTTACCCCAGCAATTTTTCAAGCCAGAATTTTTGTGTCAGCTTTTCAATAAACCATAACAAAGCCTTTCCTTTATGATTACTCCGCCATGCTATGAATAATTGCACTTCCGGCTTATGCTCTTCGACTGCTTTAGAAATCAGACGCCCCGCTGCAAATTCAGGTTCCGCTATTTGCCTGGGAAGGTAACCCACGCCCAAACCCAGGCATTGGGCCTCTATCTTTGCAGCCATGCTTGGCACGGTTAATACGTCCTGACCACTCAGCAGTCCGGATGTGCGCGGGGGCAGATTGCGAGAACTATCCCCTGCAGAAACAGCTCGGTGCTTCATAATATCTGTGTTTTTGAGAGGCTCCGGGAAAGACGCCAATGAGTGAAACGGAGCAACGGCAAATACAAATTCCAATATTCCCATTGAGCGCGAATTGTATCCGCCGCCAGCCGGGCCCTCTCCTGGCGCACCAATGGCCAGATCAGCTCGACCACTTGCCAGTGCATCCCAACAACCACCGTACACTTCTGTCAAAATACGTAATCTGGTCCCACAGGCCTCCTTATAAAATGCGTCCAGCAGAGGATACAAACGGGGTAAAGGCACCAGATCGCTCACAGCAATACGAAGTTCGGTTTCAAAGCCCGTTGCCACCCGCTTCACCCTTGCTTCCAGTTCTTCGGCTGAACGCAAAAGAATTCGACCTTCTTGCAGTAGCTCATCACCTGCTTGCGTTAAAACGGCACGATGCCCGCTGCGGTCAAACAGCTTAACCCCCAGATCTTGCTCCAGTTTATGCACGCTATAACTCAATGCAGAAGGCACACGATGCAATTCGTCTGCCGCAGCAGCAAAGCTGCCATTGCGTGAGATGGCGTCTAAAATGAGAAGTGAGTCAAGACTAAATCGCATGATCAATAAATTTGAATGATATAACCAGAATTATTCGCTATGAATAGAATAGATACAAGCCTATTCTATAAAAAATTATTCAATAATTTCGATACTATAGAGGGAACAAGTATGATTGAAATTCGCAAAAGCACTGATCGTGGACACGCTAATCATGGCTGGCTCGATTCATGGCATTCTTTTTCTTTTGCTGAATATTATGACCCGAAATACATGGGATTTGGAAGCCTGCGCGTGATTAACGATGACCGGATTGCTGCTGGTGCCGGCTTTCCCACACACCCCCATCGCGATATGGAAATTATCACCTATATTATGGAAGGCGCGCTGGAACATAAAGACAGCATGGGCACAGGTTCTGTCATCCGCCCCGGTGATGTACAGCGTATGACCGCTGGTACAGGCATCACCCATAGCGAATTCAACGCCTCTGAAACTGAGCCGATTCATTTGCTGCAGATATGGATTCAACCCAATCAAAAAGGCTTAACACCCAGTTATGAACAGAAAACATTTACAGCAACCGATAAACAAGGACATTTACGTTTAATGGCCTCATCGGATGGTCGGGATGGATCCGTGACCATTCATCAGGATGCTTCCATGCTTGCAGGGCTGCTTGAAAAAGGGGACCAGGTGAGCTATTCCCTAGCCGTTGACCGAAAAGCATACCTGCACGTCGCTCGGGGAGAAGTCGAAATTAACGGCATGCAATTAAAAAGCGGGGATGCTGCTGCCATCACTCAGGAAACGACCCTCAGCCTGAGCACGCACACAACTGCAGAAGTCATATTGTTTGATTTATCTTAACCTTCATAACAAATTTACATTACTGGAGATTTAAATGCATATTGATCTGTTTACGCCATTCAACATGGGCCCTTATACTTTACCTAACCGCCTGGTCATGGCACCTTTAACAAGAAACCGTGCAGGCACAGGGAATGTACCCCAGCCACTGAATGTGGAGTATTACCGCCAGCGTGCTTCAGCGGGCCTTATCATCACCGAAGGCTCTCAAATTTCAGCGGGCGCCGTAGGGTACCCAGCCACGCCAGGCATACACAGTGCGGAACAGATAGCCGGCTGGAAACAAGTCACGAATGCTGTCCATCACAGCGGGGGGCGGATATTTCTGCAACTTTGGCATTGCGGCCGGATTTCACATCCTTCCATGTTACCTGGCAACGCATTACCCGTTGCGCCGTCCGCCATCAAACCCGAAGGTCAAGCAGTCACTTATCAAGGGATGCAAGAATTTGTAACACCACACGCACTTGAAGCCACAGAGTTATCTGGCATTGTTGCCGAATTCCGAACGGCGGCACAAAATGCACTGGAGGCGGGCTTTGACGGCGTTGAAATCCACGCAGCAAACGGTTACCTGCTGGATCAGTTTATTCGCGACGGATCCAATCAACGCTCAGATAATTATGGTGGCACACCGGAAAATCGCTGCCGTCTTCTAAAAGAAGTGACCGAAGCAGTATCTGACGTATGGGGAGCAAACCGCGTAGGTGTACGTCTATCACCATTAAACCCATTCAACGATATGCATGACTCTAACCCGCAGCACACTTTCGAAACTGCGGCCAAAACCTTGTCTCCGTTTGGCCTGGCTTATCTCCACGTAATGGAAACGGCCATCGGCCAAAGCAAGCATCCCCAACAGGATTTTGATTTCCATAATTTGCGTCTTGCCTACAATGGAACCTACATGGCCAATGGCGGTTATGATAAAGTTCGGGCCGAAACGGCGCTGGCTTCTGGCCAGGCAGATTTAATCGCATTTGGTGTGCCATTTCTCGCCAACCCGGATTTACCGGAACGCATTCGTCAAAACGCCCCGCTCAACACGCCAAACCCAGCTACATTCTATGGTGGCGACGAAAAAGGGTATACAGACTATCCCGCTTTAGGCTGATAGGTTACTGACAGCCCTCAATAACAGTTAAGGAAGATTTATGACCAGTAAAATTGCAAAAACCCAAGTACCCGTTCACGATATTATTGCCCGCCGCTGGAGTCCCCGAGCATTTGATGCCGGCAAGCCCGTAACCAGAGAGCAATTGATTTCCATGCTGGAAGCAGCACGCTGGGCGCCGTCTTGTTTTGGCGATGAGCCCTGGCGCTATCTTGTTTGGGACAAAAACAGCAACCTGGCAGCATGGCAGCGTGCTTTCGATTGTCTGGGGGAATTCAACCAGCAATGGGTAAAAAATGCACCTATACTTATGCTGGCGACTGCCAGCAGTTCCTTCCGGCACAATGGCAAACCCAACGCATGGCACATGTACGACACAGGCGCCTCCAGTGAAAATATTTGTCTGCAAGCCACTTCACTAGGCTTATTTGCGCACCAGATGGGCGGCTTTGACGCCGATAAAATTCGTCAGGAATTTGACATACCCAAGGAGTTTGCCTGCCTGGCCATGATCGCAGTTGGCTATCAGACCACCCCGGATGTTTTGCCGAAAGACCTGGAAGAAAAAGAAGTGGCAGATCGTACCCGCAGACCACTGGAAGAATGTTTTTTTGAAAATAGCTGGAATTCCGGAATCAAGTAAAGCCTGAAACCGCAACCCCTGCACACCCGCAATCAATTTGTGATTTGCGTAAACCCGGTGGCGCAATAAGCCACCGGGTTCAAAATAAGCTTCAGTATTGCTAATTTTTAACTACCTATTTCACTCAAAACTGCTAATATGATTTATATGCTATTCAATTAAACTCACCTCACCAAGATTGACAAAAAATGAGCTACACTTTTCAATACCCTCCGCTTCTCAGCCTGAGTCAAGCAGGAGCATTACTGCAACGCCACTTACCTGATCGGGATGCCATTGCCTGGTTGCAAACTGATCGTAAAAACAACCCGACCATCCCTTTTATGGAAGCCGATGGGCAGTACTTTTATTCAGAAAATGACCTGATCACGTTTCTTTCCCATTTTTCTGACAAATTGGCAATCCGACGCAACCTGGACAGGCGCATCAATGCAACCCGTCGTATATTATTGTCCGAGAGACGCTTCGATATTGAACGGCGCAGACGGTCTCTTGGCGGCGTTCGCAATCACATTGACAGGCGTTTCGCGCTAAGAGA
The DNA here is from genome assembly GCA_043759595.1 of Sulfurirhabdus sp. Classification (GTDB taxonomy): domain Bacteria; phylum Pseudomonadota; class Gammaproteobacteria; order Burkholderiales; family SMCO01; genus Sulfurirhabdus. Next base: position 9,715 of record JAYVLG010000186.1, on the reverse strand, counting down.
AGATCAACGCGGAGACATTGACAGACGGTTGCTTGGGGGGATGGATCGACGCAGCTTGTCCGACAGACGTGGCAGAGAAACCCACCAACTGCAAACATGAGCATCTCGCGCTAGTTAAATGCAATTTGCATGGTATTTATTGCCAGATATCACCCTTCTCCGTACAATCATATAGAATCCACTTCCCTTACGGTGATGCAATGGCTGATCTAACATATGTTTCAGATATTGAAAAAGGTTTTCCGCGCATTGTCATCGACATGACGCTACAGTGGGGGCTTCCGGAATTTACGCAACTGCTGGATCATTTGCTGTTCGATGAACGGGGAGACAGAAAGGGTTTTCCCGGAGATGTACTAGCCGAATTAATGTTCCTCAAAGTATTACATGAAATACGCCTGCATGGATCCGAAATACCCAATAACAGAACCATCTGGAGCGACCCGGAATACAGCAGAAATGTGGGTCATGGAGGCTCAGACTAAGTTTTCCGAGAAAACCGTTTCCATTCCTATCCGGTACACCTCAGATAAGGAAGTATTATGCTGTCTGGCCTGCTCGATTGCCTGAGCTGTCAACGGCACCATCCCCTCACTGATTGCCAGTTCACGCAATGCCCCCGTGGCCACGCCTGATTCAATATGGTTACGCAAGTTTTCACTGACAATCAGCAACTCGTAAACAGCCAGACGTCCATGAAATCCTGTGTGATTGCACTTCTCACATCCTGTCCCCTTGTAAAACTTTTCCGTCTTTGATATTCCCAGACTACTTCTGATTTTGGGATCCATTGTTTCCTCGGCCAGACAATGCGGACAATTTCGTCGCACCAGGCGCTGCGCAAGCACGCCGACTATTGCTGACTTCAGCAAGTAAGGCTCCACCCCCATTTCCATTAATCGGGTAACCGCACCAGGTGCATCATTGGTATGCAACGTACTCAACACAAGGTGCCCGGTGAGCGCGCCTTCCACAGCGATATTACATGTTTCCCTGTCCCTGATTTCACCAATCATGATGACATCAGGGTCGTGACGAAGAATATGCCGCAAAGCCTGTGGAAAGCCGAAATGGATAGCAGGTTGAATCTGGATCTGGCGCATCCCTTCAAACTCATACTCCACCGGATCTTCAACTGTTACAATATTAAGATTACGCTTCTGCACTTCCCTTAAGGCCGCATACAACGTAGTGGTTTTACCTGAACCTGTGGGCCCTGTTACCAGTAAAATCCCGTAGTTTTTATTGATCAACCCGGCAAACCGTTCCTCATCTTTAGATGAAAAACCGATTTCATTCAGTGAGCGCAGACCTTCCCCTTTGTTCAATATCCGTATCACGATACTCTCACCGTACTGACAAGGTATTACCGAAACGCGCAGATCAATGATATTCGACCCATCCTGCATTCTGGAGCGACCATCTTGCGGCAACCGATGTTCTGCAATATTCAGTCTGGATAAGATCTTGATACGACTAACAATAGCGGGCAAAAGCCCTTTCTGGATTTCCCGTTTGTTTATCAGCACACCATCTATCCGGTAGAGCAACTCAACCTGTTTGTTCCCGGGACGAATATGTACATCAGAAGCACGCTGATATATTGCATCCATCAGAATACTGTTCACCAGCCTGACAATTGGCTGCTCATTTGCCAGCCGTTCGGCCTCTTTCCAAAGGGAATTATCATCTTCGTTATAGAAATTACTCAGTTGTAGCTGATCGAGTTCGTGCTCCTGCTCCTGAAGTTCATAATGTTTGTTGATGGCCTGCTTGATTTCATGATTTGGGGCGTACACGCTTTCAATCATCCGCTGCGCGATGAACCCTATAGCACTGACTGCTTCCATGTCCAACAGGTTTTCCATTGCGAGCACCAGACGCTCATTATGAATAATCAGTGGAATGACGTTATACGTACGAGCAAGCTCTGCAGAAATGCTGGCGAGGGCTTTACTTTCAAAATCAAAACCATCCAGCTTGACACTTGGTGCCCCGAGGGAAAGCGCAACAGCCAGATGGACTTGCTCTGTCGATGCCACCCCCATATCAGAAAGGATGCTACCCAATTTCCTGCCGGGAGTTTGTTTTTGCAGATCAATCGCTTTCAATAATTGCTCTTTGGTAATCACCCCTTCACGCGCCAATTCCCTGCCCAGCTGGGTGGGATTAAAGCCTGTTTGCGCTTCCATTGCCTTGCGGAGTTCCGTGGAGTTAGAAACCAGGCGCTTAACTTGCTGGGGACTCTTATATTCAGCTAACACTTTCACTCACCTATGATGCTTAATGTATATCATAAGTCGAGCAAGACTCATGCCTGAAAACAGGCATTCTTTGTAAATAGCAGCATACTGTTTTATATGATTATTTAGTCAAAATACACTTTTTAACAGTTTAAAACCGGACACACTTGTCGACATATCAACAGCAACTGACCCATGCATGCAAAAAATATAATATTATGGACATCCAACACTATTTACATACGCATACCATTGAAATTCGACCACCCCCTGATCGAAGGTCGTTTAATTAAGCGATATAAACGCTTTCTGGCTGACATCGAACTCCCTGATGGAGAAATCATTACGGCTCACTGTCCCAATACAGGCTCCATGCTGGGATGTGCTGAGCCCGGCAGCACTGTATGGTTGAGCCGCTCAAAAAATCTTGATCGCAAGTACCCACTTACTTGGGAAATCCTGAAAAATAGCAGCGGAACACTAATCGGCATCAATACCGGCCTGAGCAACCGGCTAGTCAAAGAGGCCATTGAAAGTGGGCTTATTTCGGGTTTATCAGGGTATGACACCATCCGTACTGAAGTACGTTTTGGTAATGAAAACAGCCGCGTTGACTTACTGCTTGAATCACGTGAGGGAAAACCTGACTGTTATATTGAAGTTAAGAATGTAACAACCTCTGTCACCAACGGCATCGCGGTTTTTCCTGATGCTGTGAGTACCCGAGGCACAAAACACTTGAGAGAACTGATTTCAGTGGCTGAAAAAGGGGAGCGTGCCGTATTGTGTTACTGCGTGCAGAGAGGAGATGTAAAATCAGTGCAACCTGCCGACCAGATTGACCCACTATATGGCAACACACTACGCATGGCTATTAGCCATGGCGTAGAAGTGATTGCCTACTTTGCAGAAATCAGCCCGGAAGGTATTGCACTGAAACAAGCCATACCGGTCGTTTGCCCGTAAAGAGTTTACTCAAGCATTTCCGGCATAATCGTCATTTCTTCGAAACCTCCTTTTGGTTTTGATCTGGAGCTTGTTCCCTCACCTTTGGTTTGTTTACCGCCGCCACTCTTGATCAACCATTCCAGATTACTACGTGAATCGGCGTGCTGCAGCGCTTCATCAATGGTAATTTTACCGGACTGGTACAGATGAAACAGCGCCTGTTCAAACGTCTCAGATCCATCCGACATGGATTTTTCCATGGCTTCCTTGATCGCATCAATTTCCTGTTTCTGGATCAATTCGGAAATATAAAGTGAATTTAGTAGCACTTCCACCGCAGCGACCCGCTTACCATCTTTACCTCGAACCAGACGCTGGGAAATTACAGCGCGCAAACTGACAGATAGATCATGCAACATATGCTGACGGTTTTCAATCGGGAAAAACCCCAGAATCCGCATGAGTGCATGATATGAATTATTTGCGTGCAGCGTACCCACGCACAAATGGCCTGTCTGGGTATATATCAAAGCTTGCTGCATCGCTTCTGCATCCAGAATTTCACCAATCATCAACACATCTGGCGCTTCCCGCATGGCGTTCTTCAGCGCATTGGAAAATGAATCTGTATCCGCACCCACTTCACGCTGATTAACCAGAGATTTTTTATGGGAATGAACAAACTCGATCGGGTCTTCAACTGTCAGAATATGCCCACATTGGTTGCTATTTCGATAATCCAGCATACTGGCCAAGGTGGTAGACTTGCCTGAACCGGTAGAACCTACTACCAATACCAGACCTCGTTTTTCGAGGGCCAGATCTTTCAAAACAGGAGGCAAGCCAAGAGAGTCAAAGCCTGGAATTTCACTCTTATTATGCCGAATAACCATCGCCACACTGCCACGTTGGCGGAACACATTCACCCTGAAGCGCCCTAAATCCTGTACACCAAAACCAAAGTTAAGCTCTTTCTCAGCCTCAAATTTATTTATCTGCTCTTGGGTCATGATCCCGTATGCAGCCTGCTTGACTAATTTCGCATCAAATATCTGCCGGTTCACGGGGTGCAACTGACCCTCAATTTTGATATAAACAGGTGCACCCGCAGAAAAGAAAATATCGGAAGCCTTTTTATCAGCCATCAGTTTAAAAAGCGGGTTTAAATCCATAGTCCCCTCATCATTCTTACAATTTATCTAATGTCGCGAAACAGGCCATTTAATTTGGCAGAATACTGCATTCAACCGGCAAGCAAAGCTTTCCAGCCAGTTATTTACTGGATGATCACATTATAGCCTTAACTTTCACTATGACTAGTGTGCCAGATCAGGGTGGATTCTTGCCAGTGAAAAATGGTATTGTTATACCTGCTGAGAAATTCTGATTAAAAGTTCAAGCGTTAAGCTAGGCTTTTATTAATCGGCGGTTTCCTTTCTCGCTACGCACGGCACTTTATCTCTCCGCACCACCAAGGTCGAGTCCCCGAGCAAGTAACTATTTCAACCCGCGATGAGCCTTGTGCCTCGCAAGTAATGGAGCAATTCATGGCAACAGTGGAAATCACAAAAGAAAATTTTGAAGAAGTCATTATCGGTAACGACATGGTGATTGTCGATTTCTGGGCACCGTGGTGTGGCCCATGTAAATCATTTGCCCCTACCTATGAGCAAATGTCCGAAAAACATCCGGATATCGTTTTCGCCAAGGTCAATACCGAAATTGAGCAGGAATTAGCAGGTTATTTCCAGATTCGTTCCATTCCGACCCTGATGATTTTCCGAGAAAAAGTCATTCTATTCTCTGAGCCTGGCGCAATGCCAGCCAGCGGACTTGAAGAAATTATCGGCAAAGTCAAATCAATAGACATGGCGGTAGTTCACAAGGAAATCGCAGAAGAGCAGGCTGCAAAAGCCTCATAAATAAAAAGCGGCCTCAAAAGGCCGCTTTTTATTTATACGATCATTCTGAATTAACCTAGAAGCGGGGGGAGCTGTTTCCCTAAAGCCCCTTTTTGCGCGGTAGCCTTTCCAGTCAGAGCAAACCCAAGAAGCTGATTTTCTGCACCGTAAAACAACGCGCACACACCCTCATCGTCACACGTCACTTGCCAGTTACCTTCAGCACCAAGTGGAGGTGGGCAAACTGAAACGGTACATGCCGGCGTTTTTACAGCCACAGGCATGGCAGGATAAGATACTTCTGCAGGATTGCCGCTCAAGGTTTGGGCCAGTGCCCGAGCACCTTGCATGAGGGGTAAAACAAAAGGCAATATATGCCCTGCCACCTCAGCACAATCACCCAGTGCATACACATCTGGCGCACTGGTTTCCATCAATCGATTCGTCACTACACCCCGATTGATCGCTATACCAGCAGCTTGAGCCAGAGCAACACGCGGCCTGAGACCAATTGCCGATAGTACAACATCAGCCTCGACTGCTGACCCATCAGACAAGGTAACCCGGTAGCCTTGATCAGTGCGATCAACTGCTTCGGCCTTCTTATTGAAATGCCAGACCACACCTAATTTCTCCAAAGCCTGGCGTACAGCCTGAGAAGCCTCAACGGGTAACAAGCGATCAAGCGGCTGAGCGGCCAGATGAATCACTTCCACCGCATAACCTGCGCCAGCCAGATCATTGGCAAATTCACAGCCTATCAGCCCAGCACCCAGAATTGCTATGTGTTTTTTGCCTTCAATGGCTTCGCGAAAGCGTGCATAGTCAGCCAGATCATTTACCGAAAATACTTTATCCGCAGCATTACCGCTCAGACCAGGATTTATCGTATCTGCTCCCATGGCCAACACCAGTTTGCTGTAAGCAAGTGCCTCACCATTAACAGTAATCGTATGCTTGCTTGCATCAATTCCCTCCACACTTGAATGGGCTCGAATCTCTGCATTCAATTGTGTCTGCATCTGTGCTACATCTTGCGTTGCAAGGGCCGCAGGTGTTTTACCTGAAGCAAAGGCATTAGACAACATTGGCTTGGAATAAAAAGAACCATTGTCTGAGGTGATCATCACAAGTGGCGTCTCTTTATCCAGTTTTCGCCATTCTCGTGCCAGGGTATATCCAGCCAGTCCGGTTCCAACAATAATGATCGGTGACATAATAACCCTCACTTTGATTCAAAAGTGGCGGCTGAAAACAATCTGCCTTCAGTCGCCCTGTTCATCATGCAGCCACTTCTACCATATCGAAGTCAGCCTTGGTTACGCCACAATCAGGGCACATCCATTCGTCAGATACATCTTCCCATCGTGTTCCCGCTGGAATTCCTTCATCAGGGATTCCCTCTGCTTCGTCATAGATATATCCACACACTACACATTGCCATTTTTTCATCATCATTTCCTTTCAATAAATTTATAAATTAAGCGGTTACTTTAGAAAGCGCTTCGCGATAATGGTTAGCGTGACGTTCTTCCACTTTCGCCAATGCCGCAAATCGCTTTGCTGCTGTTTCCAATACTTTCTGGAAGCGGGCTGCATGTTCTTTTGATTCAGCAATCTGCTCGTCCATTTCAGCTACTGCAGCATGATTCTGCTCTTCTACTGCCATGTGCCTGAATGAAGGGTACATTTCAGTGTATTCGTAAGTTTCACCTGCTATCGCCATTTCCAGACATCTTGCCGGAGTCATTTCATCCCTGGGATAAAGCAAATCAAGGTGACCAAATGCATGCTGTACTTCTTGCTTTGCAGTCTCTTCAAAAGCCTGCGCTGTTTCTTCATCACCTTGCAAACGGCACATTTTAGCAAAATACATATACTTGATATGTGCCATGGATTCGCCTGCAAAAGCCGATTCAATATTTTTAACTGTCACTGATTCTGTGTTGTTCATTTTAATCTCCGTTCAAGTGGTTGAAATTCGTTTTGCTTGTATTGCTTAGCCAACGATTCACATGATACGGAGGGAGCAACGATTAATCTAATTGATTATTACAATCATATCGATAGTTAATTACTATGAGCATATTTTACTTCAAAGCAACAGAGTCGAGCATCTTTACACAAGATAAATCACAAGACAATACCGCCTGCCTTAATACCTCCAGCGCCTGCATTCTGGGAAAGCTCTTACGCCACGCGAGCACTACACGCCGAGCGGGAACAGGCTTTGCAAAAGGCCTGAAAGCAAGCAATTTACTTTCTTTTCTGGATGCGCCTACCGCAGAACAGGGTAATACAGTAATCCCCGCGCCAGAGGCAACCATATGACGTATTGTTTCCAGTGAGCTTCCTTCCAGCGTTTTCTGAATACTCCCTGCTGTCGCGCTAAAACGATTCAGTGCCGGGCAAACCTGCATCACCTGGTCGCGAAAACAATGACCTGATCCCAGCAACAACAAACTTTCCAAAGCCAAATCTTCAGATTTGATCGACTTCTTTTTGCTCCAGTCATGGTCCGCTGGCAAGACCACTTCAAACGGTTCATCATAAAGTGGTTGCGTCACAATACCTGGCTCTTCAAATGGCAAAGCCACAATAATCACATCCAGCTTGCCCTGCTTGAGCTGTTCAGTCAAAACGGTTGTAAAATTTTCCTCGATCAGCAAAGGCATTTTAGGGGCTTTTTTACGCAGCTTCGGGATCAGATAAGGCAAAAGATAAGGCCCTATTGTATAAATCACCCCGATACGAAGAGGACCGGATAACGGATCCTTGCCTTGCTGCGCAATGGCTTTCACTGCTGCAATCTCTTCCAGCGCTCGGCTTGCCTGCTCAATTACCAATTCACCGATGGCGGTCACACCCACTTCATTGGTACCACGCTCAAAAAGCGTCACACCCAAATCCTGTTCCAGTTTCTTAATACCCACACTCAGGGTAGGCTGACTGACAAAACAAGCCTCCGCAGCACGGCCAAAATGGCGTTCACGGGCAAGCGCAACAATATAGCGGAGTTCAGTTAAAGTCATATCCAGAAAATATCGAAACTACATAAAAGTAGCTGATTATTTTAACATAACTTAAAATTCAGTTCGAACCAGTTGTACCAGGTCCATTCACAACCGAACTTTCAGGTTGATGGGGGCATTGGCTCAACCCCATGGAGTGGACAGAACGCGTACCGGAAGTAGTTGCCGGATACCCGGACAGGATTATTGCCAAAGCGGGCTTTGAAACAGAACTGAAAAAGCGCACCCTGGCCAACCTGTACAACGCACGTCCAGCGTGGCTGGATAATGCCCATAAAACGCTGGATAGGGCGGTAGCACATGCCTACGACTGGGCAGACTACACACCGGACATGCCGAACGAGGAAATCTTGCGGCGCTTGCTTGTGCTGAATCTTGAAAGAAGCTAAACGCGAATAATTGAGAAATATTAATAAAGTATCGGGTCAATTATTGTAAAAATATTCACAGATGATTTGTACGGATAAATGACGCGGTTTCACAATATTGGCACCTGAGGTCGGGGGTAGCCAGACGGCCAGCATCTTTCTTTTGTATGCCCAAAAGAAAGGAACCCTATTGCATCGCCCTGCGGGTTCCCTCGGTTTGATTTTTGAACCGGGCGGCCGCGTAAACTCGCACGTAAACGTGCTCAGACATACTTGCCATTTCCCCGATTCAAAAACCAAACCGAGGCGATACAACAAAGGGAACTTATAGCTGGCTTAAGCCAGCCACCCGTCACGCGCTTTGCGCGTAGCCTTTGACTTGCCCCCCATCTGCGCCCCTGAGCGTTGCCGGATAAATCGGGATTAAAGGCAGCGCCTGTCTGAGCACGTTTACGTGCGAGTTCGCGTTGCCGCCCGATTTATTCGGCAACGCTCAGGCATCCCGAAGGGACGGTGCAGTTGGCGTCACCTTCTTTTGGTTACTTTGCTTGGCGAAGCAAGAAAAGTGACTAGCTGCCGGGCTACCCCCGGCAGGCCAACTCAGTTAGACCCGCTATCCTTCCTATCTTAACCGGCTCAAATCGACCCAAACCCGACTGATGACATATGAAAGGCGATTGACCGCTTGCCGCAACTCAGGAGACGCTGGTAGAAATTTATCTGTGCGGCTTCTAGGATTAAAATGGTGTCAGCGGAGATGAACTGTGTGGTATTTTTCTACAGCCACAACGTAAAATTGGGGCCGGCCACGCAGGTGTGGAACGAAGCCCCAAATGTAAATGAAAAAACAGGCCAAAAAAAAGCGTGACATGGCCGGTCCCGCTCCAATGCCGGGTTAGAACAATGAACATTATCAGAAGCTTGTGCGTTAAGCAACGACATGATTTGAATGCTTGATAATTCCGGCTGCTCCCATACCCTTATTCGTTAGGTATTACACTTCGTCGTTAGAATCATAGTGGCCAAGGTTTTAATTGCTGGCTTACTACTTCCAATATAGTCACCAGCAAGCCAATTTGTAACCAACCGTTTGGAAAGATCATTTACCGGGAAGGCTCGTAATTGGTAACGGGTCAGCCGCCCCACTCCAACAGCAGCAGGATTTATGGTAAAGCCACTTTCAGTGGCAGCAATTCATCAATACGGCTATTGGGCCAGGCAGG
>JAYVLG010000185.1:0-33404 GCA_043759595.1 Sulfurirhabdus sp. | reverse complement strand
AGGGCCGTCAATAGTAACCAGTCTTCCAAATGCCCTGTAGGACCATAAACCGATGGGTTCAAGTTTTTGTTCTTGATTGGGATTTCCCTCAAACAAAGAGCTCCATGTAGCTTCGTCGTCAAAGAGACAAGAAAATTTGGGGGTGAATTCATCGCCAATCTTTGGGTATGCCGTCGAGGAACTACCGTAGCCCAAGCAATCCATGGCATTGATTTTAAACCCATTCAAAGATATGACGGCTAGCCCACCTTCTTCACCTTCAGTTTTTAATAGCTTTACGAGCATGGCTATGTTTAACGTGTTAGCTAACCGGAGCGCCGCCGTTAGGCGGAGCAGTCCGTGTTGATGGATGTGTTGAACGTCATTTTCATCAATTGACCACTTTATTTTGTGAGCCAGCTTTTGCTTTGTCTTCATGGGATTTGACAGCGATGCCAATAATGTTAACAACAACCCCAAATGGAACTGCAAAGAACGATCCAACAAATGCAATCGTAGCAAGCGTTATCAGCCAGTTGAGATTGATGCCAAGAAGGATGCAGCCACCAGCAGGCGCGCTTGCAGCCCAAGTACATTGGGGCATGAAGTATGACAAACCCGCACCAATGCCAAAGATTAGCGGGCACAACAATATAATAATTAGAGAAGCAATACGGATTTTATCCCCCATTATGACGCCCAATAGTTATTATACAGACTGCTGCTTTTCATTAAGTTGTTGATTCATTGCAACTCCATAAATTTTCCAGTTCGAATATGATGTAATAATACTGCAAATCAATAACCTCATTGCATAAAGCTTTAGATTGAGATGAATTTTGCCAACTAGTTGGCCGCTATTGGATGCTTTGCAGACCATACAGATGAGCCTGTGACAGTCCCTTGCGGGTCGCGAACGGCAGTTCGATTTTTTGATAGTAGGCGCTGTCTTGATGTCGATAAACAGAATCTTAGCGGACAAGTACTTGATATTCGGCTCAGTGTGATCTATATTGGTCATGTGCTGAACATGTGCATACAGGAGTAATATGATGGCAACTGCTACAGAACGAATTCCGGTACTTGTTACCGCTACAGAAAAAAGCAAAATCGCTGAAATGGCAAAAGATGCTGGTATTTCAATGGGCGAACTGTTTCGGCGGGCTGCGTCGGCGTATCAACCGTCTGAAGATGACAGAATTATTCAAGGCATGATTGATCAGATGAACAAGACTAGCGCTCAGGCGAACGCAGCGATAGAAGAGGCGCTGGCTTTTGTCGAAGCCTCGAATAAGCGCATTGCTGCGATGGAACGGAAAGCTGCCTGATGGGTGTTACCGACAAGATGTGGGATGCAATTACCACGGTCATCAAAATGAATGACAAAGTGGAGCGCATGGCAGCAACAATGATTACCCAGCAGCAGAAGATAGAGAGCCTGACAGAGCGGGTGATTCGCTTGGAGACGGCATTGGAAATAGGTCTGGCTCAGGTTGTCAGGAGCAAACCTTCACGTAGAATAGAACACAAAGATTAGAGTCTAAACCAACATGCTGACAAATACTCAGGTTTGTTCTAAATAACCCTAAAGCGAAGTAAGCCTTTCATTCCCCTGTGGTTTGTGCGATGAATCACCCAGATATGGTATTATTTGAATTTAGCATGCAGCTTTGAGCTTTATGACCGCGCGCCTTCGAGAAATCCCCTACAATTACACTTCTTTTTCCGATCGGGAAATTGTCATCCGTTTACTGGGCGAGCAAGCCTGGGCCCTGCTGAATGAATTGCGCGGGGAACGCAAGACGGGCCGTTCTGCACGCATGTTGTTTGAGGTGCTGGGCGATATTTGGGTAGTGTCCCGCAACCCGTATCTGGAAGATGATCTGCTGGCTAACCCGAAACGCTTGGCTGCGCTGGTGGAAGCGTTGCGTCATCGCTTGAACGAAATTGATGCCCGCAGACAGAACAATGATCTGGTCGCCCAGTTACTTGGCGCTGCGCATAAGGCTGTTGATACTTTCGAAGCGGATTTCAATCAGACGGCTTCTTTGCGCAAGCAAATTCTGAAAAGATTGTTACCTGTAACTCGCCGCGATAATGTTCAGTTTGATGGATTGGCGCGTGTTTCACATGTCACGGATGCAACCGACTGGCGTATTGAATATCCCTTTGTAGTACTTAACCCAGACACCGAGCAGGAAATTGCACTGCTGGTGCAGGGCTGTATTGAGTTGGGGCTTACTATCATTCCTCGGGGCGGTGGTACAGGGTATACCGGGGGTGCGATTCCGCTTTCAAAAATGTCGGCGGTCATTAACACGGAAAAACTCGATACGTTGAGCGCAGTGGATGCGATCAAGCTGCCGGGTGTAACTGAACCGGTTACAACCATTCACTGTGGTGCAGGCGTAGTGACCAAACGCGTGATGGAAAAAGCGGAAGCGGCTGGATATGTGTTTGCTGTCGATCCCACCTCGGCCGATGCGTCGTGTATTGGCGGGAACGTTTCCATGAATGCGGGAGGTAAAAAAGCCGTGTTGTGGGGAACCGCACTGGATAATCTGGCTTCCTGGCGCATGGTAACACCTGATGCCACCTGGCTGGAAGTAATCCGGCTGGACCATAACCGGGGAAAAATTCACGATATCGCGCTGGCACGCTTTCAGATTAACCGCTATGCGGCTGATGGAAAAAAACAGCTGGGAGAACCTGAAGTTCTGGAAATCCCGGGTAACCGTTTCCGCAAAACTGGTTTAGGTAAAGATGTAACCGACAAATTTTTGTCCGGCTTACCGGGTATTCAAAAAGAAGGATGTGATGGCATTATTACGTCAGCACGCTTCATTTTGCACAAAATGCCTAAATTTACCCGTACCGTGTGTCTGGAGTTTTTTGGCCAGGTTCGCGACGCAGTTCCGGCAATTGTAGAAATCAAAGACTTTCTGGATGCCCATCCGTTAGCCATATTGGCGGGGTTAGAGCATCTTGATGAGCGTTACCTCAAGGCTGTTGGTTACGCTACCAAGGCGAATCGCGCTGAGCGCCCTAAAATGGTGCTGTTGGCCGATGTGGTGTCAGAAGATGAAGATGCGGTGGGCGAAGCAGCCTCACAGATCGTGAAGTTGGCCAATATTCGGGGTGGTGAAGGGTTTATTGCGGTCAGCCCGGATGCGCGCAAGAAATTCTGGCTGGACCGCGCACGGACGGCTGCAATTGCCGCCCACACCAATGCGTTCAAGATTAATGAGGATGTGGTGATTCCGCTGGATAAGCTGGCGGATTATTCTGACGGTATTGAGCGCATCAATATTGAATTATCCATTAAAAACAAGCTCAAGTTACTGCCAGCACTTCAAGCTTTTTTCCAGGGTGCCCTCCCTTTGCTGCGGGACGATGAAGTTGTCCCGGACGAGGAATTATTGGGCGATCGAAGAGAGCGAGCACTTGCTTTGCTGGAAGGGGTTCAGACGCGTTGGTCAAACCTGCTGAACAATCTTGATTCGCCATGTGCTGAGTATCACCCGGATGGCCATCTGATCAAACCGGGTTCAACGGTTTTTCAGGTTTTGCAGGACCACACCCTGCGCGTCTCCTGGAAACAGGAAATACGTAGCGAGCTTCAGCGGCTATTTAGCGGGCGGGAATTTATGCCTGTACTGGAAAGCTGTGATGCGATCCACAAGCAAGTGCTGAAAAGCCGTGTGTTTGTTGCGTTGCACATGCATGCGGGTGACGGAAACATTCACACCAATATCCCGGTTAACTCCGATGACTATCCCATGCTGCAGGAAGCCAATCAGGCGGTAGTACGTATCATGCACCTGGCAAAAGCGTTAGGTGGGGTGATTTCCGGTGAACACGGCATCGGCATTACCAAGCTGGAGTTTCTCGACCCTGAGCAAATCGAGACTTTTGCTGCCTATAAACGGAAAGTGGATCCGGAAGGCCGTTTTAACCGCGGCAAGTTGCTACCTGGTGGCGATTTAAGAAACGCTTATACTCCAAGCTTTAGTTTGCTGGAGGCGGAATCGCTCATTATGGAGCAAAGTGAAATCGGTGAAATTGCTGATTCCATTAAAGACTGCTTACGCTGTGGCAAATGCAAGCCGGTGTGTAACACGCATATCCCTCGCGCTAATCTGCTTTATAGCCCGCGCAACAAAATTCTTGGCACCAGTTTGCTGATCGAAGCGTTTTTGTATGAAGAACAAACCCGGCGTGGTGTATCTTTCAAGCATTTTGATGAATTTGGCGACGTCGCCGATCATTGCACGATCTGCCACAAATGTCTGAACCCGTGCCCGGTGAACATCGATTTTGGTGATGTATCCATTGCCATGCGCAATTTCTTGCGCAAGCGCGGCAAGAAAAAATTTAACCCGGGCAGCTTTGCTTCCATGATGTTCCTGAATGCGACTGATCCGACTACCATCAAAATGACGCGTAAGGTCATGATCGAATGGGGTTACAAGGCGCAGCGCATCGGTTATCAGGTAGCGAAAAAGCTAGGCCTGGCCAAAGCGCAAACTCAGCATCCGCCGGCCACCTTGGGCAAGGCGAAGATTGTGCCGCAGGTGATTCACTTCATTAACAAGCCGATGCCCGGCGGGTTGCCCAAGAAAACCTCGCGGGCGCTGATGGGGCTGGAAGACAGTACCATCGTGCCAGTGATTCGTGACCCTCAAAAAGTGAATGAGGATTCCGACGCGGTGTTTTATTTCCCCGGATGCGGCTCCGAACGGCTGTTTAGCCAGGTGGGGCTCGCCACGCAGGCAATGCTGTTTGAAATAGGAACCCAAACCGTATTGCCACCCGGCTATCTGTGTTGCGGCTATCCTCAGACAGCTACGGGTAACAAGGATAAAGGTGATGAGATCACCACTGACAACCGCGTATTGTTCCATCGTGTTGCGAATACCTTGAATTATCTCGATATCAAAACGGTCATTGTGTCCTGCGGCACCTGCATGGACCAATTGCTGAAATATCAGTTCGACAAGATTTTTCCAGGCTGTCGTTTACTGGATATCCACGAATATCTCATGGAAAAAGGCATCAAGCTTGAGGGGGCAAAGGGCGTGCGCTACATGTATCATGACCCATGCCACACCCCGATGAAAGTCTACAATCCCATGAAAGTGGTCAATGCACTCATGGGTGAAGAGGTGAAATTATCCGAGCGCTGCTGTGGCGAATCCGGCACATTGGCGGTATCGCGTCCTGATATTTCTACCCAGATTCGCTCGCGTAAACTGGAAGAAATTCAGACAGTTGCAGGTGAGATCCGTCAGGGCCAGGAAACCGAGATTAAAATGCTGACATCCTGCCCCTCTTGCCTTCAGGGACTTTCCCGGTATAGTGATGATACGGCTATTGAAGCAGATTACATTGTTGTTGAAATTGCAAAGCATTTGCTGGGTAAAAGCTGGATGGAAGACTATCTGACCAAGGCCGCGAATGGGGGGATTGAGCGGGTATTGTTATAAATTCAAATTGCAGCCGAAGTCGCTGCGATGGCTGGACAGGAAGTCAATTTAATATCCAATTTTGCGGAAGCTGGTAATGACCTGCGAACTGTGCGAACCAAGCGGTGACGAACTGCTGTGGCATGATGAATTATGTCGGGTAATCTGGGTAAATGACCCGGATTATCCCGGTTTTTGCCGCGTTATCTGGTCGTCTCACGTGAAGGAAATGACTGATCTGCCGCCTCAGGCTCGCGTTCACCTGATGACCGTGGTATTTGCAGTAGAGCAAGCTATTCGGGAGGTTCTATCTCCTCATAAAATCAATCTGGCCAGCCTGGGCAATGTGGTGCCGCATTTACATTGGCATGTCATCCCCCGGTTCAATACAGATCGGCATTTCCCTAATCCAATCTGGGGAGCGGCGATGCGTGAACCCATTTCAGTTGTGACGGAAAATCTCAAGCAGAAGCTGCAAAATAAAATTCACCAAATTTGTCAGTGATAACGTTAACCATGGAACCTGCCAATGGATGATGGAATAAGCCTCAAGATAAAAGACGTCAAGGCATGTAAGCAATGGCTGACATCACTGCCGTTAACCAATGTATCTATAGCGCACAAAGAAATCTCTGATCAACTGACTCAATTAAACCAATACAAGCTGACACCGTTAGAACGGTTGAAGATAAATGAGCAATTACGGGAACCCGTAGCCTTTTTGCAAGGTGAATTGGCTAAAAAATACGCAGGTAAGCCCATTCCTTTTGGCGTTGCTGAACGTAGCGTATGGAATCAAACGATTGCCTTGTGGCAGATTATGGGTGAAGCCTATCAGTTGTGCTTGCAAGGATGTCTGGAAGGCGATGTAGAGGTTTCTGAACATATTGCACTGATTACTCATCGTTGCTTGCGTTTCAACGGCCGGATTATGCTGGAGCATTACCTTGCCCACCGCCAGACGGAGGCCGTGTTGTGGTACCAGGTGCACACGCTTTATGCCTACGCAGAAGAGAATAATTTTGCAGGCAAAGCTGTAAAAGACAGCTTGAACCAAATATCAGATGTCAGCAGTTGCACGGCCGTGTATGTTCAGATACTGCTCACCAGTCTGGCCAATCCCTATCAGCTATCCGCCCGGCAGCTTTTACTGCTGGATAGATGGCTGGATAAATGGGGACTGCGTGTGCCACTTGTCGTCTCTTGCTCATCGCAAAGCAGTTTTCCCGTGGCCGTGGTTGATATTGAAAGTTCAGCCCCACCAATGATGAATAATTCAGAGCTTAAATTAAAAACGCCTCGCTATCTCGAAACCACGCGTTTGGCAGAAGGATTGCGCAAACGAATCAAATTCTTGCGTAAAGGCGGGGCACCTGAAGAACTGGATGTAGGGGAGGCATGCATTCAGCCGGCTTGTGAAGCCTTTCTGATGACATTGTACAGAGAGTGGTGCGAAGCCCCGACTAACCGAGTTTATGAACGAAATGTCTCACGGATAATGGCTCAAGTCTGCCTGGGTATGGCAGCTATGCATTTTTATATTAATGATGAAAAATCGCTGGAACAACCTAAAAAGCCCGTCAGTATTGGATACAAGGAAACCCAGGAACTGCAGCTATTTGGTCGAATTATCGAACGTAACGATCAACAAAGTGCTGAGGAACTCGGTTTTTCACTGGAAACCTGGGGCATTCAGGATGAAAGCGCGCTGGGGTTCGGACTCAAACGGCAAGAAAACGGAAAATATCAGATAAGCCATCATCAGCTGGTAGCGTTGCGGCCTGATGACTCTAAACAGTTTGTGTTGGGTGTTGTACGCTGGTTAGCCCTTACCTCAACGGGCGAATTGCAATTAGGCATCAGAACATTGCCTGGCGTTCCGCTGCCAATAGGTGTCAAACCCGTTGGGTTAAACCAGTCCGCGCAAAATGAATTTGTCCCTGTTTTGCTCTTGCCGGAAGTTCCTGCATTACAAAGCAAAGAAAGCTTGATCCTCCCATTGGGCTGGTTTCAGCCGGGAAAATTACTGGAAGTGCTGTCCCAGCCAAAGCAAACTTACAAGTTGCAAAATCTGATAGAGAAAGGGTGTGATTTCGAGTGCGTCAGTTTCATTGTGGTGTAAAAACGGGGCAAATGAGCCGCTGCAGGAATGAAGCATATTGATCCTAGAAACTTCAGTTAACCTTAACATTTAACTAAATAATTCTAATAGAATTTTTAATGATTTCCTGGTTCACCCGGTTGGTGAGACCGCTATGGGTTGGATTGCACAGTTTTCGCAGCGCAGGGCAGCGTTCAACTCCTTGAAATGGAATGACCATTCAGCGTCATTGCGCCTTGTACTGCGCTCCAGAACAGCACACTCCACCCCATCCAACCAAGGTTTCTAGATTGATATCAGTGCAGACTAACCCCCAAATTCATCAGAGATCAAAGCGCTGGATTTGATGATGCGATTAGCGGGAAAACAGGCGCTGAAAGTGCTGCCCTTGCCCACTTTGCTCGCTACCTCCAGTTTACCTTGATGCCGCGACAATACATGCTTTACGATGGCCAAGCCTAACCCGGTACCCCCCGTTTCGCGTGAGCGACTGCGGTCAACACGGTAAAAACGTTCGGTGAGCCGGGGTATATGTTGGGGGCTGACCCCCTCCCCTGTGTCCTGTACGCTGAAGATAGCTTCGTCACCTTGTTTTGCCCAGCGCAGCGTGATATCGCCCCCTTCATGGGTATAGCGCACAGCATTGCTGATGAGATTGCCAAAAGCGCTTCGCAGCTCATGCTCATTTCCGCGCAGCCAGCAATCCGAGTCCAGAATCAGGCTGATTTTGTGTTGACCACCACTCAGGGAGGCAGCCTCATCACATAATTTCTCGACTAGTGCGGGAATATTAACCGGGTCTTCTGTCAGGACATTCTGTTCGCTTTCAAGTCGGGAAAGGGTGAGCAAATCTTCCACCAGATGCTGCATCCTGTGGGTTTGATCCAGCATGAGTTGCAAGTGCTGACGGGTTTGTTCCTTATCAAGATGCTCCATATCCAGCAATGTTTCCAGGAAGCCGCCTACGACAGTCAGCGGGGTACGCATTTCATGGGATACGTTCGCGACAAAGTCGCGTCTTATGGTTTCAGTTTGTTCTAACTGTGTGATATCACGGCTGATAAGCAATTTTTGTTTGTCGCCATAAGGTACTAGCTGGATCGAAAGCGTCACACCTTGGTTGCGGGTAGAAACCAGCTTTAGTGGTTCATTGTAGTTATGGGCATTCAGATAATCGGCAAACTGGGACTGGCGTAACAGGTAAGAAATATGTTGGCCATGATCGCGCTCATTGTCCAGACCGAAGTGGGTTTCAGCCATGAAATTACACCATTCAATTTTATCAGCATCTTCAAGAATAATGATGCCATCCGGCATGGCTTTTGCCGCATTCTGCAGGCGTAAGACGGCAGATTTTAATTCTTGCTTGGTGCGTTTATGCTTTTGTATTACTTGGTAAAGAGAAGCAAAAGAATGCTCCCAAATGCCGGAGCCGTGAGGTACGTTATTGGGAGAAGCTTTGATTAGCCAATTATCGAATTCTTCAAGATTGCGCAAATGAAAAAACAATAACAGAAGCAGGGAAAAGCTGAATAAGCTGAGTGCCAAGACAGCGCTGAATATCGCCCAAATAACCAGCGAAGAAAAGGCCAGAAAGCCCAGCGTGGTGAGCGGACGCAACCAGAAATCAGACACGTATGAGTATCCTGCCCATTTAAAAAGCCTATTATGGCATAAAGTTTGGCGAGTTACCGCAGGTTACGGATTGCCCGACAATCTATAGCCCGCGCCCCTGACTGTCTGAATAAGATAATCATGTTTGGTTGGCTCCAAAGCAGAACGCAGCCTGCGGATATGAACATCGACGGTACGTTCTTCCACAAAAACATGATCACCCCATACCTGGTCCAGTAATTGTGAACGTGAGTAAACACGCTCCGGGTGAGTAATTAAGTAATGCAACAGGCGAAATTCAGTGGGCCCTAATTCTAGTTGCTTGTTATTGCCAGTAACGCGATGGCTACCAGGATCCAGACGTAATCCGTGGACTTCAACCGGATCCTCTGTCATCTGGGGGGCCCGACGACGCAATACGGCCTTGATGCGGGCGATTAATTCTCGGGGTGAAAATGGTTTTGTAATGTAGTCATCTGCGCCCACATCCAGGCCAACTAATTTGTCCTGTTCTTCACCGCGCGCTGTCAGCATGATAATGGGAACCGCGCTAGTTCGGCTATCGGAGCGGATTTTTTTAGCCAGCTCAATACCGCTCATTCCGGGAAGCATCCAGTCCAGCAAAATTAAATCAGGCAGTGTTTCGCGAATTGAAGTAAGTGCACGCTCTGCATTCAATGCACTGATTACAGTATGTCCTGCCTGATTCAAGTTGAATTTTATTAATTCCTGAATGCCTGGTTCGTCTTCTACCAGGAGAATAGTTGCTGACATGATTAACCCCTAAAATAAGCCACAATCTGATTCAAAATATAAATTCAGCAGGTATCTTCACGTTTCTCCTGCTCATGATACTGTGTTCTCTGGAAGCATAATATGTCATTAATATTACAGGTTTGTTACACAAGCTTATACCGTATTGATCGTAATATTTGCATGTGCGCGTGAGCGGGATGTGCTTTGCATTTAGATGGATAGCGTTAAGAGACGTAGTACTGGTTTTAGTTTCGACCTAAAACGGTTATGATTTCATATTCTGTTTCATATACACGCTAGGGTTTAAGGATAATTATGGCAACTTCAGACAATACCCCCCACCCAACTGATCTTAAGTTGCATCAGAAATCACGGCAACTGGAAGTGTCATTTGACAATGGCGATACATTTAAGCTGCCTTGTGAGTTTCTGCGTGTTTATTCGCCCTCTGCAGAAGTGCAGGGTCATGCGCAGGGTCAGGAAGTATTGCAGGTAGGTAAGCGGGATGTGGAAATCAGCCGGATTGAACCGGTTGGCAATTACGCCGTTCAGTTAACTTTTTCAGATGGGCACGATAGCGGCCTTTATTCCTGGGACTACTTATACGAACTGGGAAGAAACTATCTGTCGTTGTGGGATAAGTATTTGGCGCGAATGGAAGCCGCAGGTGCAGACCGTGCTCCTGCATCCGCAGCGTTTAATAAACCCTGATATATTCTGCTGAGTAACGCAAATGGATAAAACGACCCACTTTGGTTTTAAAACCGTTGATGAATCAGAAAAGGCACAAAAAGTTGCGGATGTATTTCACTCCGTAGCAAGCCGTTATGATCTGATGAACGATCTGATGTCGGCAGGCCTGCATCGCGTGTGGAAAATTTTTACCATTGAACAAAGTGGCGTCAGGGAAGGTTCGCGCGTTCTCGATATTGCAGGTGGAACAGCAGATTTATCCATCGCGTTTGCCAAACGTGTGGGGAAAACCGGCCAAGTTGTACTGACAGATATCAACAGTTCCATGTTGACAGTGGGAAGAGACAGAATGCTGGATCAGGGCTTTGCCATGCCCGCAGTGCAATGTGACGCAGAAAAAATTCCATTTTTGGATAACTATTTTGATTGTGTAACGGTAGCTTTTGGTTTGCGTAACATGACCCATAAAGATGCGGCCTTACAGGAAATGTATCGGGTATTAAAACCCGGTGGCAGGCTGCTGGTTCTGGAGTTTTCCAAAATATGGAAACCCCTGCAGCCAGCGTATGACCTGTATTCATTTAAGCTGTTGCCACTCATGGGTCAGGTGTTTGCCAAAGATGCAGAAAGCTATCGCTATCTGGCAGAGTCTATTCGCATGCATCCTTCCCAGGAAGATTTGAAGCAGATGATGGAACAAGCTAATTTTGAACGTGTGCAATACTTCAATCTGACTGCGGGTGTGGTTGCGTTACATAAAGGCTACAAATTTTAATTTCAGTTTTACAGATCAACTAGTTTAAAGAAATGACATTGGATACGCAGGAAGAAAATATCAGGGTTTCGCCCTCACCGTTCAATGCGCCTCCAATAGCATTTGTGAACCATGTGTTGCGCGGGCAGCCATGGGCCCTGGAACGACTCAAACCCTATGCAGGTAAGACAGCCCAGTTTAAAGTAACGCCTTTCAGTTTCGTTTTTGTGATCCGGGAAAACGGGGAGTTTAAATCGGCACCGGAAGGGGCAGAGGCTGATGTTTCTCTGGTCTTTTCACCTGGCGTGCTATTACGGATTGTCGCTTCCGATAACGCAGTCATGAGTCAGGTAGCCATGTCGGGTGATACAGCTTTAGCAGGGGAAATTGGCTACATCGCCAAAAATATTCACTGGGATGCGGGAGAAGATTTAAGTCGTGTTTTTGGGGATATTGTTGCCCAACGCATGGTGAATACCGCTGAAAAGCTATGGGAATGGCGTAAGCACTCTCTGTTTGGCTTTGCGCAAACCCTTGTTGAGTACTGGACGGAAGAACGCCCGCTGCTGGCAAAATCACTACCGCTACAAAAATTCATTCGTGATGTAGATACCCTGCGTGATGATGCGGAACGCCTTGAAAAAAGGATTGCCAGACTGGAGCGCCAATCCTGATTTCCTATGCGATTATTCCGACTACTTAAAATATTGACTGTTTCTGTCCGGTTCGGGCTGGATGAATTTTTCCTCGGCCACGAGCGTTTTCGCGCACTACGCTTCCTGATCCGTTTCATGTTGTTCTGGCGGCGCCTGTCGCAACCCCGTTCAGTACGCTTGCGTCTGGCCCTGGAGGCATTAGGTCCCATTTTTGTTAAATTCGGACAAATGCTTTCTACCCGACGTGATTTGCTGCCGCTGGATATCGCCGATGAATTGGCCAAGCTGCAAGACCAAGTCCCTCCATTTTCTTCCGCGCAGGTGTTGGCCA
Source organism: Sulfurirhabdus sp. (assembly GCA_043759595.1). Taxonomy (GTDB): domain Bacteria; phylum Pseudomonadota; class Gammaproteobacteria; order Burkholderiales; family SMCO01; genus Sulfurirhabdus. The sequence goes on along the minus strand of JAYVLG010000185.1, from coordinate 21,055 downwards.
CGCTGGAGCGAGTCTATGGCAAACCGGTAAATCTGGTATTCCAGGCGTTTGATCCACTTCCGGTCGCTAGTGCATCTGTAGCACAAGTTCACTTTGCGCTGTTGCAGGATGGCAAAGAAGCTGCGGTCAAGGTGTTACGGCCCGGCATAGCGCAAATCATTACCAATGATCTGGCATTACTGGATATTGGTGCAGGCTTGATTGAAACCCTGTGGGCTGATGGTAAACGGCTGCGCCCGCGGGAGGTAATATCCGAATTTAAAAAGCACTTGCATGATGAGCTGGATCTGATGAGGGAGGCCTCCAACGCCAGTCAGTTGCGACGCAATTTTGAAGGATCTAAATTGCTGGTGGTGCCGGAAGTGTATTGGGACTATTGCCACAGTGAAGTGATGGTAATGGAACGTATGCATGGCACGCCGATCAGCCAGGTTTCCCGGTTGCGTGAACAGGGGGTCAACGTGCCCCGGTTAGCGGAAGCCGGTGTGGAGATTTTTTTCTCGCAGGTGTTTCGAGACGGTTTTTTCCATGCGGATATGCACCCAGGCAATATCTTTGTTGCACCCAATGGGCAATACATCGCGTTGGATTTCGGTATTATGGGCACGCTGACAGATGTGGACAAGAATTACCTGGCACAGAATTTTCTGGCATTTTTCAAGCGGGATTATAAACGGGTCGCGCTGGCCCATATCGAAGCAGGCTGGGTGCCAGCAGACACCCGTGTGGATGAGTTTGAGTCAGCCATACGGGCGGTTTGCGAACCCATTTTTGATAAGCCGCTTAAGGAAATTTCTTTCGGAAAGGTATTGCTGCGGCTGTTTCAGACTTCACGACGCTTCAATGTGCAAATCCAGCCTCAGCTGGTACTGCTCCAAAAAACGCTACTCAATATTGAAGGCCTGGGTCGGCAGCTCGACCCTGATCTGGATCTGTGGAAGACAGCAAAGCCTTTTCTTGAGCGCTGGATGAGCGAGCAGATGGGCTGGCGTGGATTAGTGCGAACGCTTAAAACTGAAGCGCCTCAATGGGCAGCGATTCTTCCTCAATTGCCCCGGCTGGCTCATCAGGCATTGAAAACGGACAATTGGGAGCGGGCTGAACAAGGTTTTAGTCTCTTGCTCGCCGAGCAGCGTAAGCGTAACCGCTGGCTAGCGGTTATAGCGGTGTTATTGGGGCTGCTGGTAGGCTGGCTGGTGTTGACGTCCTATTTACCTCTGGTCGAAGAGGGGGCAGACGCGCCAGCAAGAATTGACGTGCAGATATGATATAGAGAGGAAGAGAAGACATGTTGATTGGTTTTGTGATTTTGTATTTGATGGTGTCGATTGGTATCGGCCTCTATGCCGCTACAAAAGTCAAAAACTCAAGAGACTACGTCATCGCAGGCCGCAGCCTGCCGCTTTATATTGTTGTTGCCACTGTATTTGCCACTTGGTTTGGTTCAGAAACAGTATTAGGGATCTCCAGGCAGATTCATTCAGGAAGGGCTGAGAGGCATCGTTGAAGACCCGTTTGGCGCCAGTATGTGTCTGGTTCTGGTTGGTGTTTTTTTTGCTGCGAAGCTCTATAAGATGAACTTGCTGACGATAGGTGATTACTATCGTCAACGTTATAACCGTACGGTGGAGGTGCTGACCAGTCTGGCCATTATTGCCTCCTACCTGGGTTGGGTCTCTGCCCAGATAGTCGCGTTGGGCCTGGTATTTTCTGTTGTATCCCGAGGAGCGGTTTCCCCTTCCGAAGGAATGCTTATCGGCGCAGGCATCGTGCTGATGTATACGCTGTTTGGAGCTATGTGGTCAGTTGCGCTAACTGATTTTTTCCAGATGACGATCATCGTGGTGGGTATGCTTTATCTGGCTTACCTGTTGAGCGGGATGGCTGGGGGCGTAGGCGTGGTGATTGATCATGCTTCTGCAGCAGGGAAATTCAAGTTCTGGCCAAAACTGGAAACCAGGGACCTACTTGCATTCATTGGCGCATGGGTAACCATGATGTTTGGCTCTATTCCTCAGCAGGATGTTTTTCAGCGCGTAATGTCCGCAAAAACGTCCCGTATTGCAGTCAGTGGCGCGGTACTGGGAGGTGTGCTTTACTTTCTGTTTGCCTTTATCCCTTTATTTCTTGCCTATTCAGCCTCACTGATTGATCCAAAAATGGTCGCTGGGTTAATCGAAACAGATCCCCAGCATATTTTGCCAACCTTGATCATGAATGACACGCCGATATTTGCTCAGGTGATTTTTTTCGGGGCACTATTATCGGCCATCATGAGCACTGCTAGCGGGACATTGCTCGCACCATCCGTAACATTCACCGAAAATATTCTAAAGGGGATGATAGGACATCAGACTGACAAAAAATTCCTTATGACAATGCGCATCGTTGTGGTTTGTTTCGCGATGATGGTCACGCTCTTTGCGCTAAATTCCAAGTCCAGTATTTACGAAATGGTAGGTAATGCCTATAAAGTGACCATGGTGGTAGCATTTATTCCGCTGGTGGCGGGGCTGTATTGGAAGCGAGCCAATACACAGGGGGCATTGTTTTCTGTTATAGCGGGGTTTTCCACTTGGATCCTGCTTGAAATATTTGCAGCAGATGGACTATGGCCCCCACAATTACTTGGGTTGCTGGCAAGTTTCACCGGTATGTTAGTGGGTTCATTGTTACCTCATTATGTGGGTAAATCTACCCCACTAGAACCTTCCCATGGCCAATTGCATCATCATGCTGCGGCACAGACGCAGCACGTAGCTGAACATATTCACTCTCACCCATCTTCCGATAGTTAACGTGCTGTTTCATTAAGTGGTATGTATGGTGAAAATGAATTTAAAGGGGATCGTGTAGTAACTCGTCGCTTCGGCCACTGTTAAACTGAAGGAATAATTTGGTTGCGTTAAAACTGCAAGTGCCATTTAATTTAAATCAGTTGCCCAGTTCATGAATATCCAAAATTTACTTAGAAAAAAATTGTGCGGAGAGGCTTGTTTTGCAATACAAAACTATATTCTGCTACTTCTAACTTCATTGTGTCAAAGTCTGTGTACACACCCACCAGATAAACAAAGCCTGACAGGTTACCCTGCCAGGCTTTGTTTATCGTGGTGCAGCTGGCGTTTAGACGTTTTTGCGACGACGGGCTAAAATCAAACCGGTCAGGCCAAGTCCCATCAATGCCAGTGAGGCAGGTTCTGGAACATTGTTGCCGCCAACGGAACCCTGTGGAACCGAAGCAAAGCGTAATGTGCCGCCGGCAACCAGAAATTCACCGAAGCCATCGCCAAAGAAGGTCACCTTGGAGAAGAATCCAGATGAATCGATCGCGCCGATGAAGTTGGTGAAGCTGCGTGATGCAGCATATCCAGGATTGTCAGTAGCAGTTAGTGCATTAGCTGGAAGGGTAGCTGCGCCGCCATCAAAAGCAATCCACAACCCAGAACCGGTTGCCGGCACACTGTAGGTAGTTTGAATCGCGGTTGGACGTGTGTTAGACATACAACATGTGGCCCAGTCACCAATTTCGAATCCGAAAGCGTTCACAGCGGAACTGAAGGTGAAAGTCAGGCCGGAATTATAACCTGGAATAATTCCACCTGAGTTGGAAGGGCTGATGTCCCATACTGAGCCTGACAAAGACACACCACCGTCGGAATAGCCACCGCTGGGGAGGGCTGCTGAGCCACTAGCGCGTGTTACGGTCACAGTTGCAGGATTGCCGTTCTTATCAATGTAGTTGTATACGCTATTTCCATTTGTAACTTGTGCAGTTACAACAGAAGCACCCGTTCCAGTGATTACATTGTCAAATGCAGTACCAATATTGCTTAATGCTGTGTCAACAATCAAAGGGGTTGCGTTAGCACTCGCTGCCATAAATAAGACTGATGCGGCAAATGTGGTTGATAATATAGTTTTTTTCATCATTATGTGCTCCTAGTTAAGATTTCAAATCATCCCCATAAAATGAAATAGGGTAATTCATAGGTTATACACAAGCATAAATTATGCCACTATTAAAATAATGTTAACAAACAGTGTATTGTAAACATTACTTAAAATCGTATCTTGTGTTTTGTAAAAAAAATCGACAATCAGAATTTTTTAAAATAGATGGTGCCGTATTTATTTAAAGGTATACATAAAGGTATTTTTATCAGGTTTTTATCATGAATTAGTACAATTGCTTGTCTTCATTAGTTTTTTTAAGCTGATATTTTAACGCGCGAAACTATTTTTTCAGGCATGAGAAGCAGCAAATTTCTCGTTGAGGAGTCGGAGATGATAGCGTCTATTTGTTTTTGGATCTCCCCGAATGAGACCTACCCTAGGTTCGTTGCTTAATAGGCTGCTTAATGTGTAAAAAAAATCGACAAAAATCTCTGTTTTTCATGTTTACGAGGAATGTGCTTATTGTTTTTACTGTTACCAACGCTGGATTACCCGCAGTCTTAAAACTGGATTTGTATAATAGAAAACCAGTTTCAAGATCAGAATTAAAAAGTACTCCTAACGCAAATACCCTTCCCGTTCCAGCTTCAGCAAAATCTGCTGCACCGCCTCTTCAACGCTGATATCCGTCGTATCGATCAACAGTTCCGGATTTTCCGGAATTTCATAAGGATCGCTGATCCCGGTAAATTCTTTAACAATGCCAGCACGCGCCTTGGCATAAAGCCCTTTACGATCACGGCTTTCACATACTTCCAGTGGTGTGGAAACATGAATCTCAAAAAATCCGCCATATGGTTCGATCATCGCCCGAACATCACGGCGAGTGGCTTGGTAGGGGGCTATGGGGGCGCAGATTGCAATGCCGTGATTTTTTGTGATTTCCGAAGCAACATAACCGATTCTGCGAACATTGATATCGCGGTGCTCTCGGGAAAATCCGAGTTCGCTGGACAGATTTTTCCGGACCACGTCGCCATCCAGTAAAGTAATTTGTCGGCCACCCATTTCAAGCAATTTGGTAGTTAATATTTTAGCGATGGTTGATTTTCCGGCGCCTGAGAGTCCGGTAAAGAAAATCGTAAACCCTTGTTTGCTTCTATCCGGATAGGTATTGCGTAATTCACGCAACACCTCCGGGTATGAGAACCAGTCAGGAATTTTAAGCCCTTCTACCAGTCTTCGCTTCAGTTCGATTCCTGTTAAGGTGGCGGTGCGCATACCCTTGGGTACTTCTTCCTCAGGCAAATGTTGAGCGCGTTCTTCCACATAAACCATGCGCGGGAAGGGAATCAGTTCTACACCGACTATATTGCGCTGTTCTTCATTAGCTTGTTTGCCATCCGTCTGAAATAAATCCATACCACGACGAGTGCCTCCAAGGTTGGTATGCTCACCCCCTACGATTAGATGAGTACAACCGTAATTCCTTTGAACAATGGCCTTCCACAAAATTTCACGCATGCCTGAACAACGAGGGTGAAGGGGTAACAAAGCGAGATCAGTGGTTGCGGATGGAAAGCGGGGCATGATGGCCTGATAGCAGCGCATTAATGTGAAGTATTCGGGGTGATCAGGTAATGCATTGCCAATAACGGGATGAATCAGCAGGTTTGCTTCATAGGCCATAGCCGACCGTAGTGTGAATTCATATTGCGCACGGTGCAAAGGCTGATGCGACTGGTAGGCAATAATGCGTCTCCAGCCACGACGAGCAAAGGACTTTCGCAATTCCTCCGGGCTCAGATGAAGTGAAGGATAGTCGTGTCTCAGAGGTAAAGATAATCCTTCCAGTTTTCCGGAAATGTAGTGACTGCCCACTTTTGAATTGAGATAGGCTACCCCGGGGTTTCTAGGATCATCCGTAGCAAAAAGAGCCTGTGATTCGAATGCTTTATCCGGTTGCCACAGCTCTTCTAAAGTGAGTACCGCCAGCATGAAACCTTCGGCATCTCGCAGTGCAATCTGGTCACCGACAGAAAGTGTTGCGGCCATGTCGGCAGAAATGTCGAGTGTAATTGGCATGGGCCAGAAGGTGCGATCTGCAAGATGCATGTCGTCCAGCACCTGTGAATAGTCAGCCTGGTTCATGAAACCAGTAAGCGGTGAGTAGCCGCCGTTGAGAAGCAATTCAAGATCTGACAGCTGCCTTCTGTTGAGGTCAAGGGATTTGAAGTTGATGGCTTCATGGCGCAAGGTTTCCACGCGTGCCTGGTCAACCAGCAAATTAACCAGTTTTCCGCCATAAGGCGTAATTAATTTGTCCATTGCTTCCATATCTATGCCTTGAGGCTAAAAGTGTTATTAAATAATTCCGCGAAATGCGCAAGCTGATTTTCGGGAAGGTGGTTAATGCCTGCCGCCCCCTTTCTTCCGCCGCCAGTAGCAAATTGGCTGCACAATACATCTGCACCCGCTTTGGTTGCCATAGGTGAACGCACACTAACCAGATACCCTCCGGCAGTAAGCCTGGTTAATACTGCATGGGCTTTTAACGGGGAAGCTGTTGCCAGAGCATTGCCAAACACCCCGGAAATTCGTCTGCTCCAAGATGCATCAGGCAACATGTAAATTTCACCCGCATCAGTCGATATTTCTGGATGGATGCTATTGGCTAATGTCATATCTTCTGCATAGCCGTTTTGCAGGGTATTGTAGGCAGGTTCGTCGTGAATAAAGGTAAATGGGTCTATATGGCGATGCAGTATTTGGTAGAGTTCGGCAGGATTAAAGTACAAATCCTGTATGGATTCTCCATAAGCATTGTAATTAATGCATTCGCCCAATTGCCGCAATGCATCCAGCTGAGAAACACTTAATTTCAGGGGTTCGGATGCTTGTAATGCACTTTCATGCAGATTGTCTCCGAATGCTGCCACAACAGCCCAGATTAAATGTTGCCCATTGAGTTCACGGTTAACCAGCAAACTAGTGCAAACATTTGGACTAGTGTCGATAAAGGTATTCAGATTAGGGTGATCAGGGATTTCACCCGGAATATGATGATCGAAATAACGTACCTTTGCGCCCCGTTCCAGTTGGGCCAATAGCGCTTCCCTGTTTTTGCTTAAAGCGATATCAAGTACCGTGATTTCGTCACCAGCGTTAGCGTTTACTTGTGATAATAAGGCGATTTCACGTTTGATACCGGTAACCAGTGTGCTTTTAACTGGATTGGCAAGGCGTAGCTGGTGCAAAGCGCAAATGCCGTCTGCATCGCCATTAAATACATCAAAAAATGCCACGACTGCCCTCCCGATTATTTTTGTATTGAGCAAATTGTACATCATCCAGTGTATGGATTGTGGCTGCAAAACGTCACAAGAAATTTACTAAACAGGTCGCGTGTGCTAACTTCAGCTAAAACCCTGCTGTTCAGGAACATGACATATTTTAATTCGAAGACGCTTTATCCAAATGAAGGCTTGGCCCGGCCATTCAGGTATCAGGCTTTGCTATCTATTGCCTTGACGGGTTATGCCTTGCTGATTGTGTTTGGGAGTTTGTATCCTTTTGCTAATTGGACGCTTCCCTCAGCACGTGCATTGATTTTTCTGATTTCGCCATGGCCACAGTATGTCACGCGCACCGATATCACAACCAATATTCTGGTCTATGTTCCGCTCGGGCTGTTATTGGGTGTAGTGCTCAGAAACTATATGGGACTGCGGCTGACTCTGTTTTGGGCAACAACGATGGGGTTGTTTCTCAGTTTTGTGATGGAATTGCTGCAATTGCTCTTGCCCAACCGGGATTCTTCCAATGTGGACATTTTGGCTAACACAATGGGAACATTATGTGGCGCAATGCTGGCCAGATTATTGGAAAAACAAACTTGGCCCGGGAATATGTTTTTTGCTTGGCGAAAACGGTTTTTTCTGCCGGGACTGTGGGTAAATTCAGGGCTGGTATTACTGGGGATATGGGCGCTTTCGCAATTAAGTCTTCAGGCACCCTCCCTGGTGGCGGGTAATTTGCACATCGGGTTTAATCCTTTTTGGGAAACCAGAGGTGTTTTTTCCTTGGCAAGGCTGTATCAAGGCATCATTTATATGCTGGAGATAAGCGCTCTGGGTTTATTTGTTGCTGCGATGATTCGAACCCATCACAGGATGACGCCTTTAGTATTAGCGCTGTTTACTTCTACAGTATTGCTTAAATTTCTGGCTGCCGCTTTATTACTAAAATTTTCTGTATTAGCTCGCCTTTTATCTATTGAGGCACTTCTCGGATTACTAGCTGGATTTGTTCTGCTTTACTTGCTTTTAAAGAACAGAAGGAGACCCTTTGGCACAGCAATGATCATTCTGGTTTGTTTTGTGATAGTGAAAATATTGTACTGGCAAGCAAACCCTCAAGCCGCTTCGCTGATGACTGAATGGCCTGAGTTGAAAAATAACATGCTTAATGTGACAGGGCTGGCATCATTCTTTTCGGACATTTGGCCGTTTTTGGCTATAGCGCATATGTTTGTCGGTTTCATGATCGCAAAACAGTCACGAATGCCAAGTTAGACTGAGTCGGGCATAAAATTTGAAGGCTTTTTTCGCAATGACTTGTGCTTGATCTGATCAAAATGGCCCAAAAATGGATGCTGGACAAACGCAACGATGCCAATAAATGCAATATGAACAACAAAGTACCTGATGAAAAGTTCAGCGGTTCCAGCATAGTGCTCACGGTCACTACTCAAAAGAAATTGTAGCGCAGAAAATACCTTGCCATATTTGATGATGTAATGCTCTGTTCCCAATGAAATTGCAAAATATGCCAAGGGAAATGAGAGGAGAAAGACTACTGCAACCAGCATAGAGGCTCTACCAAAATTGCCACTAAATAAGAAAGCAACTGAAGAGCCCGTTGTGGCAAGTATGACTAGAGAAAACAGCAAGAGGAAACTGGCAGTTATGCCGCCCCCGTTTGCCATAAGTTCAATAATGTTATCGGTTGCTGCGTTTGCTACAACCACCCAATACAGCAAGGGAAGTAATAAGAGAGCATTAATCCACCAATAAGAGATCGGGGTGCGAGATCTCACCCCGGATAGGGTATTGGCAAGCATAGCGCCAGATGTTAGCCCCAGGGATATCACCCCAAACAACCCAAAAAAACGCCCCATCAGTTCCCATTCCCACGGCCAACCAAGAATGGGGGAGGCAGCAATCTTTTCAATCATCATAATGGGGACAGCAAATCGCAGTAATACCCAGGCTACGCCGGCGTGGAAAAGCAAAACTGCTGCAAAGGGCCACATGGTTTTGAAACGGCTTTGATACGAGACATACCAGGCAGGAAAACCAATAGTCCAGTAAACAAAGCTGGAAAGGAGCATGAGCGACACCAGGGGATGGTCTGGAACAAGCAATTTTCTTACATTGTAAGGGGCTTGCGGAAGGTGAGTAATCAGCCAAAAAGCACCAGTCAGAATGACTAGACTGATGACGACATTAAAATATTGTTTAAAAGGATAAGCAGAAGACTTGTGATCGTATTGATGAGATGCCGGAGAAGATTTGCCTTGTTTCATTTTCGTGATGAGGAAAATACCAGCCAGACCCCCAAGCGTTTCAAGAATCCAGTCTGTGATATCAGCATTTTTCCCGGGTAGAAACGCTTGCCCTGCTTCGATTCCCAGGGCTACGAAAGGAATGAACAGCATTGTAAACATCTGGTATAACTTGCGAACGTATTGTGGAAGACCCTGTTGAAGCGCCAAGCCAAGTAAAATTCCCAACGGAAGAAAAAAACCTATTTTGTGCAGGACCTCCGTGGCGGCTCGGTATTCTGTGCCATAGTAATAGGCCACAAAAGGGACTTTCAGCATGCCTGGCAGGTTCTGGGCGGCCAGTTCCCGGCTAAAATGAAAATCAAAGGGGTACCAGAATACGGTGACAATAACGGACATCCAGCATAATGTTGCCGCTAGCCATAGTATCAGGCGGAGCGCGCCATTACCTTTGTTTGAAGCAGTGGTGGCTATGCCCGGTTTTTCATTTTTCAAGAGGTTCGCAAGCTGCAAACCAACCGCAGCGCCCAACGCAGCAGTCAGAATCTGGGTGACATTGCTGACGCGTGTGTAAACAAACAGTTGCAGGAACTCCAAAAAAGCAGAAGCGCTGATGACATAAAGCCATATGGAAAATGCCGGGCGGGTGCTGGATAGTCGCCACAAAAAGGCAACAGGTGCCCAGATTGCCACATCACTGATCACACCATATAACGCTTGTTGTGGATTTTCGAAGATAAAGCTAAAAGGAATCAGGATTACCCGCCCTTCTTTCCATTTATGATAAATTTCAATGGGGCTCAGGGTCAGATCCAGTGGTAATAGATTGTACCCAAAGAGTCCAAACAGGTAGAGGAGGAGCAAGCGTTCTGCTAAGCCGGTGTTTCCCTTAGCAAGAGACCATCGGGTCAGCCACTTCAGTAGCTTTTCACCATATATCCACCAAAGGAAAATGCCAATACAAGCGCCTATACTTTCGGCAATAATGTCATTCAGGGATACTGTTCGGGGTGGGAAAAACAGTTGGGTGAATTCGATGCCAATGCTTAAGCTAACGGCGCAGAACAGAATGGTGAAGGTGGATAATGCTTTCAGTCCGAAATTTGAGCGATGCCACAAAATGCCAAGCCAGATGAAAGCCAGCGGGATGAATAACAGAATGTTGGCTACCCAGTCGGCACGGGAGCCAATGCCAAGATTGAGGTAGGGAATAGCCAGAAAGGCCTGCCACGCGTTATCCCAACTTCGATGGTGAAAATCCAGCGGCACCAGACTGCCATAAATAACAAAAGTCAGGTATGCTAAACCCGCATAGAAAAGAGAGTTGCGTACGCTTTGCGTTATTTGTGCATCGGGCTCTCTTTCCGAAATGAAACTGTCTTTTGTGTTTCTGGCCATGATTCGCGACATCCTGTTGCCTGTCCATTAAAATGGGGTTTTGCCACTTAATTTTGATATCCAGCCAGGGTCTCTGCCGTTACCGCTATAAGCTCCGCAATATAGACCTTCCCGTTTTAGACCATCAAAATCTTTATCCCCGTCCGTAAAAGCATTAAAAATGCTGGAATTCAGCTTTTGCAATTTCAATTGCCCTTTTTTGGGGTAAAGACTCAGTTCGCTAAATTTTACAAATGGCCTGACAAGATAATCTGCAGCGTTCAGGCGTGCGTCGGTGATATTGCTTTTCTGCCATTTTGCAACAATAGGCTGCTTCGCAAAAACGGCATTGACAGTTACTTTCTGGGTATAGCGTTCGCTTCCAGGCCCAGTAGTGATCGATATCCCGGTGTCAGAGGCGATCACTGTATTGTAGAAAATATCTATAGCACGTGGAATATCATTATGGGGCTGTATCCGCATAGCACTGCCATCATCATTGATGAACAGGTTATTGTAAAGTGCAATATTCCCTTCTCCCTGAAACAATGCCTCTGTGGGATTCTGATAGAAAAAATTGCCATATATTTCATAAAGGTCCCCTGACCCATGGCCTGTAAGTGGCCAGTGGCCCACGAGCACATTGGGTCTGGCCAGGGGGCCGGTAGCGCCGTTGCTTGCCTTGCTGAATAAATTGTGACGGATAATCGTGGTAGAAGAATTAGTTGGCATGCCAGCGATAGCTGGCCGGGGATTCTGGTGTTTGATTTGCAGGTTATAACCAATGGTATCTGTAACCCGGTTAAATTCGATCAAACCAGCCACAAATGGCGCGCTGCCATCTGAGTTTCCCAGGTAAATGCCAGTACCAGCGCCCAGAATGGTATTCCCGCGGATTACCCAGTTCCATGCAGGGCACTTGGTCGAGATGCCTACCGTTTGCTGATTATTGCCATGGTTTTTAATGACTAAATTTTCCAGGGTAATGTGATGAGCCCACTCAGCATTTCCCTCACACTTTACCCCATCGACAGGCAAACCTTGCCCATCCAGTTCCAGATTGCGTATCACAATATAGCTGGCATTGTTGATGCTGATGGTGTTGTGGCCCTGTCTTGCGATAAATACAGGTAGGGGTCCATTTTTTGGGCCGGTGATGACAATGGGTTGTTCTGCTTCCCCACTTAATTGGTGAATGGGGAGACCTTTATGGTAGTTGCCGGGCTGCAACAACAGTGCATCCCCTGGCTCCAAGGTTGTTAATAATGTTAAATAATTATCAGGGTTAGCTGTAAGAATGCGAGCTGTTGCTGGTGTTTGCAAGCACGCAAGCAAAAAGAACGCAATACTCTGAATCACAATTCGCTGTCGTTTTTTTGGCGTATGAATCATCTTGAAATGCGTGATATGAGTTGGCAACAAATTCCAGAGCCGTTATGACGAAAGCTTAATTCAGTTGTTTGATGATGTTTTTCCCAAGGTTTGCATAAGTCCCTGTGTTAAACCTGCAACTGCCAATAAAATGTATAAACACGGTTTGGGGCAGATTCATTTTTTGGCAATCGCTGTATTTTGGGTGTGGCAGTACGGTCGCATTGGCAATATTGGCAACTACAATGTTCGACATCACTTGTTCGCTGCCCCATTCGCTCCATTTGGAACCGATGGCTTCCTGCATTTCACTGGAAATGCCTTCAACGAAATCTTTGGTGAACGAGTTTTGAGGAAATCCCGCAAAACCAGCACATCCCCTTACGTAATGTAGCGTTTTATATGATTTCAGTTTATCAAAACTGGCTTCTGCCATCAGTTGAATATGTGATGAGGCGTCAGGTGTTCTGGTCTTGGCGGTGGTGCATCTCTCTTCCATGGTTTCAATTGTCTGGTTATCCCATGTGCCAATGGTGAAGGCAACGCCTTGTTTCACAAATTCGACTAGTTCGGGCACAGCGCCAACAGTTAACGTGTCGCTGTCCAGTTGAATGACATAATATTTTTTGACCAGTTCGGCAATGACAAGCAACCTTTCCCAGCAGCCTCCTCGGGGGCAGGATGTTCCCTGAAAATCCTTTAATTCAAAAAAAGTTAGCCCAGGTACGTGTGACTGTAATAATGTGATATCACTAGTTGTAAGGCTGCCATCATTGAGTAGGTAAACGTGACCAATAGGCATTTCCCGGGAAAAAGATTTGAGTGCAAGCAAAAACATGAGCACATCCTTGTGCTGTAGCTGGCTCAATACTGCTAAATTGCTGTTGTTTTCAAGGGTAATCGGTGGTGTTTGAAGTATGCCTTTGCATTGCGATGCAAACCATTTTCTACGGATTTTATCTTTCAGGCTATAAAACATTTAGGCCGTTTTCCATTATGCTTTTACCATGGTTAAAAAGAAATAGGGGGTGAGCTCTTAGTGTGATCACTCGCGTTGCTGGTTATTGGTGTTACGTGCAAAGTATGTTTATTGTGTTAAATATTGCATATTAAGGAATTCATTGCAATCATGTCTATGCTGAAGCAAGGGGTGAAATGTTATGTTTATGCAATATTTTCATCCACCAATGCCAAATTAAGCTTTTGGCATTATGCATTATGCATTTAGATGACGAGGAGTGCAGCTATAAAGCATTCCAAAAAAGTACTAATCTAAGTGTATATTAATTATAGCAATATAGAATACGGTTTTGTGAGAATGCTAATTGAAGATAATGCATCAACAGGGTGCAAATGAATACCGCGCAAAAAATTCCGGGTGATTTTTATTTAGTCAAATTGCTTCGACAGGAAGATAAAAAGTAGCAATATGGCTTTCATTCATAACATTGGCAAGCTATTCTGATAGAATAAAATCTAATATATAAATAATAATGATGTTGGCCTACGAGTTTGTTTTGATTTAATTAGTAACTTCGGATGAAATCAAGGATTTTGTAGTGATAACGTAACCGGTCTTAATCTTTCCGGCTGATGTAATTCTGTTGCCAATTTGAATGACGTATTGATAAGCAACGCTAGGAAGCAGTATATAAATGATTTCAGTATTTAAAAATCTATACGAATACCGGGAGTTGATGGCGGTACTCACCTGGAAGAATGTCACGTTGCGCTATAAGCAGGCTTATTTGGGTATTGCATGGGCTGTGGTGAAGCCTTTTACCCTCATGCTGATTTTTACGGTGGTCAAAAGTTTTGTCGGTATCGACAGCGGTACGATTCCGTACCCTCTGCTTACCTTTGCTGCACTCATGCCATGGGTGTTTTTTCAAGAGGCTGCATCGGAAGGTGTAGTCAGCGTTGTCGGAAATTCAAACCTGATCAAAAAAATCTATTTTCCACGAGAGATTTTCCCGCTTACTGCCGTTATCACTAAATTGGTTGAACTGGGTATCAGCTTTTTTATTCTCGCCGGAATGATGGTCTGGTATCACTTTGTCCCGGGTATTTATATTTTATGGGTTCCCTTCATTATTTTTTATACTATTCTGGCTGCGCTTAGCATCGCCTTTGTTGGTGCGGCTGTGAATGTTTACTACCGGGATGTGGGTACAGCTTTACCGGTGCTGCTTTCTTTGTTGATGTATGCCTCACCTGTGATTTACCCATTGCAACTTGTAAAGGATAAATTGCTGGTGCAACAATCCGCTGGTGAGTGGTCAAATCTGGTTTATACAATTTATACACTTAACCCTATGGCAGGAGTTATCGATGCATTCCAGAGTGTTGTTCTGAGAAATCAGCCGCCAGATTTAATGGCGATGGTACCTGGCATGATCCTGATCGCGATTCTTCTTCCCTTGAGCTTTATTTTCTTCAAGCGTGCTGAGTCCTATTTTGCGGATGTAATCTGACCATGCCTATTATTCAAGTTGACCACGTTACTAAAGAATATCAGTTAGGGCAGATACACAGTATAAAGACAGCGGCACTAAACCAGTGGAGAAGACTTTCGGGCCAGGAGATAGAAAAGCGCTTGCCATTCAAGGCGCTTGATAATGTCAACTTCAGCATAGAGAAAGGCGAAGTGGTTGGGATTATTGGCCACAATGGAGCAGGTAAGAGCACGATGCTCAAACTGCTGGCAAACATTTCAAAGCCTTCAAGTGGAAGCATTACCGTCAAAGGCAAAGTGGCACCGCTGATCGAAGTCGGTGCAGGCTTGGTGGGGGAACTCACCGGACGTGAGAATGTTTACCTGAATGGCGCCATTCTTGGTATTTCCAAGAGTGAGATAGATCGCAAGTTTGATGATATTGTCGCTTTTGCAGAGCTGGAAGAATTTATAGATACACCCATCAAGCGCTACTCATCAGGCATGTCCGTGCGGCTTGGTTTTGCAATCGCCACCAGTGTTGAATCAGATATTTTGATTGTGGATGAAGTGCTGGCTGTAGGAGATTTGGCGTTCCAGCGGAAGTGCTTTGACCGGATGGAAGATGTTATCAGGCGGCAGGGAAGAACTGTTTTACTCGTCAGCCATAATATCCGTCAAGTGGAAAGAATGTGCACCCGCGTAATGATGTTGAACCACGGTTCGATCATCCATGATGGCGACCCCCATAAAACTTGCGATCAGTTTTATCAATTAAGTAACCAGACAATCCGTGATCAAAAAGCGAAAGACAGTTCAAAGCGTATTATTTCGTCTGGTGAGATAGATAATGTTGAAGTTAACGTGCTTGATCCTCAAGGGGAGGTAACTGACTCTTTTGCGGAAGGGAGCGCTTTATGGATACGTATACGCTTTATGTTAAAGCAACCTTTGTCCAATCCTGAATTTCACGTCGGAACGCACACCACAGACTTTGTTTATCTTACTGGCGAGTCAACTGCGGTTCTGGGAGAGTCTCATGAATTTCCTGCAGGAAATCATGAAATTGAACAACTTATACCAGTTTATCCCTTGGTGCCAGGTACATATGGGATTCGTTTTGCAGTGATTGATCAACGTGGACGGGTCGTGTTTCATGGAGAAAGTCTCGTATTCTTTAACGTGAAGGCAAAGACAATGAACGCACCGTTGCAGGATGAACTTCGACTCGTCGCTGTGCCCGTAAAGTGGACATTGCAAGGTGCGAAATATCCTCATGATTAATTTTTTCCGATTAATGAATGAGTGGGCACAAGTATTGACTGGCAGTCGATTACCAAGTGTATGGCATGATGTTTTTTTTTTAAAGCTTTTCTATCCGATTGAAAAGAATAGGGTGTACCTTCATGGCAGCACCCTATTAAACGTAACCTCTCTCCGTTTTACTCTCCTCCTTTTTTAATGAAAGCAGGTATTGGCATGATTAAACCCCGAGTATCTCAGCACCCACCAGAAAATGGTCTGCTGCGATTTGCCTTGTGGGGTTTGTATGTATTGTTTGCCGTAGTACTCTTGCGTACCGCCTGGATTTGCGTTGACGCCTACATCTCGTTTCGAACTGTCGATAATGTTGTAAATGGTTACGGCCTGACCTGGAACGTGACCGAACGTGTGCAGACATACACTAATGTGTTGTGGACGCTGCTGCTGGCTATTCCGTATTATTTTATTCGAGACATATACCTTATCAGCATCACGAGTGCGATCCTTCTGTCACTTTTGAGTGTGTGGATCGTTGCAAGAAACCTTCCAGCCTCACCTGCCGCAGGACTCATCGCATTAGCACTGGTGATTTCTTCCAAGGCATTCATGGATTACTCAACGTCTGGTCTGGAAAATCCTCTCAGTCATTTACTGCTCGCCTTGTTTTACTGGATTTTCCTGACCAGAAATATGGCAACATCCCGATGGCTATTTTTACTCTCCCTGATTGCCGGATTGGCGGTGCTTAACCGGATGGACAATGGTCTGCTCTATGCCCCGGCCCTGGCATTCATACTCTATCGCCAGCTATCCTGGCGGACACTGGCTTTATTGTTTGCGGGATTCATTCCCTTTTTGCTGTGGGAAATATTCTCACTGATCTATTATGGTTCACTCGTTCCCAATACCGCCTTCGCAAAGCTAGGCACCGGCGTATGGGCCATGAAACTTCTGGAGCAGGGATTGGGTTACCTGGTAGGTTCCCTGAGTGCCGACCCAGTCACGCTTTTTACCATTTTGCTGGCGACCCTTGGGGTGATCGTGTTTCGCGCCTGGTACCTGCTACCATTGCTGGCCGGAATTCTGTTGTTTATGGTTTACGCTCTTAAAGTAGGGGGTGACTTCATGG
Source organism: Sulfurirhabdus sp. (assembly GCA_043759595.1). Lineage (GTDB taxonomy): Bacteria > Pseudomonadota > Gammaproteobacteria > Burkholderiales > SMCO01 > Sulfurirhabdus. Next base: position 4,018 of record JAYVLG010000185.1, on the reverse strand, counting down.
GGGGGCGCTTCCTGAGCGTGCCCTTTCTCGCTTCAGTCATCATTCTGATCAGACTGCCAGTGATGAAGTCGCTTGGGTTGGCGAAAGCTACCGTATCTAGCCTTGTTCTGATGGCGGTAGGTTTGCTCTCGGCTACGCCGAATTTATTGAGTACTGAAGACTATGGACGCGGCCCCGGCCAACGAGCATGGTACGGCTATGATGTTTCAGATACGCGAGCCGATTATTACTGGCGTACTGGACTCCTGCGCCAAAACAGAGATCGTCTGGATGAAGGAAAGCCTGCTACAGGATTTTTTCCAAAGGATTACAAGGATCTCGCATTGAACGCAGATGGGGAGCGCACGCCAATTATCCACGGCGGAATCGGTCTTCTCGGATTTCATGCCGGTCCAAAAGCTTACATTGTTGATGCTGTTGCGTTGTCTGATCCCTTCCTTGCGCGGCAACCCGCCATTCGGGAAGACTGGCGTATGGGGCATTTTCGCCGGCCGCTGCCACTGGGGTATATAGAAAGCCTGAAAAGTGGCAAAAATCAGATTGAAAACCCGGATCTCGCCAAATTGTATGACCTCGTTAGATTGCAAACACGTGCCCCATTGTTCGACTCTTCCCGCTGGCGCGCAATATTCGCACTTAACCTGGGCGGGTGGAAGCGCTTGGCTACTGCAGGTAACCCGGCAGCCATAGAAAACAGGACGGTGATTAATCTGGAGAGGGTATCTAAAGAGAATCCGGAGGGAACGCTTTATTATCATGCAAATTTTAATTACACCACGCGTTCGGTGGATGTGGCCCTTAACGAAATGCAGCATGCACAGCACGTAGATATTACCCTTGGCCATGCGCATGAATATACCCTTGCTTTTATGCATGATGGCAAGACGCTTTCACACGTGCATATTCCCAAATCTCCGGCACCCTCGGGGGCATTGAAGTCGCATCTCATTGAAGTCCCTCAGGATGCAACCAAGACCGGTTACGATTTAATCCGTATCGAGGCAGAGGATAATAAAGCACAGTGGGAGCGCTTTTACAGCCTGGGGCACGTCAAATTAATAGGCAGTTTATGATTTCACCTGGTGCTTCACCCCTTACACATATTGTCATTCTCAACTGGAATGGTGCCGAAGATACGCTTGCCTGCCTGCGCTCGCTTGAGTCACTCAGTTATCCTAATTTTCAGGTTGTTGTAGTAGATAATGGCTCGACAGATGATTCTTTGTTCAAGTTGCGCGCTTACGTAAATCCTTACCCATTTATCTTGCTAGAAACTGGAAATAACCTTGGTTATGCAGGGGGAAATAACGTAGGCACGCGCTATGCGCTAGATAAAAATGCCGAATTTGTGCTGGTTTTGAATAATGATACTACCGTTGCTTACGACTTGATTGAGCAATTTATAGATTCGGCCAGACGCAACCCGGACGCAGGCGTGTTCAGCGCAAGAGTGATGTATTTCGATAATCCCGAGGTGGTGTGGTTTGATGGTGCCCGCTGGAACGAATCATCATTGCAGCTGGAATGGCCGGGGCAGGGTGCAATGGAATCAGAGCTTGGTACAAACGAACACGACACTGACTATGCTTGCGGCGCAGCTTTATTTTTTCGCGCAGAAGTTGCGCGAAAAATCGGGCTACTTGATGAGCAATTTTTTCTGGTATGGGAGGAAGTGGATTGGTGCTTTCACGCCCGCAAAGCGGGTTGGCGTAATATAGTCGTGCCTGCTGCGAAAATCTGGCACAAAATTGGTGTTTCGTTTGGAAGTGAGTCCTCGCCTCTACGCACTTATTTTAGTATCCGGAATGAGTTGTTATGGTTCAGCAGGCATGCGTCGTTTTCTGCTCGTTCGCGGCTATGGGTAAAGAATTTAAGACGGCTTGTGCCAAAATTTCATGTTGGCTCTAACCCGTCTATCTCTTATATCAAACGTTTCGTATGGGCTTTACAGGATTATGGCCAGGCATTATTGGGACAGGGTTCTCGATTTGAATATCTGTCTGCACGCCAGGCGATTATGGATTACATACATGGTCGATTAGGCGATTGCCCTGATACAGTTCGTGTTTGGAGCAATGCATGGGCAGCCCAACGTTTACAGTCAAAACAAAATAATAAAAAATGATTGAATTAAATCTTAACCAGCTTTTGTCTCATCAAGTACCGCATTTAAGCTTGAAGCATGGGCAGCGCAGCATTACGCAATCCGGTAGTTTGCAGCAGACAGGGGATATATTTGACGGTGCAGCATGTTTTTTTCTGCGTGCAGATGAAGCGATCCATTTAAAGCTGGAAGGCAGTTTCGCGCTGCAACGTTGTCTGTCCGGTGGCTGGATGCTGAAAAATCGAGTTTCTGCCGAGTCGAGTTACTGGATACCCACCCCGGCAAAAATGCGGCGTATCAGTTCGCAAGGCCATATTCTGGACGAAGCTGCTGCTGAATGGGTTGATTTTGATCTGGATTCAGCTGGTGTGACAATTACCTTTAAAGCTCCCCAAGGCTGGGTGGTCGATGTGGTTTTGTGGAAGCTGGATGCTCCCGCTTTGATCGACGAATTGCAGTCATTAGCATTGGTTGAGACGCAAGGTTATTTTCTGCTCGGTTCTCACACGCGATATGACCACCCTGCTGACCTTTATCGTCATCTGGTGAATGGTTGGGTGTATGAAGATCGTTATGCCTGGCCGCATAAGCGGCGTATTTGTACGGAGAACGATGCGCACGCCCTGCACCTGATTTTCGAAGGCTTGCAACGCACGACGGGTAAGCGCATCTATGGATTACTGAAAGCCCAACTGTTGCTTTCGGTGCTGTCACGGCAAAGTGAAGACGGTGGCTATCGTCATGGTGAATGGACAGATGGCATGGAGTCCCACTATCGCCTGCACTGTTCAGCCATGCATCTGATGATGGATAGTTTGTGCGAAGATGATGACCCCGTGGTGAAAAATGCGCTAGCACGAGGCATAAATTTTATTTCCGACAAGTTTGACCGTACTGCTATCGGAGACTGGTTTTACCACGACGAACTTGAAACGAGTGAAGCTGGAATGCGAAGTGCACCATTTAAATGGTGGCCTGGCCGTTCGCTGGGAAAATCTCCTCAAAATATGCTGGTTCTTAACACCCAGCTCGACACTTTGGTTGCATTGAGCCGCTACAATACCCTCACTGGTGATGATCAATATGCAGCAGTCGTTGCTTCAGGTTATGAGGCTGCCCAGGCAGTGTTGTCACTACGCCCAATGGAATGGCTTTACAGGCTGGTGTTCTCCGCAATTACTCTGACATTGCTGCCCACCGAGCAAGCTGAGAAGTTGCCGCTTTGGATGCGTTTGTGGAAAAGTATAGGATGGCGAGTGTTTGTACCGCGTTTGCCTCGTCTGAAAACACGGTTTCCTCGCCTTGTGATGCCTGGCGGATATATCGATCGCGAGTTAAGTTTGCAGACATGGGCATATGATTATCTTGCTGTGAACCTAATGGACCTTGTACGTGCGGAGTATGGTACGCAGCCGGCAGCGTTTATGCCTTACATTAAAGGCATTCTTCATTACTGCGCTAAAACGGGTATTGTTCGGCGGTGGCTGGAACATAAAGGGCGCTCTTATGCCCTGGGTTTCTATGCTGAAGCATTATATCTGCTCAGTTTGCATGATTCAGGCCATGAAATTGACGCCATGCTTTCAGAATCATTGATTCTATGTGTCCAGCAAAACATCGGATTGCCACCGTCATTGCTGGGGGGTAATGCTGAAGCGCAGTCAGGGAAGTACAGGGTTCCCCAGGCTGCACTGAATAGCATCGTAGTGGCTAATTTGTCCCGCCCAGATCGTGCAGCCTGTCTTGTGGTGAATACGGGTAAAAACCCTGCCAAGCTCGGAGATGCATTGTGTGCCATACCGGGGGGCTGGTCCATTTCAGCGACAGAAATACCCGCTATGGGTTGGTTGCGGATTGAAGCATGAAGTTGCGCGTTGGCCTAATTACTTCGGAGTTTCCGCCTGATCACGGAGG
>JAYVLG010000184.1:0-21378 GCA_043759595.1 Sulfurirhabdus sp. | reverse complement strand
GAAACCTTAGCTGGATGGGTTGGAGTGTGCGATTTTTGGAGCGCAGGGCAAGGCGCAACGACGCAGAATGGTCATTCCATTTCAAGGAGTTGCAACGCCGCCCTGTGCTGCTAAAACAGTGCAATCCAAGCCATAGCGGACTCACCAATGAGGTGAAACTGAAAATCATCTAAAAGTGTATTAGCGTCATATAGTTAAATATTCTGTCTAGCGGTCAACTGAGGTTTCTAGGTTCAATACGGACTGGGAAACATTCAAAGAAAGATAAACGGCTTAGAACTGGTAGATGCGTTCCAGCAATGCTTGAAGTTTGCGGGCCTGACGGAAGGCTTCTTTCAATATGCGGCGATCCAGTCCATTCAGCGTATTCGGATCGATTCGGTTGCCAAGGGGGGTGCCATGCAGATTTTGTGCGTGGTGCAACCGCAAACGCAATAGCTGAATGAAGGAGAAGGCTTCGCACCAGGCATCGACTTGCGCTTTGTCCAATTTCCACTGTCCGGCGCTGGCCCGGAGGCGTCGCAGTGTGTTGGTTTCGGATATGCCGGCTTGAAGACAGAAAATGCGGGCTGCATCGACAAAAGGAGTTACACCGTTTATTTTCAGGTCGATGCTGTGGGGGGCGCCTTCTTTGTCGCTGACGCTGAAATCCCGGACTAAACCCAGGGGCGGGCGGTTGGTCAGTGCATTTTCTGCCATGCGCCGAAGGAAAAGACGATTATCCTTGATGCTTGCATTGAGCCATTGGCGTAGCTGCTGCGCCAGAGATTCAACACCGTAAATGCTCCTGAAATCAAAAAAAATCGAAGCATTCAGCAATACCAGTGCATCACCCCGATGAATCCAGTCGGCAAACGTGTTTTTCCATTCGGTTAAGCTCATGCATAGCTGTGGGTTTCCAGCCATGATATTGCCTTTACAAAGAGGAAAGCCGCACATATCAAGCTGCTTGTTGATTTGTGCGGCAATCGGCAAAAGCTGTTGGCGCATGGCGTCGGGCGATTGACCCGGTGAGTCTGGAAAAATAATGCCATTATCCTGATCGGTGCTGAGTGTCTGCTCCAGCCTGCCTTCACTTCCTAACGCAATCCAGCAGAATGGCAAATCCTTCAGACCGGCAGCGCTCAATACCAGTTCGATCACGCGTACGGTCAGTGCGTCGTTCAGGGTAGAGATAATCTGGGTCAGATGTTCAGCAGTCACACCCTGAGCCAGCATATTATTGGCTAAGAGTCTGATATCGTGGCTGGATTGTTGCAATGTTTCCACGGAAGCAGCGTGACGAATGGTGCTGCTGATTTGGGTTAGACCTACTCGCTGAAGCGTGAACAGATCTTTTTCGGAAATAATGCCAGTCAGGCGGCATTCATCCACAATCAGCAAGTGGCGAATGCTGTGGCGTGCCATAGCAACGGCCGCATCATGCACAAACGCGTGGGAGGGCAGAGTGATCAGGTGGGTGCTCATGACTGTGCTGATAGGCAGGTTAATATCGTGCTCGGCCAGTGTGACTTTGTCCAGAAGGTCATGCAATGTGAAAATACCAAGGGGGTGGTGCGCTTCATTGGTGATGACCATGGATCCGACGCGTTTGTCCTGCATGGTTTGTAATGCATGACGCAGCGGGGTATCGGGCCGGCAGGTAATGACATTGCCGCGAAGCAAGTTTCCGAGCGTGCTGTTCAAGGATTGCTGTTGACTGCTGGAGCGCGAGTATTCGGCCTGGATAAGGTGTTGCGATTGCTCTAGCAGATTGGAAATACGGCGTGTACAAAAATCCCGGAATGCAGGGCTCATTTCAAGCAGCGTGTCAAAATGCTCGGCTTGTAATTCATAACAAAAAGTGTCCTGTTCTGCCCGATAGATGCTGGCAACAGGTCGTTTTCCCAGGAGGGCGCCAACCGGGAAACATTCTCCCGCTATTAACTGCCAGTGCGCGCTGCTTTCTTTCACCCCCTCTGCCCCCTGCTCCCCAACGACAACGCCTTGTTTGATAATATAAAAACGCTCAGGTTCCCTTTGAGTCGGGGTGATAATGACAGCATCTTTCTGGTAATAACCGAGTTGTAGATGGTTTACCAAAAAGTCCAGATGCGACATTTCCATTTGGTCGAAAGGGGCGTGTTTTTGCAATTGTTCAATGGTTGCATTGAGTAGCGATGGGGGTGTTTGACTCATTGCTAAAAGGTAGTACTTTTGCGTGAAGCACGCAAGCTGGATAATAAAAAACTACGGAAGTGATAAGCTGAAAAAAATACGTGAATATTACCCAGGCCGAAATCAGAACTATATTCCCGCGCCTAAGGTAAATATCTCCCGCAATTCCCGATCCGACAATTCGGTAATCCAATGCTCCCCGGCTGAGACGGTCAAGTCGGTAAGCTCTTGCTTGGCCTTGATCATGGCATCGATTTTTTCCTCGAAGGTGCCCAGGGTGATAAGGCGATTAACCATTACATTTTTCTGTTGCCCAATACGAAAAACCCGATCGGTTGCCTGGTTTTCCACTGCGGGGTTCCACCACAGGTCATAGTGGATGACGTGGTTGGCCGCAGTCAGGTTAAGCCCGGTACCCCCGGCTTTGAGGGAAACAATCATGATTTTGTGCGCGGCATTTTCCTGGAATTCTTCCACCATTTGGTCTCGCTTGGTACGAGTCACCCCGCCGTGGAAAAAAGTCGGGGTGTGGCGAAGTTCGGCGCGGACCATCTCAACGAGCAACTCTCCCATTTCCCGGTATTGGGTGAAGACCAAAGCCTTTTCGTGCGCCTGGAGAATGGCCGCGAGCAATTCCACCACCCGCTCGGCTTTGCCCGATGCATTCTTGTCAACGCTGCCTCTCTTGGCGTATTGCACCGGGTGATTACAGATTTGTTTCAGGCGGGTAATCATCTGGAAGATCAATCCGCGCCGTTCTATACCTTCGTTATTCTCGATGATGTTGAGCGCATTCTTTACCACGCTTTCGTATAACGCTGCCTGTTCGCGCGTCAAATTGCAGTAATCGTCGGTGATGATCTTTTCCGGCAAGTCCTGAATGATGTTTTTGTCGGTTTTCATACGACGCAGAAGAAAGGGTGCAATGACACGGCGCAAGGATTCCGCCTTGGCCGGATCACGGTATTTCTCGATGGGCGTGGCGAAATCGCGCTTGAATCCGGTAAGGCTGCCGAGATACCCTTTGCCGAGAAAATCGAAAATACTCCACAACTCCGACAGGCGATTTTCCACCGGAGTACCAGTCATTGCAATGCCCGCAACCGCTTTCAGACTCTTGACCGCTTTGCTCTGATCGGATTCGGGGTTTTTGATGGCCTGCGCCTCATCAAGGATCACCAACGACCATTCCTTGCTTTTGAACTTGGCTGCGTCTCGGCGTACCAGTCCATAGGTGGTAATGACCATGTCTTTCCCTTTCACGGCAAGTTGCCGCTGTGCACCGTGGTAAACGGCCACGTTCAGTCCCGGGGTAAATTTTTCGCACTCCTTAAGCCAATTGCCCACCAACGTGGTGGGGCAGACGATCAGAGCCGGGTTCAGCAGCGCGCCGTCTTCCTTGCGTTTTTGCAACAACGTCAGCACTTGCAGGGTTTTGCCCAGCCCCATATCGTCGGCGAGGCAGCACCCCAGTCCTCGCTCAATATTGCTGTGCAGCCAGCGGAAACCGCGTTCCTGATAGGGGCGCAAGGTGGCGTGTATTTCCGTCGGCAGCGAAATATCTTCGGGTTGGGCAAGATAGCCGAGAATGCGCTGCAGTGTCTCATCCAGATTGATGAGGATGCCATCCTGTTCGCCGGCAAGCATTACCCGCAACCGCTCCATGCCAGATAAACTGGCAGGGCCGTCTTGCAAGCGGCGCAGCAGGGCTTGCGCCTCCCCTGCGTCCAGTATGACAAACTGGTCGCGGTAACGAACCAGGTTGCCAGCGGATGTAAGCAGTTGGCGGAACTCTTTGGCAGAGATCGGTTCGTCGCCCACAGCAAGTTCGTAGGAAAATTGCAGCATTTCCGTCAAGCTGAGATAGGAAACAGCATCTTGTCCCTTGGCGGAAGCTTTCAGAGTAAGCGCCGGACGGGCCAACTTCGCCAACTCCTTCGGCAACCGCACCCGGATGCCCAGCAATTTAAGCAATTCAACTTGGCCCTGCAGAAAATGTCCCATTTCTTCCAGCTTTACCCGCGCAGAGTGTTTACCCCGGCTGTTGACCACCTCGCTGATTTTCGGCAGATAGTCCGCTGCCAGCGCAAGGGCGCGCAGCAATTCGGCTTGCGCCTCACGTGCCGGGCGACCAAATACGCTGTCTTTCTCGTTGATAATGGCGGCCAGAGATAAAGGGGCTGAAAATGTATCCCGACGGTCTTCTACTTGAATGTTCAGGTCAAATTCCGTCATTCCAGCGTGTGTCTCGAAAAGCAGCACCGGCACCAGGTTCCCGACATGGAGAGACAAACAGGCCAGCCAGTTGCCTAGTGCCGTGCCAGTCTGCTGGTCTTCAAAGCGTCGCGGCTGGTAGGTTGTGCCACGAATGAATGCGCGCGCCAGTTCATCGTCAGGGAGTGTTGTCCGGGCGGGCTCCAGCAGGATATGAATGACGGTGGAGAGGATACGGTCGAACAATACCGGCAGCGAATCGCGTGCGAGCAGATTTTTGCCGTCAGACTGAAACCCCATTTTGGGTGGTAACAATGCCGACAGAAAAGCGAGCGTCTGCTGCGTTTGTTCGTTGCGGACTAGGGCGGTGTAACGGATAGCAAAACGGCCTGCCTCGAAGGGGGCGAGAGCCGGCACAAATGCTCCCGCGCGGATGAACGCCAGTGCAATGGAGGTCGCTGTGTTGAGAAAGCGGGAAGTCGTGGAATGAACTTCAAGCGCTGTATCCAGAGGCTGTGTTATGAACAGACGCAGGGTTTCTGCCAATGGCCCTATTTGCCCTGATGCTTTTATCGCACGACCACCTGGCTTGGCGGGTGGCAACATCAAGGTGGTATTTTCACCAATAGACAGCCGACCGAGCAACGGCGCGGGGGAGGCGAAAACCAGCGGATCGCTGCTCGCGCTATCTTGGTAAATCAGGCGGAAATCAATTTCAGAAAAATCGATTTCGCCTTCATCTGCAACATCCACCGCTTCTGCGGCATTACAGGCGGCGGATTGAATGGCCAGCAGCACTCGCTTGAAATTGCCGGACGGGTAAAATAGCGCCTCATCTGGTAATAGCCCGAATAGCCGGATGCTTTCTCCTGCCGGCAGATTCAGGTTGGGAGGTTCAACGGTTAAGGGTACATCCCACAGCGGCGCTTCTTTAACAGGCAGAAAAGTTTCCTGCGGGAGGGGATCTTTAACATCATCAAGCGCAACCCCGCTTTCTTGCACCAGCTCGCTTTTGTCCACGCCTCGCAGTTGAAACAGCAGAAAAGGATTTTTGTCGATCTCGTTGGCGAGGATGTAATACACTGCCGCAAGATGTTTGCAGGGATTGGCCCAGTCAGGGCAGGAACAGCTTGCCTGGATGTCTTTCCAGGATTTGGGAAACAGATCGACGCCTTTTTCCTGTAATCCGGCCAGCAACGCATCGGGCATTTTCCCAAGGGAAAGCTGGGTGGCGACTGCAGGCATGGCTGCGATGGTTTGGTGCAAGGTTTCCAGCGCCGCTTGATTTAGCGGGGCCAGCCGAATCGCTACTTGATAAGGTGTGCGTCGCGAGCCCTGAACTTTTGCTGAAACGGATTCTTGTATCAATTCGATAGACAGCACACTGCCACGATTGGCATAGGTACGGCCGCGCGGGAGACGGTTGGTATTGTAGTCAATATGCTCCATCGCGGCGATCCATGCTGCGCCCCAAGGCGTTTTACCGTAAGTTTGTCGGGCCATGAAATGAAAAATAGATAATGATAATGGCGTTTATTGTAATGCGACCATCATTATTTTGCGAAAAATACTTAAAAATAGATCTGATTGCGGGTAGTAAAAATGTCAGCTTTTCAGAGTGGGCGCTGATGTGTTTCAAATAGAATTATGTAAGAAAAGGTGAAATAAAAAAACCCGCCGAAGCGGGTTTTTTTTAAAAGCATGCAGCTCATAATTTCTTTCGTTTTTTTACTGCGCAAATATCCCGCCGCAAGAAACTCTTCATCTGCGAATTGACAAATAGTCCATGGTTATTTCATTTGATTCCTGTGGTCCATATGGTGTCCCATAAGACCCATCTGGCTCATATGCACTTTGTCGAAGGCAGTTTGTTGTTCGGTGGTAAGAGTGGCATAGAATGTTTTGACAGTATCTGTCATTTTGGCCATGTCCTGAGCACGTTCTTTCATCATATCCGACATTCTTGCCATTTGTTCCGGTGCTGTCTTCGGCATAGTTTGGGTATTGTTTTTCCACTTGTCCTGCATGGATGCCATGTTCTTCGCTTGATCGTTGACTTGATCAGAGAAAGTCTGCCAGGCGGGTTGTTGATCTTTAGTAAGATTTAGCTTGGTTTTTAGTTCGCTCAGATGTTTTTGGGCGCGTGCAACTGGATCTGTCTCCATGTCACCCGACATGGAACTCATGCGGTCACAGTCCGCTCCATGGTGGTGATGTGGGCTCGTTTTTGTGTCATGGCCAGCGGCAGTTGCGAGGCTAACAGCGAAAAATGAGGAAATGAGTCCAAGCATTAGTTTGGTATGAAGTTTCATATATATCCTTAAAAGTTGGGAATCGTACAAGTTGCATCATGGCAAAGCTAATTGCCCGTTGTCAGCTATTGGTAATCGTTTTTCTGCGCTTGAATTGCAATAAAACGGATTTCTGATTAGCATTTCAAAATACTGCACCTGATCCAGTTTTGCATCTGTACGATAACGCACATAGTGACATTTTTAAAGCTATCTGGTGTCCTGTTTGGTAAAGCTTCTTGTTATTTACATCGACAAGCAGTGCCTGAGAACACAATGGCAAATAACGCTACTGTGAAAGTATGATCTCGATCCGAACAGGAATAGGAAATTGAATTGCAAGTATTGGTTAAACCTTCGGTACAAATCAATGTAGCAAAAAAAACCCCGCCGAAGCGGGGTTTCTAGTGAAGCAAGGTGCTGCAGCAAATTACATCATGCCGCCCATGCCACCCATACCACCCATGTCACCCATACCACCGCCCATGCCACCACCAGACTTGTCTTCTGGCATTTCGGCTACCATGCAGTCAGTAGTCAGCATCAGGCCTGATACAGAAGCAGCGTTCTGCAACGCATAGCGAGTTACTTTGGTTGGATCCAAAACACCCATTTCTACCATGTCGCCGTATTCGCTGGTGGCAGCGTTGTAACCGTAGTTACCTTTGCCTTCCAGTACTTTGTTGACGACTACAGAAGCTTCGTCACCGCAGTTGATAACGATCTGACGCAGAGGTTCTTGCATGGCGCGCAGAACGATCTTGATACCAGCATCTTGATCGTGGTTGTCACCTTTGGTTTTGGCAACTGCAGCGCAAGCACGCAACAGGGCTACACCACCGCCAGGAACAATTCCTTCTTCCACAGCAGCGCGGGTAGCGTGCAGGGCATCTTCAACGCGGGCTTTCTTCTCTTTCATTTCCATTTCGGTTGCAGCGCCAACCTTGATCAGTGCAACACCGCCAGCCAGCTTGGCTACGCGTTCTTGCAGTTTTTCACGGTCGTAGTCACTGGTAGCATCAACGATTTGCTTACGAATTTGAGCAACGCGGTTTTCGATTGCTTTGGTATCGCCAGCACCGTCGATAATGATGGTGTTTTCTTTACCTACTTCAATACGCTTGGCTTGACCCAGATCTTCCAGTGTAACTTTTTCCAGAGTCAGACCGACTTCTTCAGCGATAACTGTACCACCGGTCAGAATAGCGATGTCTTCCAGCATGGCTTTACGACGATCACCGAAACCAGGTGCTTTAACAGCAGTGGTCTTCAGGATACCGCGGATGTTGTTCACAACCAGAGTAGCCAATGCTTCGCCGTCTACATCTTCAGCAATAATTAGCAGTGGCTTGCCGGCTTTGGCAACTTGTTCCAGTACGGGAAGCAAATCACGGATGTTGGAAATTTTCTTGTCATGCAGTAGCACGTAAGGGGTTTCCAGCGCAGCGATTTGTTTTTCCGGGCTGTTGATGAAGTAAGGAGAGAGGTAACCGCGATCAAACTGCATCCCTTCCACTACATCCAGTTCGTTTTCCAGACCTGAACCATCTTCAACGGTAATCACGCCTTCTTTACCAACTTTGTCCATGGCTTGAGCGATGATGTCACCAATATTGGAATCTGAGTTGGCAGAAATACTACCTACTTGCGCGATTTCTTTGGTGGTGGTGCAAGGCTTGGAAATCTTTTTCAATTCTTCAACTGTTGCAAGAACTGCTTTGTCGATACCGCGCTTCAAGTCCATAGGGTTCATACCGGCGGCAACATACTTCATGCCTTCCTTCAGAATGGCCTGAGCCAGAACGGTAGCAGTAGTGGTACCGTCACCTGCTACGTCGGAAGTCTTGCTAGCCACTTCCTTAACCATTTGCGCGCCCATGTTTTCAAACTTGTCTTTCAGTTCGATTTCTTTGGCAACAGATACACCGTCCTTGGTGATGGTTGGGGCGCCAAAGGCACGATCCAGAACCACGTTACGGCCTTTAGGGCCCAAGGTGACTTTAACGGCATCGGCCAGTACATTTACACCGGCAACCATTTTGTGGCGAGCTGAATCGCCAAATTTTACGTCTTTTGCAGGCATTTGATTCTCCTAGAATTCTTTAATAGTCAAATTGTTGAAATCTTCCCGAGAGGGAGGTTTTAGTTGCAATTTGATGCTTTACTTCTCAACCACACCCATGATGTCTTCTTCGCGCATCACGAGCAGTTCTTCGCCTTCAACCTTAACGGCCTGGCCGGAATACTTTCCGAACAGAACTTTGTCGCCAACCTTGACATCCAGGGCGCGAACTTCACCGTTTTCCAGGATTTTTCCCTTGCCTACAGCAAGAATTTCACCTTGGTCTGGCTTCTCTGTTGCTGAATCAGGAATAACGATTCCGGATGCGGTCTTGCGTTCTTCTTCTAAGCGTCTGACAATAACGCGGTCATGCAATGGGCGAATTTTCATTGTGCATTCTCCTTAAAAACAATATGGTTTGTTTGCCAGTGCAATGCTAAGAAGGCCGCGAGGCCAGTCCAGTATTTGCACAAGCGGTGACGTGGCATGTTTGCCGCGCCATAATCTTAAAGGGGTGGGGTGTTATTAGCACTCTCACCCGACGAGTGCTAATAATAGTAGTGAAATGTGAAAAATACAAGAAGGATTTGTGAAGTTTATGAGTAATAAGGCTTTTCTTGAACGTAGCCTAACGGCTGTGTGGCATCCCTGCACCCAGATGAAGCAGCATGAAACCTTACCGCTGGTGCCGATTTCCCGTGGCAGTGGCATGTGGCTGTATGATTTTGATGGGAATCGCTATCTGGATGCCGTCAGCTCCTGGTGGGTAAATTTGTTTGGGCATTGCAACCCACGCATTAACGCAGCATTGAAAGATCAGCTGGATAAGCTGGAGCACGTCATCCTGGCAGGCTTTACCCATGAGCCTGTCATTCAATTGTCTGAGCGGCTAAGCCAATTGGCGCCGGGTAATCTGGGACACTGTTTCTATGGTTCGGATGGGGCTTCGGCTACCGAGATTGCTCTGAAGATGAGCTTTCATAGCTGGCGCAATCGGGGGAAACCAAAGAAAACTGGTTTTGTCAGCTTGCAAAACAGTTATCACGGCGAAACATTGGGTGCACTGTCAGTGACTGATGTAGCGTTATTTAAAGATATCTATGCACCTTTGTTAAGGCAAAGCGTGCAAGTACCAACGCCGGACTGGCGGTATGCTTCTGCCGGCGAAACACCAGAAGCGTATGCTCTACGTTGCGCAACATCGCTTGAGAACCACATTAGCAAGCACCACGAATACATTGCCGCGTTAATACTGGAACCTTTGGTGCAGTGTGCGGCTGGCATGGGCATGTATCACCCTGTATATCTTAAACGTGCGCGAGAGATATGTGATCAATATGAGGTCCATTTGATTGCGGATGAAATTGCCGTCGGATTTGGGCGCACAGGAACGTTGTTTGCCTGTGAACAAGCTAGAATTCAGCCAGATTTTTTGTGTTTATCCAAAGGGATTACCGGAGGGTATTTACCTTTGTCAGTCGTGATGACACATGATGGTGTTTATCAGACATTTTACGATGATGAAATTACCCGCGGATTTTTACACTCTCATTCCTATACCGGGAATGCATTGGCGTGTCGGGCCGCTCTGGCGACGCTGGATATTTTTGAGCAGGATAATGTAATAGAGCGTAATCGAAAGAAAACTACTCAGATTAATGAACTTATAATTCCGTTGCGTGACCACCCCATGGTAAAAAACTTTCGTCAGATTGGTATGATCTGGGCTTTTGAAGTGGATAACGCAGCTCCAGATTTTGCAAAAAACTTCTATTTAAATGCCTTGTCGCATGAGCTATTGCTGCGCCCGATAGGTAATACGGTATATTTTATGCCGCCCTATGTGATAACCAATGATGAAATGCAGTTGTTGGTAGAACGAACGCTGGAAATCATCAAAACAGTCTAGATCTCCATTAAACAAGATATTGACATCTCGAATGCTTTTTACTAAGATAGTAATCAATTACTATCTAGTGCGTGGTTTTTCTATGAGTGCAATAAGACAGAGGCTTTCAGCGGAAGAGCGACAGGAAGAAATCGTCAAGGTGGCGGTGGATCTTGCGGCGGAGCGTGGTGTAGATGAAGTCACCACCAAGGATATGGCGGATGCCATGGGATTGACTCAGGGGGCGATTTTTCGTCATTTTGCTACCAAGGATGATATCTGGTTTGCAGTCATGCAGTGGATTCGTGGCCGTTTGATGAAGGTGGTGGGGAAGGCTGCCGAGGAAGGCACGGACCCACTGGATTCATTGGAAAGGATGTTTTTTGCTCATATTGCCTTTATCAGCAAGCATCCGGCCATTCCCCGCTTGTTGTTCTCTGAACGCCTGCACACCAAAAGCGTTAAATTAAAACAGCTGATTCAGGAAATCATGACAGGGTATGAGGCCAAAATTGCCGGGTTACTGGCAGAAGCAAAAAACCAGGGAATCGCTAATGCGGCGCTGGATGAGGAAGGGGCGGCAACCTTGTATATCGGCATGATCCAGGGTTTGGTGATTCAATCTTCACTATTCAGGGGGAAGCGAACACTCATGGAAGAAGCACGAAAAGTGTTTCCTATTTATATGTGTAGCGTAAGAGTGTAACAAAGTGTATCGAAAGAAGTATCTTAATTTTGGAAGGAGGAATTGATATGTTAATGAGTATGAAAGTCATGTCATGCTGTGCATTGTTAGGGCTATCCCTGTCAGTCACGAGTGTAATGGCAGATGAGAAAAAACACGAAAATCATGTGCAACCGGTAGACGAACGCACTGTAATGGTTCTGGCACCCAGCGAACGCGCAGTAGTGCTGTTGGAGATGCGTCAGTTTTTGAGTGGGGTTCAACTCATGACGGATGCTTTTGCGAGAGAAGATGCTAAAGCCTTGGCTCAGGCAGCGCGCTCGTTAGGAAAAGCGGCGGTGCATGAGGTGCCACCGGCACTGCGCGCTAAATTGCCGATGGAGTTCAAGCAACTTGGCTTTAGCGTACATGGCGATTTTGACCAGATTGCCATGGATGCGGAAAGTATGGGTGACATGAAACATTCCATGACGCAGCTTGCCAGTACATTACAGAAATGTGTTGCATGCCATACTATTTATCAGATTCAAAACGAACCTTATCCTGCTCTTCATAAATAACGAGTAAAAAATACAATCAAAAGGGTTCAGAGAAAATGATCAAGAATTGGAAATCTTATGCTTTAGCCGGAGGCGCATTGTTATTTCTGGCGAGTCTGGGGTGGCTGATAACGCATCGTGGTCCTTTGGCACCCATTACGGTTGTTACGGCCAGCGTTGAACAAGGGGATTTGCGTGCCAGTATATCCGGGATCGGGACGGTAGAGGCGCGTTTATCCTATACGATAGGTCCAACGCAGGGAGGGCGACTACTAAAAGTGATGGTGGATCAGTGGGATTTGGTGAAAGCCGGGCAGGTATTGGCTGAAATGGACCCGGTAGATTTTGAGCAGCGCATTCGTGCTACGGAAAGTGCTGCGCAACGGGCTCAACAATCGGTTTGGATAGCGACAGCACAGGAAAAAGAAGCGCAAAGCAGATACCGATTGGCACAGGCAAATGCATCGCGCTATAAGGCATTGGTCGCAAAAAACTTTGTTAGTAATGAAATGGCCGAAAGCCGCCAGAATGAAGCGCAAATCGCAGAAGCTGCACTTGAGGCTGCACGTTCCGGTGTGGTTGCAGCAAGAAAGGATGCGGAAAAAGCAGTAGCAGAGCGCGCAGGATTACTAAAACAGCGTGATAACCTGAAATTGGTTAGTAACGCTGATGGGTTGGTGGTTTCGCGTGATGCTGAGCCGGGGACGACAGTAGTAGCAGGGCAAGCGGTATTTCATCTGGTTGATCCTGACAGTTTGTGGGTGAGAGCGCGGGTAGATCAGGCCCAGGCACGGGGAGTTGCAAAAGGTCAGTCTGCGCAAATTGTATTGCGTTCAAGCCAGAATGAAACCCTGGCTGGACAAGTAACACGTATAGAAATGCAAAGTGATAGCGTGACAGAAGAACGCGTGATTAATGTATCTTTTGTGCATCCCCCAAAAAGGCTTTATCTCGGGGAATTGGCAGAGGTGACGATACAACAGGAAAACGCAAAAGATGTGCTGAATGTGCCTAGTGCGGCAGTGAAAAAACAAGATAGTCAAACCGGGGTGTGGCAAATTACAGAAGGAAAATCCAAGTTTGTTCCGGTGCAAGTGGGGATTCAGACCTTGGACGGGAAAGCCCAGCTTAAAAATGGCTTGAAGAAGGGCGATAAGGTCATTGTATATAGCAGTGCTCAATTGCGTGAAGGCATGAAAGTGCGGGAGCAACAAAGCAGTGATTAACCTAGCGCGCCGTGATATTGCACACACACTGGGACGCTACCTGCTTACAGGTATGGGTCTGGGTTTGTTGATCGGTGTCACGCTGACTATGGCTGGAGTCTATCGCGGGATGGTGGACGATGCCAAGGTGTTGCTGCACGCGACTCAAGCCGATATTTGGGTGGTACAGGAAGGCACATTGGGGCCTTTCGCCGAACCATCCAGCCTGCATGACGATGTTTATCGTAGCATCCTGGGCATATCTGGAGTGGCAGAGGTGGGGAATGCAACGTTCCTTACCATGCAAGTGAAACAGGGAGGTAAAGATCAGCGCGTCATGATTTCCGGATTCGAACCGGGGCATTTGGGTGAGCCTGCTTTTCTTACGGCAGGTCGGCCAATTACGCGTCCTCACTACGAAGCCATAGTGGATAGCAAAACGGGCTTTAAAGTGGGTGATAAAATCCGTATTCGTCGTAACGACTATACTGTGGTTGGATTAACTAAGCGCATGGTATCCAGCAATGGTGATCCCATGGTGTTTATTTCCCTGAAAGATGCCCAGGAAGCCCAATTTCTTAAGGATAATGATGCAATCGTGAATGAACGCAACCGGTTGGCGGCCAACCCGGCGCTGAATCGCCCTGGTGCATTGGGTGTGCTGGCTGCCGTAGAAGCTAACCAGTTTTCAAATCACAATGTCAATGCTGTGCTGGTGAGAGTGTTACCTGACTCGGATGCGCAAGTTGTGGCTGATAATATCAAGCGCTGGAAACATATGCAGGCCTATACCAGCGCCGATATGGAAGAGATATTGGTTGCCAAGCTGATAGCAACCGCTGCCAAGCAGATAGGGCTATTTTTAATGATTTTAGCTGTAGTTAGTGCCACAATCGTTGCTTTTATCATCTACACGATGACGTTGAGCAAGATAAAAGAGATTGCCGTGCTGAAATTGATTGGCACAAAAAATAAAACCATTGCTGCCATGATCCTGCAGGAAGCGTTAGGGTTGGGCATCATCGGATTTTTTGTGGGTAAATTTGCGGCAACGTTGTGGGCGCCGTTTTTCCCCAAGTATATCCTGCTGGAATCCGGAGATGCCGTGCGGGCATTTATACTCACCATGGTCATGTGTGCACTGTCAAGTGTATTGGCTATTCGCGCTGCGCTGCGGATTGATCCGGCAGAGGCAATTGGTGGGTAATGTATGGAAAATGCAATGACCATAACTAATCTAGAAACAAGCGTGCAGCCTGCCATTTTAATCGAAGGCATGGTGAAGCGTTATGGCAGCGGTGATACGGCTGTGGATGCGTTGAAAGGCGTGGATATGGTCATTTACCCCGGAGAAGTGGTAGGGTTGATTGGGCCTAGTGGATCGGGAAAGTCAACATTGCTGAAATGTCTGGGTGCGGTGATAGAGCCCACTGCAGGTCGCTTTACGCTGGGTGGGAAAGTCATATACGATGAAGGCTGGAAAGTAAGCGATTTACAGGTATTGCGCCGGGATAGCATCGGTTTTGTGTTTCAGGCACCCTATTTGATCCCTTTCCTGGATGCGACAGATAATGTTGCGCTGTTACCCATGCTGGCAGGGGTGTCCAATGAAAAAGCACGGGCGCGTGCGATGGAAATGCTCACAGCACTGGATGTAGCACACCGCGCGAAGGCGCAGGTTTCAGCCTTGTCCGGGGGCGAGCAGCAGCGGGTGGCCATTGCCCGGGCACTGGCGAATAAACCACCCATCATTCTGGCCGATGAACCTACCGCACCGCTGGACAGCGAGCGGGCACTGGCTGTAATCAAAATTCTGAACCGTTTGGCGCAGCAATATCAAACGGCAATCATTGTGGTCACCCACGATGAAAAAATCATTCCGACTTTTAAACGCATTTACCATATTCGGGATGGTAAAACTTACGAAGAAAAAGGCGAGGGGAGAGAAGTATGAAACTAACTTTTTTTGGTGCAGCACGTGAGGTTACCGGCTCCTGTTATCTGGTAGAAACGGACGAAGTACGTTTTCTGGTGGATTGCGGTATGTTTCAAGGGGGAAGGGAGGCTGACCGCAAAAATCGGGATGCCCTGGATTTTGATCCGCGCTCGCTGGATTTTGTGCTGTTGACCCATGCGCACATTGATCATTCCGGCCTTTTACCCAGACTGGTTGCTTTTGGATTTCGTGGTCCGATTTTTACCACTTCTGCTACCGCTGACCTGCTAGGCGTCATGTTGCCTGATAGTGCTTATATACAGGAAAAAGAAGCGGAGCGGGCCGATTATCAGCGCCGTAAAGTCAGAAAAAAACTGAAGCATGAAACCGCCCCGCTTTATACCGTTGCACAAGCACAGGATTGTCTGAAGAAGCTCCAGCCTGTGGCATATGGCGAAGACGTTAATCCTCATGCTGTAGTGAAATGTCGTTTTCAGGATGCAGGTCATATTCTGGGATCTTCAATTATCGAGATTTGGCTAAAAGAAAACGGAAAAGAGCGCAAGATAGTATTTTCCGGTGATTTGGGCCAGCCAGGTCATCCACTGATGCAAGATCCTCATGGGATAGCAGAAACCGATGTGCTGATTGTTGAATCTACCTACGGAAATCGCCTGCACAAGGGAATGGAAGAAACGCTTGATGAGTTGGCGTTTGCCATCAATGATACCCTGCAACGCAAACACGGTAATGTGATTATTCCTGCATTTGCAGTGGGCCGCACCCAGGACATTATCTATTTGCTGGGTGATCTGATACGCCAGGGAAAAATTGGCAATCATATGCAAATTTACGTAGATTCGCCAATGGCAACCAAAGCAACGCAAATCACCCTGAAGCATTTCGAACTTCTGGATAAAGAGGCCAGGCAACTGATGGAGTGGGGGCGAACGCAGCATGATTTTCCCAAAATCAATTTTGTAGAAGATGTAGAAGAGTCCATGGCGTTGAATGACATTCGCGGAGGTGCGATTATCATTTCGGCCAGCGGTATGTGCGATGCAGGGCGTATCAAGCATCATCTGCGCTATAACCTTGGGCGCAAAGAAAGCACCATTCTGATCACCGGTTTTCAGGCTGAGGGTACATTGGGTCGCCGTATTGTTGATGGCGTGAAAGTGGTGAATATCTTCAAAGAGGCAATCCCTGTGCGTGCCGATATATACACGATAGGTGGATTGTCGGCCCATGCAGACCAGAAAGCCTTGTTAGGCTGGCTTGGCCATTTTCGCAAGCCCCCGGGCCAAATATTTGTGGTGCATGGTGAAGCCGGTACTGCTCAGGAATTTGCTGGCATTTTGAGAGATCGGCTTGGATGGCAAGCTATTGTTCCAGGGCAGCTGGAGAGTTTCAAAATAGAGTAAGTGCTTTGTTTGCTCCTGATATCAGCTTATCAGGGGTTCTGCTGCATGATCGCATAGATGTAATTGGCCGGTATGGCGTACGCAATACCACTAGGATTGGTGATGGCGTTTTCTTTCGTTCCCTTAACAAATACCATATTGATGATACCGTAAACCTTGCCAGTTGCCGGGTCATACAAAGGGCTGCCGCTATTGCCAGGGTAGGCTGTAGCATCCAGCTGGAATACCTCAAATGGCGTGCGGATTCGTTTCAATGATTTTGCGTCCAATTGTCTGGCGGAAAGTGCCGGCGTAACAATAGGCGTGAGGGCGGAAACCGTTGCGCGGTGTGTAACCGGATAAAGACCTAAAACCATGCCGATAGGAAATCCGGTGAAAGCAAATTCGTCCCCTTCTTTGGCAGAATTTGAGTCGCCAATGGTCATTGCAGGCAAGGGTGCCCCAGTGATTTTTAATAATGCCAGATCATGTTCTGCATCCACTGCGACTTTTGTTGCCTGGCGAGCCTGAGCAGACTCGCCTCGTCCGACAAAAATGGCCAGTATCTCTTTTTGTTCTGTATCCAGCAAAGGTGAAACCACATGGGCATTGGTGATGATATGAAGTCCGTCCCCTACGACAAACCCGGTACCGCGGAAGCTGGCTGGGGGTGAGCGGGTTTGCATCACTGTGCCAATGCCAACAATAGAAGGCCTGATTTTTTCAATGGTTTGCGAGAGGGCATTGTCTGCGCTGACCGCAGAGAAACCGGCAGTTAAAGTGAGTACAAACAGGCTGACAAAAACAGACTTGGTTAATGAAACTGTACCGCGATAAGTGCGGGTGAAAACGTTGGCATTAAAACAAGTCATATCTTCTCCAAAGCATGCAAAGTAATAATTTTTTGCCATTAAAAGCAGAATTGCTATAACAATCTATCAGGATTGATTACAATTTGTTATAGCATAATGCATTGTCACGGACATAAAGTAGTTTTTATGTGTTTGTGCTAACAACAAAAAATAAGGGAGAGTTATGAGCATCGTCGCAGTTGTAGGATTAGGTTATGTGGGTTTGCCCCTGGCAGTCGAGTTTGGCAAGAAAATGGAAACCATCGGTTTTGACCTGTCCGTCGAAAAAATCGAAAGCTACAAACGCTTTTGCGACCCTACCGGTGAAATGACGCCTGAAGATTTGAAATCTTCCACCAATCTCACCGTTACGACCGACCCCGCACTGCTCGGCAAGGCCGACTACATCATTGTAGCGGTGCCTACTCCCGTAGATGAAGCGCACCAGCCCGATTTCAGCCCGCTGGTCGGCTCCAGCACCAGTGTCGGCCGCCACATGAAAAAAGGCGCCATCGTCATTTATGAGTCTACTGTCTACCCCGGCGCCACCGAAGAAATTTGCGTCCCGATACTGGAAAAAGAATCCGGCCTCAAGTGGAAGCAAGACTTTCATGTGGGCTATTCACCGGAACGGATCAACCCCGGTGATAAAGAACACACCGTCACCAAAATCCTGAAAGTGGTATCCGGCGACGATGCTGACACCCTGGAAAAAGTCGCCCAGCTCTACGAAACCGTTATCACAGCCGGCGTCCATCGTGCCTCCAGCGTCAAAGTGGCAGAAGCCGCCAAAGTTATCGAAAACACCCAGCGCGATCTCAACATCGCCTTGATGAACGAACTGGCCATCATCTTCGACAAGATCGGCATCGACACCCTGGAAGTCCTGCAAGCTGCCGGCACCAAGTGGAACTTCCTGCCGTTCCGTCCGGGCCTGGTAGGCGGTCATTGCATCGGTGTCGATCCCTACTACCTCACCCATAAAGCGGACATGCTCGGCTACCATCCCCAGGTCATTCTGGCTGGCCGCCGTATTAATGACGGTATGGGCAAGTTCATTGCCGAGCAAACCGTCAAAAACATGATTCGTGCTGGCAGCCATGTCAAAGGCGCAAAAGTGAATTTGCTGGGCCTGACCTTCAAGGAAAACTGTGCGGATTTGCGCAACTCCAAAGTGATTGATGTCATCAACGAACTCAAGACCTATGGAATTGAAGTTTATGTGCATGATCCGGTATCCGATGCGGCAGAAGCTAAACATGAATACGGACTGGATCTGGTGGCATGGGAAAACCTGCCAGTCGCCGATGCCATCGTCGTGGCCGTTGCGCACAAAGAATATCTGGCTAAACCCACCAGTGATTATTTGGCCAAAGTCGTAAAAAACGGTTGCTTTATCGACATCAAATCCCAGTTTGACCTGAATACTTACAATCAGGCAGGGTTAACCACTTGGCGGCTGTAATCGAAATAATCAGATCAGGAACGCAATGACAAAGTATCAGGAAATCACAGCAAAACTCATGCAGCAACCGGCCAGCTGGGTCGTCACTGGCGTGGCGGGTTTTATCGGCTCCAATCTGCTGGAAACCCTGCTCAAGCTGAACCAGAAAGTGGTCGGGCTGGATAATTTTTCTACAGGTCACCACCATAATCTGGAACAGGTTAAAGCGCTGGTTACCTCAGCACAATGGCAGAACTTCCGTCTGATAGAGGGCGATATCCGCAATCTGGAACACTGTCAGGCAGCCTGCGTGGGCGCAGATTACATATTGCATGAGGCCGCTCTGGGATCCGTGCCCCGCTCACTGGAAGACCCGATACTGACCAATGCAAACAATATCAGCGGTTTCCTCAATATGCTGGTGGCAGCGAGAGATGCCGGAGTAAAACGCTTTGTTTATGCCGCTTCCAGCTCAACCTATGGCGACCACCCCGGCTTGCCCAAAGTGGAAGATTTAATTGGTAAACCGTTGTCCCCCTACGCAGTTACCAAATACGTCAACGAATTGTATGCAGACGTGTTTGCCCGCAGTTACGGCTTCAAATGTATCGGGCTGCGCTATTTTAATATTTTTGGGCAGCGTCAGGACCCGGAAGGCGCCTATGCAGCCGTGATCCCGAAATGGGTTTCCAGCATGATCAAAAGTGAACCGGTTTATATCAATGGCGATGGTGAAACCAGCCGGGACTTCTGTTACATCGACAATACCGTGCAGATCAATCTGCTGGCAGCAGTGGCAGAACACCCGGATGCAGCGAATCAGGTCTACAACGTAGCCGTTGGGGAGCGCACCAGCCTGAATCAGCTATATGAAATGATACGTGAACGCCTAGCAGGGCAGTTCCCGCATTTGCAAAAAGCCAGTCCGATTCATCGGGATTTCCGTGCAGGGGATGTACGGCATTCTTTGGCGGATATTTCCAAAGCGCAAACGTTGCTGGGTTATGAGCCTAGCCATACTATTGCTCAGGGACTGACTACTGCGATGGACTGGTATGTGAAGGATCTTACTAAGGGTTAATTTAATTAACTGCTTTTAAATGGTTTAGTTGTGTAGCCTCATCAGTACTTAGCGTATTTTTTAAGTGTTAATATACTCATTCCTGAAGCGCGATCAACTTGTGAAATTTTGATTGCAGTGCAATCATTGCTTTGGTAGGATGCTATCAATGATTACAAACAAGGAGGTCAGTATGGCTACTAATCTTGTCGTTCGCAATGTGGATGAAGATATTGCCCTGGCGCTAAAGCAATTGGCCGCATCTCATGGTAGAAGCGCGGAAGCCGAGCATCGTGAGATTTTAAAAGCGGTGCTGCAACGTCCGAAACGTCGATCTGTTGCCGAAGTTTTTTCAAGCATGCCAAATGTTGGTGAGGATGCTGACTTCAATTTCCGGAACAAATAATTCTCCACATGTACTTAGTGGACACCAATGTTATCAGCGAAGCTCGCAAGGGAAAAAAAGCAAACCTTGGCGTGCAGCAGTTTTTCCAGGAAACTGATGCTGCTAGCCTCTACCTTTCGGTGCAAACGATAGGTGAAATTCGGCGAGGGCAGGAAAACATCCGGCACCGGGGTGATCTTCCTCAAGCCAATGAACTTGAAAAGTGGCTTGATATTGTCGTTGCCGACTATGCAGATAGAATTCTAGACTTCGATACAGAATGCGCTCAAGTCTGGGGTCGATTGATGTCGCCGCACCATGCACATCCGATAAACAAACAGATTGCCGCTATTGCATTAATATACAACTTGACAGTGGTTACCCGAAACGTCGAAGACTTTCGTGGGACGGGTGTTGGAATAAAAAACCCTTTTGTCTAATATGCATGTAGTGATATCTGGTAGCTTACCCAGTTTTGTAGGTTACTAAGCAATATTTCTGTTCGCCTGTGTGCCAATTTCAGACCCTCAGCCATCACGAGCCGATATCTGCTTATGCGCCTAAAGCGGCCCCATCCAATCCAAGCAAAAAAACAGGCCGAGCTGTCCGTACGATTGGGGGTTATTATAAAGACGCAGGGAAATAAAAGTTATTGCAGATCAGTCCATTAAGCAAGCATAATTAGTACACTAAATAATAATTGTTATACGGACGCTGACGTCCGTATATTAACCTATTAGGAGTTTAGAAATGCGGTGGTTTATACCCCTCTTTTTTTGCATTGCCCCACTTTCAGCTCAATGTGAAACGCTAGATATCTTTCCGGCAATGAGCGAGATATTAAATGTTCCAACGCCAGTCGCGAATGCAAATTTAATAAACAAAAGACTAAACAAAGAAGTGCTAACACGATTTGAGTTTGACGCGACTTTAGAGAACCTTATTACAAATGCAGTCAGGGGCGAACTTATAGTGATTCGCAGTGGGGTGTGCGGTGAAAAACTCGGGAACGAACAACGATTTATAGGCTTAGTC
The DNA here is from genome assembly GCA_043759595.1 of Sulfurirhabdus sp. Taxonomy (GTDB): domain Bacteria; phylum Pseudomonadota; class Gammaproteobacteria; order Burkholderiales; family SMCO01; genus Sulfurirhabdus. The sequence goes on along the minus strand of JAYVLG010000184.1, from coordinate 223 downwards.
TTTATTGCACGAGAGTACGACAACGAAATAAAGTCGTTGGTCAAGCGTACCAATGCCGTCGTGCGAGCACGTGAAGCAATTATGTACGGATCCATACCAGACGAGGAGCAGTATGCTCAATTACGGTAAGCGGCCAGCCGCTCCACCTGTAGTTTTCCGCTAAACCCGTGCAATCTTGGTTCTTTTTCGGAGGGACTCCAGATGGCGAAGCGGCATGGGCAGG